>NZ_JDSS02000034.1:1162-19757 GCF_000584955.1 Candidatus Accumulibacter vicinus
GGCGGACGAAGCTCAGGCGTTCCAGGTGTGCCGCGCCGTAGGCGCGGTAGCCATTCGCTGCCCGGGCGGGCGGCGGCAGCAACCTCGCCTTCTCGTAGTAGCGAATCGTTTCGACATCGACGCCGGTCGCCTGGCCAAGTTCTCCGATCCGCATGACACCTCCTCGCACGATTGCTCATGCTAAGCCGTTGACCCCGGAGCGACTACAGGGTTTTCAATGTTGACACTGCCGCAGCGGGCAGGACTCAGGGAACCCTCGAAAGGAGCGCAAGATGAAACCATTGATCACGTTGGGATTGGCCGCGGCCCTCGCGATGCCGGCGCCGTCCCTCTTTGCCGCCGACCCGCCAGCCGGCGCGGGCGGGCAGACGAAACAGGAGGCCCCCGGCACGACGGACTTTGACAAGCAGATGGCGCAGGTGCAGGAGAACATGAGAGCGATGCAGGAGCAGATGGACAGGATCCGCCAGACGGAGGATCCCCAGGCGCGGCAGAAACTGCTCCAGGACCACTGGACCACGATGCAGAACAACATGCAGATGATGCACGGCATGTGGGCACCGGGGATGATGGGGTGTTGCGGCGGGGCGCCGATGATGGGCCAGGGCCGTATGGGCGGCCGCATGATGGGCGGGCCCATGTGGGGGGACTACCGGCGTCTGACGCCCGAGCAACTCAAGCAGCGCCAATTCATGATGGAGCAATACATGCCGATGCAGCAGATGATGATGGATCAAATGATGCAGCATCAGCAGTGGATGTCGCAGCAGCCGCAGCCGAAGTGAGCCGTCCCGGGGTGGTCACTTCGGTGTCATGCCCCGCGAGCGACCGTTGCATTCCTCGTGCAGGACCACCATGAAGCAATCCGTTTTCGTCATCACCCACATGGACTGCCCGACCGAGGAGGCGCTGATTAGGGTAAGTGGTTGACTCTGTGGTCACTACAGGGTTTTCAATGGCGTCAAGGAGCGTGATCATGAACAAAGTGACTGAAGATACCCAGCTCTGCAATGTCGGGGGTGCATGCGCGCAGGACGCGACGCCGTCGCAGGAGCTTTTGCCCGGCGCGGCGGCCGAGAATACGGTTTATCGCATTCCGGCAATGGATTGCGCTACCGAAGAGATGGAGATCAGGCAGGCGCTGTCGTCGGTCGTCGGGGTTCGCCGGCTTGGCTTCGCGCTGGGTACGCGCACGCTTATGATCACGGCCGGCGCGGCCGGGCAGCAACAGGCACAAGATGCAATACGTGCGGCGGGCTTCGAGATCAATCTCGTCGATGCGGGGCAGTCTGGCCAGACGTTGCAAGCCGAGTCCGCTGACGACGATCGGCGAATCGGAGCTGGGCTCGCGCGGCTGATGGGTGCCCTGATCTTGGCGGTGGGCGCTGAAGCATTGGCCTACCTTGCACCGGCAACCCTCCTGGTCAAGGTCGTGGGTATGGCCCTTGCTGCTGCGGCAATCGGCTTGTCGGGTTTGAGCGTTTATAAGAAGGGGCTCGTCGCGCTCAGTCGTGCTCGCCTGAACATCAATGCCCTGATGTCCGTCGCCGTCACGGGCGCATTCGTGATTGGCCAGTGGCCCGAGGCGGCCATGGTCATGGCGCTCTATGCCATCGCCGAGTTGATCGAGGCGCGCGCGGTCGACCAGGCACGCAATGCGATCACGAGCCTGATGGCCCTGGCCCCTGACGAAGCCGAGGTGAGGCAGGCGGACGGAAGTTGGGTGCGCGTCGCGGCGGCCTCGGTGCACCTGGAGGCCATCATTCGCGTGAAACCCGGCGAGCGTGTGCCACTTGATGGTGTCGTGACCGTCGGAAACAGTGCGATCAACCAGGCGCCGGTCACGGGCGAAAGTATTCCCGTCGACAAGCAACCCGGCGATCTCGTCTTTGCCGGGACGATCAATGAAACCGGGTTGCTCGAATGTCGCGTGACGGCCGTGGCGAGCAATACGACGCTGGCACGCATCATTCATGCTGTGGAAGAAGCACAGAGCACGCGGGCGCCCACGCAGCGATTCGTCGACCGTTTCGCGGCGATCTACACGCCCGCCATCTTCGTGATCGCGCTGGCGGTGGCGATCGTCGGACCATTGGGATTCGGCTGGCCATGGCTTGATGCGCTCTACAAGGCGCTGGTCCTGCTCGTCATCGCCTGTCCCTGCGCGCTGGTCATCTCCACACCGGTGACCGTCGTGAGCGGGCTCACCGCGGCTGCACGACGGGGCATTCTGATCAAGGGTGGAACGTACCTCGAGGATGCGCGCAAGATCAAGGCGATCGCGCTTGACAAGACCGGCACCGTGACCGAAGGCAAGCCACGCCTCGTGGCCTTCGACGCCATCGCCGCCGACCATACCGAGCAGCGAACCGGGAGCCTTGCCGCAAGCCTTGCCGCCCACTCGGACCATCCGGTCTCGAAAGCCATTGCGGCCGGGCTCGATCACCCGCTGGAGGCCGTCGACGAATTCAATGCCCTTGCGGGGCGCGGTGTTCAGGGGCGCGTCGGCGACGACGTCCATGCTCTGGGTAACCACCGTTTGATCGAAGATCGCGGCCAGTGCAGTGCTGAACTCGAGGCACGGCTGGCGGAGCACGAATCGCAAGGACGCACTGTCACGCTGCTGGCCTCGTCGACGAAGGTGCTGGGCCTGTTCGCGGTCGCGGACACGATCAAGGCATCGTCCCGGACTGCCATTGCCGAATTGCGTGCGCTGGGGGTCACCCCGGTGATGCTGACCGGCGACAATGAAGCGACCGCACGGTCGATTGCCGCGCAGGCCGGTATCGAGGATGCCCGCGGCAATCTACTGCCTGAAGACAAACTCGCTGCGATTCGCGACCTGCAGCGCCAATATGGTCCTACGGCAATGACAGGGGACGGCATTAACGATGCGCCGGCACTTGCTCAGGCCGACATGGGGATCGCCATGGGCGCGGCGGGCACCGATACGGCGATGGAGGCGGCTGACATCGTGATCATGAACGACGATCTGCGCCGTATCCCCGAGACGATCCGTTTGTCGCGGCGCACGCATTCGGTACTGTGGCAGAACATTACCCTGGCGCTCGGCATCAAGAGCGTTTTTCTGGTGCTCGCTCTTCTGGGGTCGGCCACGATGTGGATGGCCGTGTTTGCCGATATGGGCGCGAGCCTGCTCGTCGTGTTCAACGGCCTGCGCCTCTTGCGCCCGACCGAACGCACGGACTGAGGGACGGAACATCGGTGGAGGAGAAGTATCGTGCATGCGAGCAGCCGCTGCGAAACGGGCGCTGACCAACGCTACCGGTCGCTGTACGGAACCGAGAATCCGATCGTCGTCATTCCCTGAGAGGAACGAGCAAACGTCCGCCCCCCATGCATGCGCGCGATCGCGGCAACAATCGCAAGGCCCAAGCCATAGTTGTTATCCTCGCCATGCTTGCGCGCAGCATCGACCCGGTAGAAACGGTCAAAGAGGCGAGAAAGGTGCTCTTCGGCAATCTCGGGACCCGTATTGGTAACGGATAACGCGACTTCTCCCGGCGCCGCTTCGTGGATATCGACCTCGATCGTCGTGCCAGGTTGCGCGTATCGGGTGGCATTCGACAAAAGATTCGACAGCGCCTGCCGAACGAGACGACCATCGACGCACGCTACGGCATCGCCAATGATCCCGATCGTGAGCCGCGCCTCGAGCAGCGGGGCCTCATGGTACTCGGCGACTTCACGCGCAAGCGCGGCAAGACTGCTGATCGTGCGGGTGCGTGCCTTGACGCCCCGGTCCGCATTGGACAGGAACAGCATGTCGTGCACGAGACTCGAAAGACGGTGTAGCTCTTCGAGGTTTGAACCCATGATGTCGCGAAGCTCAGCCGCGTCACCTTTGCCCTTCAGCGCCAGTTCCGTCTGCCCTATCAGCGTCGTCAAGGGGGTTCGCAGTTCGTGTGCGACGTCTGCGTTGAAACCTTCCAATTGGATGTACGCTCCCTGCAAGCGTTCGAGCACGGCGTTGAACTGCTGAACCAGCGGCTGCACTTCCTCTGCCTGCGCGGCGCCGTCGAGCCGTTCTGCGAGCCGTTCGGGCACGAGACGCATCGCCTGTTGCGCCAGTTCGTTGACCGGCTCGAGCGCTCGACGCACCAGCCACGCTCCTCCCAATGAAATCGCGATCGTGCCTGTCAAGGCGCAGGCGGCCAGTGTCCATGCAAGTCCGCGCAGCAACTGATCGTCGGATGAAACGTCCAACGTCAGTTCTGCCTGCATCAGGGCGAAGGGATGTGTTGGAGAAGCGATCTCGAAGACCACCCGCTTCTCGTTTGCGAGCATGAGGAGGCCTCGATCATCGGCGCCGTAGACCCACTGGCCCGATGCGGAGCGCAGGCGCAAGCGCAGATCGGATCGACCGGCAAAAAAGTCGTCGAGCTTGTGACGCAAGATGGCCAGGTCGCCCGGGGTCGTAAGCTCTTCAACGAGATGTTCAATCACCTGACGATGTTGCTCGAGCGAAACCGCCTGCCGGGACGCCAGACTCAAGTGTGTGGCCACATACACGGCTGCGCAGACCAGACCCAAGCCGACGAGGGTCAGGAGGGCAAGCCCTCGCGAGAGCCACCGGCGCAGCGAACGAGGGGCCGCCGGTTTCATTCTTCCCGGCTTTCGAGCACGTAGCCCATCCCCCGGACCGTGTGCAGAAGCTTCCGGTCGAAGGGATCGTCCAGTTTCCCGCGCAGGCGGCGAACGGCGACTTCGACGACATTGGTATTGCTGTCGAAATTCATGTCCCAGACCTGCTCGGCCAGGACGGTGCGGGAGAGGACCTCCCCCTGCCGGCGCAGCAGCAACGTCAGTAGCGTGAACTCCTTGGCGGTCAGCTCCAGCCGCAGCCCGCCGCGGGTCGCCCTGCGGCGCATCAGGTCGAGTTCGAGGTCTTCGAGGCGAAGCATGTTGAGTTCCGCCGCGGGTGACGCGGAAAGGGCACCCCGGCGCATCAAGGCCTGCACCCGCGCGAGCAGTTCGGACAGCGCAAACGGTTTGCCGAGGTAATCGTCGGCGCCGTCCTGTAGCCCCCGTACCCGGTCTTCGATCCTGTCGCGCGCCGTCAGCATGAGGACCGGAACCTGATTACTCTTGCGCAGTTCGTTCAGGACGCCGAAGCCGTCGACGACCGGCAGCATGACATCCAGCAGGATCAGATCGTATTGCCCTTCGCGGGCGAAGTGCAGTCCGGTGGCCCCGTCATTGGCGACATCGACAACGTAGCTGCTCTCCGACAAGGCCTTGCGAAGATAGTCGGCAAGCTTGGGCTCGTCTTCAATCACCAGGACTTTCATGATCGAATTATGTCAAGAACCGGCTGAGCCGGACATTACAAAAACGTAATGCGGCAGTTCGCAAATTGACGAAGCGGCCTTCGTATAGTCGATTCATGCCTTCACCCTCAAGGCATCGGCAGGCCCAAACCGGTCTGGCGTCACGGATGATTCGACAGGAGTTCCATCATGGTCGCTCGCATACTCACTTCCACTGCGCTCATCGCCAGCCTTCTGGTCGCCCCCACCGTCTCGTACGCGGACGTCTGGCATCGCACGACGACCGAGGTGGGCTGGACGTTTCATCCCGACCATGGTGAAAGCACCAAGACCCGCGCTGACGTGATGCGCGAGCTTGCGCAGGCCAAGGCAGACGGAAGTTACGAATCTTTCCTGCGTGATCTGCCGATGCCGGATACGAACGCGGGCCCCGGCAAAACGCGAGAGCAGGTCCTGCAGGAACTCAAGAACGTGACGCCTGCCGAGCGCGCTTACATGGAGGAACTCTATGGCGCGAACTGAGCCTCCAGTTCGCGCCACGGATTGATGCCACCCCATTTCCAACCCTGAGACCTCCTGTAGAATCGGTGCGTGCGCAAGCTTCTGATCGTCCTCCTCGTGTTTTTTCTGCCGCTGCAGTGGAGCACCGCGGCCGTGGCGGCATTTTGCTCGCACGAAGGCGGTTCCCTGAAGCGCGCTCATCTGGGTCATCACACGCACGATCATGCGGACCGTGACGGCACCGAGCGCTCGGATCACGGGACGAGCAAGGCGTGTGACGCCAGTTGCAGCGCCGATCACGACCACAGCCATAGCCCGCACGCCCTGTTTGCCGCCACGCACAGTCTCGAGGTCTTCCCGGACCGCTCGGGCGACAGTCCCTATCGCTCCCCGCTGTCCGAGCCGCCGCCGGACAACCTCCTTCGCCCGCCCGCATCCCTCCTCGTCTGATTCCGCCGACGAGTTCGGGTTTCATGGATCCACGCATCGGTTGAGCACCGGTCGCGTGGCCGCCCTCGTCGGTTTCCTTTTGATCCGTCTCGCCGGGCGCATTGCCCGAGCGAGCCTGACGCCGTCCAGACGAGGACTCAATGACGAAGATCGACCCTTCGCGCGGCATCGGCCTGTGCGTCGCACTGTGCTTTCCCCTCATGACGTGGGCGCAGAACCCGCCCACTTCCGCGCCGGCCGCGCCAGCGCCAGCATGGCGTTCGCAGCCGGCAGCCGGCGACGCGGCAGTGAGTGGCACCCTGTCGCTAGGCCAAGCGCTCGCGCTGGCCCACGCGCAGAACCCGGAACTGGCCGCATCGCGGCTCGAGGTGGAGGCGATGGCCGGCGCGAGCCAGCAAGCGCACAGCCGCCCCAACCCCGAAATCGCCTACCTGCTTGAGGACACCCAGCGTCAGACGCGGACGACGACGCTCCAGCTCAACCAGACGATCGAGCTGGGCGGCAAACGCGCGGCGCGCATGCTGGCGGCCGAGCGCGGCCACGACATCGCCGCCGAGGAACTCACGGCAAGGCGACTCGCGATCCGCGCGTCCGTCACCTCCGCGTATTACGACGCGCTGACCGCACAGGAGCGCGTGCGCCTGGCCGAGCAGGCCATGGAGCTTGCCCAGCGGGCAAGCCGGGCCGCCGGCCAGCGCGTCAAGGCCGGCAAGGTGGCGCCCATCGAGGAGACCAAGGCCCACGTTGCGCAAGCGGGCGTACAGGTCGAACTGAGTCAGGCGCGCAGTGAGTGGGTCGGTGCGCAGGCGCGGCTGGCGGCCTTGCTCGGCGAGCCCGGCGGCCTGTCGTGGAGGCTGGACGCCCAGCTCGATGCGTTGCCCGCGGTCCCGTCGATGGCCGATCTCGAGCGCTCGCTCGACAACGCGCCGGCCCTGCGCCGCGCCCGACTGGAGATCGACCGACGGCAGGCGCTGACGGAACTCGAGAAGGCGCGCCGAATCCCGGACATCACCGTCAGCCTGGGGGCGAAGCGGTCTGAAGAGTTGGGGCGCAACCAGGCCATCGTCGGCCTGTCCGTCCCGCTGCCGATCTTCGATACGAATCGGGGCAACCTGCTCGAGGCGCTCAAGCGCGAGGAGAAGGCTCGGGAAGGACTCTCCGCCAGCCAGTTGCAGGTGTCGGCCGAAGCGCGGGAGACCCGTGCGCGCCTGGCGTCGCTACGCCAGGAAGCCCAGCTCTTCGCCGAGCAGGTGCTGCCCGGCGCCCAAAGTGCCTACGACGCGGCGGCGAAGGGCTTCGAACTGGGGAAGTTCAGCTTCCTCGAAGCGCTCGATGCGCAGCGCACGCTGCTGCAGGCCCGCAGCCAGTACCTGCGCACCCTGGCCGATACCCACCGCGCCCGCGCGGACCTCGACCGGCTGCTCGGCCTCGACGAATCAACCGAAACCCCGCTCGCGCCGGCAACGGTCCGGCGCACTGGAGAGTGAAATGGCAGAAACCAAACCGAAGAACACACACTGGGCGATCGTCGCCGTGCTCGTCGTCGGGCTCGCGTTGGGTGCAGCGATTCTTGCGACCGATGGCAACAAGGCCGTCACTGACGAACATGGGCATGCCGCCCACCCGGAGGCGCCCGGGCACGCCGAGGAGGAGCATCACGGTCAGGCCAAGTCGACCGACCACGCCGACGATGCCTCGCATGCCGATGAAGAGCACCACGAGGCCGCCGCCGAACCGGCCAAAGGTCCACACGGCGGCAAGCTGCTCACCGATGGCCGCTACGGCATCGAGGTGACGATCTTCGAAACCGGGGCGGAACCTCAATTCCGGCTCTACACGTACTGGGAGGGCAAGCCGCTCGATGTCGCGCAGAGCCAGATCCAGCTCGTCCTCGAGCGGTTGGGACAGTCGCCGCAACGTTTCAGCTTCATCAAGGAAGGGGACTACCTCAAGGGCGATGCGGTCGTGGCCGAGCCGCACTCCTTTGCGGTCAAGGTACAGGCGGACTACGAAGGAAAACGCTACCAGCTCGGCTACGAACAGGTCGAGGCCCGCGTCACCATGACCGATGCACAGCTCCAGGGCGCCGGAATCGAGCTCGCCGAAGCGGGGCCGGCCACGATCGGAACAGCGCTCGAGTTACTGGGAGAGGTGCGCTACAACAGTGATCGTACCGTGCAGGTCGTCCCGCGGCTGGCCGGCCTGGTGGAGTCGGTGGCGGTCAGCGCAGGCGAACGTGTGCGCAAGGGACAGGTGCTCGCCGTGCTGAGCAGTCAATTGCTCGCCGACCAGCGTACCGAATTGTTGGCCGCGCAGCGTCGTCTCGCACTCGCGCGGACCACCTACGAGCGTGAAAGGACGTTGTGGCAGGAGAAGATCTCGCCCGAGCAGGACATGCTGCAGGCGCGCACCGTCATGCAGGAAGGCGAGATTGCCGTACAGAGCGCACAACAGAAGCTCGCCACTCTGGGCAGCGTTGCTTCGGGCGGCAGCGCACTCACGCGCTATGAGCTTCGCTCCCCGATCGACGGGGTCGTGACCGACAAACGCCTGTCGGTCGGCGAGGCGGTCAAGGAGGACGCCGCGGTCTTCACCGTCTCGGACCTGTCGTCGGTATGGGTGGAGGCGCCGGTGTCCGCGCAGGATCTGGGTGCGCTCGCCGCAGGCCAGACGGTAACGATCCGCGCCAGCGCCTTCGACGCGTCGGCGCCGGGCAGGGTCACCTTCATCAGCCCGCTGATCGGCGAGCAGTCCCGTACTGGCATCGCCCGCATCGTGGTGCAGAACCCCTCCGGTGTCTGGCGACCGGGATTGCCGGTGTCCGTCACCGTCGTCGCCGCGGAAACGAAGGTGCCGGTCGCGGTCGCGGTGGACGCCGTCCAGGATCTGCGCGACTGGAAGGTGGTATTCGGCCGCTACGGCGACGCCTTCGAAGCGCGCCCGCTCGAACTGGGTCGCAGCGACGGCCGACACGTGGAGGTGCTGGCAGGCCTGCAGGCGGGCGAGCGCTACGCGGCGAAGAACAGCTATGTCATCAAGGCGGAGCTCGGCAAGGCCGGCGCCAGCCACGACCACTGACCGGGAGCCCCCGACATGAAACAGATCACTGCCATGATTCGCCCCCACCGCCTCGACGCCGTCGAGACGGCGCTCGAAACGCTCCCGCATTGCCCCGGCTTCACCGTATTCGGCGCGAAAGGCCATCCCCGCGGGCATGGGCCGGACCACCGGTTCGTCGCCGATGAATGGAATCCCCACGCCCACGATGTGCTCGTGCTGCTGATCCTGTGCCAGGACGATGACGCGTCCGCCATCGTCGACGCGGTCGCGGCGGCGGCACGCACGGGGCAACCGGGCGACGGGATGGTCGGTGTCGTCGAACTCGTCACCGCGGTCCGTATTCGCACCGGCGAACGCGACGCCGCGGCGCTTTGAGGAGAGGCTCGTGTTCGAACGCATCATCCGCTTCGCCATCGATCAACGATGGCTCGTGCTGCTCGCCGTGCTCGGCATGGTCGGCGTCGGAATCTACAACTATCAGCGTCTGCCCATCGACGCGGTGCCCGACATCACCAATGTCCAGGTCCAGATCAACACCGAAGCACCCGGCTACTCCCCGCTGGAGTCCGAACAGCGCGTGACCTTCCCGATCGAAACCACGATGGCCGGTTTGCCCAATCTCGAGCAGACCCGTTCCCTGTCGCGCTATGGCCTGTCCCAGGTCACCGTCGTGTTCAAGGACGGCACGGACATCTACTTTGCCCGGCAACTGGTGAACGAGCGCATCCAGGAGGCCCGCAGCAAACTGCCGGCCGGCCTCGCCCCGGCGCTCGGCCCCATCGCCACCGGGCTGGGCGAAATCTACATGTGGACGGTCGAGGCGACCGAGGGCGCGAAAAAACCCAACGGAAGCGCGTACACACCGATGGATCTGCGCGAGATTCAAGACTGGATCATCAAGCCGCAATTGCGCACCGTCCCAGGGGTCACCGAGATCAACACGATCGGCGGCTATGCAAAGGAGTTTCAGGTGGCACCCCTGCCCGAGCGCATGGTGTCCTACGGGCTGGCCATCAGCGATCTGGTCACGGCGCTCGAGCGCAACAACGCCAACGTGGGGGCAGGTTATATCGAGCGTCGGGGCGAGCAGTATCTGATCCGCGCACCGGGACAGGTCGCCGGCATCGACGATATCGCCAATATCGTCGTCGGCCACGCCCAAGGGGTCCCGATACGCATCCGCGATGTGGCTGAAGTGGGCCTGGGCAAGGAGCTGCGCACCGGTGCCGCGACCGAGAATGGCCGCGAAGTGGTGCTGGGCACGGTGTTCATGCTCATCGGTGAGAACAGCCGCGACGTGTCGAAGGCGGTCGACGCACGCCTGCAGGCAATCAACAAGACCTTGCCCGAGGGCATCGTCGCCAAGACGGTCTATGACCGCACCATCCTGGTCGAAAAGGCCATCGACACGGTCAAGAAGAACCTGACCGAGGGCGCTCTGCTGGTCATTGCCATCCTGTTCCTGTTTCTCGGCAACATCCGTGCGGCGCTCATCACCGCGATGGTGATCCCGCTGGCGATGCTATTCACCTTCACCGGCATGGTGACGAACCGGGTCAGCGCCAACCTGATGAGCCTGGGCGCCCTGGACTTCGGCATCATCATCGATGGGGCCGTGGTGATCGTCGAGAACTGTGTGCGCCGCCTCGCCCACGCGCAGGCTGCGCTCGACCGGCCGATGACGCGCAACGAGCGGTTTCACGAAGTCTTCGTGGCGTCGAAGGAATCGCGGCGGGCGCTGCTCTTCGGCCAGCTCATCATCATGGTGGTGTACCTGCCGATCTTTGCCCTGACCGGGGTCGAAGGCAAGATGTTCCACCCGATGGCCTTTACCGTCGTGACCGCATTGCTGGGCGCGATGATTCTGTCGGTCACCTTCGTACCCGCAGCGGTTGCGCTCTTTCTGTCCGGCAAGGTCAGCGAGACCGAAAATCGGCTGATGACGATCGCCAAGCGCGGCTACGCCCCGGCGTTCGACTGGGTCATGGCGCGCAAGCCGTTGGTTCTGACGATCGCCTGCGTCAGCATCGTGCTGTCAGGGCTACTGGCGACCCGCATGGGCAGCGAATTCATCCCGAGCCTCGATGAGGGCGACGTCGCACTTCATGCGTTGCGCATTCCAGGCACGAGCCTGAGCCAATCGATCGACATGCAGGTGCAACTGGAGCGCACGGTCAAGACCTTCCCCGAAGTCGACAACGTGTTCGCCAAGATCGGTACGGCCGAGATCGCCACCGACCCGATGCCACCCAATGTCGCCGACAACTTCGTGATGCTCAAGCCGCGGGACCAGTGGCCGGACCCGCAGAAGTCCAAGAGTGAGCTGGTCGCGGCGATGCAGCGTGCGGTCGGTCAGATACCGGGCAACAACTACGAGTTTACGCAACCGATTCAGATGCGATTCAACGAGTTGATCTCGGGCGTTCGCAGCGACGTGGCGGTGAAGGTCTTCGGTGACGACATGGACACCATGAACGAGACGGCAGAACGCATTGCCGCCGTGCTCGAGGGGGTTCCGGGTGCTGCCGACGTGAAGGTGGAGCAGACCACTGGCCTGCCCATGCTGACGGTCCGGATCGAGCGGAATCAGATTGCCCGGCTCGGCCTGAACGTCGCCGACGTCCAGGACAGCGTCTCGGCTGCGCTCGGCGGGCAGGAGGCCGGGGCGGTGTTCGAGGGCGACCGGCGCTTCGACATCCTGGTCCGGTTGCCCGATGCGATTCGCGGTGACCTCGAGGCGATCCGCCGTCTGCCAATCCGCGTGCCCGCCGGCGAGAACGGCGCGCGTGGCTTCGTCCGGCTGGGCGATGTCGCACGCATCGAGTCTGCGCCCGGCCCCAACCAGATCAGCCGCGAAAACGGCAAACGTCGGGTTGTGGTGACCGCCAACGTGCGCGGGCGCGACATTGGTTCCTTCGTCGCCGAGGCGGAAACGAAGATCGCCACGGCGGTGCAGGTGCCCACAGGGTACTGGACGACCTGGGGCGGCACCTTCGAGCAGTTGCAGTCGGCCGCCAAACGGCTTCAGATCGTCGTGCCGGTCGCGTTGCTGCTTGTCCTAACGTTGCTCTTCATGATGTTTGGCAATGTCAAGGACGGGCTGCTGGTCTTCACCGGCGTCCCCTTCGCGCTGACCGGCGGCATCCTGGCGCTGTGGTTGCGCGATATCCCGCTGTCGATCTCCGCCGGTGTCGGCTTCATCGCGCTGTCGGGCGTGGCCGTGCTGAACGGCCTGGTGATGATCTCGTACATCCGGAGTCTGCGCGATGACGGCTTCGATCTCGATGACGCGATCCGGGAGGGCGCGCTGACGCGATTGCGTCCCGTGCTGATGACGGCGCTGGTCGCATCGCTCGGGTTCGTTCCCATGGCGATCGCGGTCGGTACCGGTGCCGAAGTGCAGCGGCCACTGGCCACTGTGGTCATCGGCGGCATCCTGTCGTCTACCGCACTGACGCTGCTCGTGCTGCCGGCGCTGTATCGCATCGCCCATGGACGCGAGAGGCGAATGGCGTCACCCGCGGAGACATTGGCTCCCGCCCATTGATCCTGTGTGGGGCGGAAGGGTACGGACCGCTGCGCTTTCGCCCGATAGACCCGATCCACCCGCGGTTCTCTCCTTCGTCATGGAGGTCGCATGAAACACGCTTCTGTCATTGCAACGGTGATCGTCCTGGTGTCCTTCAGCGTCTTCGCCGCAGGCGGGCATGACCATGACAAGGACCATGTGCCCCGACATGGCGGCATGGTGGCCGAAGTCAATGAAGTGGACTATGAACTCGTGGCTACGCGAACCCTGCTGCAACTCTACCTTCGCGATCATGGGAAGAGCGTTGCCGTCACCGGAGGCGCCGCAAGAGTCACTTTGCTGTCGGGTAAGGAAAGGATCGAAACCGCGCTCTTGCCCGCCGGGGAGAAATTCGAGGTGCAAGGCCACTTCAAGATCATCCCCGGCATGAAGTTTGTGGCCGTGGTTGCCCTCCCCGGGCGGGGTGAGGCAACCGTATGGTTCCGATTGCGATGACTTGACGCACCCATTGCGCTCTACGTGCTGAGCACGTTTCGAGCAGCCGCCTGATCCGCATTCATTGTTGCGCTCCCTGGTGTCGCTTCCGGCACCGGGCGGCCGGTCACGCCTTATGCACACCGTTCAGTGCCGCGTACTGCCTCGTCCCCTTGGCGTCGTGGGCGATTGAGGCTGCGACTGTGCGCCTGTACGGCAGCAGCCTCGACAGCGAAGCCCCATCGCGCGCGTTGCCCAAATCAATTGTTCCAAAGATAACTTCACAGGCGTCAAATCATGCGTTCATTGCATATCATCGGCAGTCGGGAACTGGGCGGCGCAGAAAGCTTTTACTCCCGATTTGTCCCTGCGTTGTCAAATTTCGAAGGGCAGGAGGTCGTTGCCGTAACGCGCCCCGGTGCAATGGTGGCGCAGACCTTGCCGTCCGATTTGACATGTCAGGGCGTACCCATGCGAAGTGGATGGGACCTTGCATCCGTCGTCTCGATTCGGCGGCTGATTCATCGTCTTCGGCCGGATATCGTCCAAACCTACATGGGGCGGGCGACGCGGCTGACACGCATTCCACGCAGTGCGTCGGCTGTTCACGTCGCTCGGCTGGGCGGCTTCTACAAGATCGATGGCTATTATCGGCATGCCGATGCCTGGGTCGGAAACAGCAAGGCCCTGTGCGACTATCTGATCAGAGAAGGGCTGCCTGCTCAGCGCGTCTATCGTATTGGAAACTTCGTCGAGCCACCTGCGCCCACGCCGGCCAGCCTCATCGGCGCATTGCGCAAACAGTATGAAATTCCTGCCGATGCCATCGTGCTCTTCTCGCTCGGACGCCTGATTCCCAAGAAGGGCTTCTCGGACCTCCTTGAGGCGTTTGCAGCGTTGCCGACTCATATCGGCGGACGTCCCCTTTTTCTCGTGATTGCCGGGGATGGACCCCTATGCACGAAGCTGGCAAGCCAAACGGCGGCGCTAAGTATCGAGCACAGAACACGATGGCTCGGCTGGCAGATGCAGACGACGCCGATTTTTCATCTGGCCGATATCTTCATCTGCCCGTCACGCGATGAGCCGCTGGGCAATGTCATTCTCGAGGCCTGGGCACATCGACTGCCGGTTGTGTCCACCGACACGGTAGGCGCTCGCGAGTTGATTCAGGCGGAAGACAATGGGCTCGTTGTTGCAACGGGTCGGCCCGACGAACTTGCAGGATGTCTGCGGTCATTGCTCACGGCGGGGCCGACTGCCTGGCATCGGCTTGCCGAGCGGGGCGCCCATACCGTGCGAGCCCATCATTCCAGGGCTGCCGTCGTTGGTTGCTATGTGGCGATGTATGAGGGGTTGGTGCGTCGATAGCGAATCGGGTGCAGTAGTCGGGGTCGGCTCACGAAAGGGAAAAATCGTACGCTAAGCCGGTCGTAGCGGCCCTAAATTTGCCACGCTCGACTACGAGGAGGTTTGCGAAGCAACAGGATCAATATCGCCGAGTCGCGCGATGAAGCGGACATAGGCTAACTCGCTGAGCAGCTCGATAAGAGTTTGCGTAACGACGATGGCAGGCAATACGGGTATGGCCCCAGGCACAGCGAGAGCAAGCGGCAACACGACAAGGGAATTTCGAGTGCCTGCGCTGAAAGCGATGGCTCGGCCGGCGGGGGCATCAAGGCGGAACAGCCGGCTGATGCTCCATCCGATCAGGGGGGCGATCACAGCAAAGGCGATATAGAAGGGAATCACACCCAAGGCCGCATCGGTCGCGGAGCCGAGGCGCGGCACCACGGCCGCGACGACGACGAATAGGACAAGGGCGGTCGCTGGTACCGGCAATAGACCAAGTGCCGCTGAGGTCTTTTCACCGGCCAGGCTTCGAGCCGCCCATAGTTGCACAAGCCCAGCAAGAGCGAGTGGAACCGCGATCAACCAGACGAAGGCATGAACGAACGGGCCGGGCTGCACGAGGGTTGCGGCATCGTTCCCGAGAAGCAGGCCGAGATAGACCGGCAGCAGCAGCATTTGCACAACCAGGAGCGCAGGGGTTGCCGCCAGTAGCAGCCGCGCATCGGCACGACCGAGGTGCGAGAACGTAACCACGTAGTCAATGCAAGGCGTCAGCAACACCAGCAGCACGCCAAGCCTCACCATAGGGTCCGATGGCAGGAATTGCACCAATACGGCCACCACGAGCGGCGTTACGATGAAATTGGTAATGAGCAGTGCGGCAAGGAACCGGCCGCGACTGAAGGCCCGGCCAAGGTCGGCCAGGGGCACTTGCAGGAATGTCACGAACAGCATGAGTGCAAGCGCCGGGTTGACGCCACCCTCAAGCGCTGCCGTGCCGGGTACGAGCAAAGCGACAAGCGCAGCCAACACAACGGCCGCGAAGTAAATGCCGACTTGGTGCCTCTCGAATATTTCCCGGATGTCTTGCATGTCTGTATTTCGCTCCTTTGTGTCAATTTGAAGCATACCCTAACCTGGCGTCAGACCAGCCGACGCGAAAGCGTCAGGATAGACTTGCTTTCCGAATTGATTGACACACGCCACCAAGGGTCATAAATTTCTTCCTGACACATTGTCCTCAGGAGTACACCTTGAACGGTCAGCGCATCGGCTACGTCCGCGTCAGCAGCTTCGACCAGAACCCGGAACGCCAGCTCGAGCAGGTTTCGGTGGACCGGCTGTTCACTGATAAGGCGTCGGGCAAGGACACCCAGCGTCCTGAGCTGGAACGGCTGCTCGCCTTCGTGCGCGAGGGCGACACCGTGGTGGTGCACAGCATGGACCGCCTGGCGCGCAACCTCGATGATCTGCGCCGCCTGGTGCAAAAGCTCACCCAGCGCGGCGTGCGCATCGAATTCGTCAAGGAGAGTCTGACCTTCACCGGTGAGGACTCGCCGATGGCGAACCTCATGCTGTCGGTGATGGGCGCGTTCGCCGAGTTCGAGCGGGCGCTCATCCGCGAGCGGCAGCGCGAAGGGATCGCGCTCGCCAAGCAGCGCGGAGCCTATCGGGGGCGCAAGAAGTCTCTGAACAGCGAAAAGATCGAGGAACTGAAACGGCGCATCGCGGCGGGCGAGCAGAAAGCCAAGCTCGCCCGCGAGTTCGGCATCAGCCGCGAAACGCTTTACCAGTACATGCGAGAAACCTGACCATGCCTCGCCGTTCGATCCTGTCCGCTGCCGAGCGCGAAAGCTTGCTGGCGTTGCCCGATACACAAGACGAACTCATCCGACACTACACCTTCAGCGAATCCGACCTGTCACTGATCCGCCAGCGGCGCGGTGAGGCCAACCGCCTGGGTGTCGCGGTGCAGTTGTGTTTGCTGCGCTTCCCCGGTCAGGGCCTGTTACCGGACGCTGAGGTGCCGAGGCCCCTGCTGCAATGGATCGAACGGCACCTGCGACTCGATCCGGCATGTTGGCCGCAATATTCCGAACGGGAGGAGACCCGGCGCGAACACCTGCTCGAACTGCGGGCGTACCTGGACATGGAGCCGTTCGGCTTGGGGCACTATCGCCAGGCTGTTCATGCCACGACCGCACTGGCCTTGCAGACCGACAAGGGCATCGTGCTGGCCGGCAGTGTCCTCGACTCCCTGCGGCACCAACACATCATCTTGCCGACACTCGATGTGATCGAGCGCGTCTGCGCCGAGGCGATCACCCGCGCCAACCGGCGCATCTACGACGCCTTGGCCGAACCGCTGTCGGACGCGCATCGCCGCCGCCTCGACGATCTGCTCAAGCGCCGCGAGAACGGCAAGGCGACCTGGCTGGCCTGGCTGCGCCAGTCACCGGCCAAGCCGAACTCGCGGCACATGCTTGAACACATCGGACGCCTCAAGGCATGGCAGGCGCTCGATCTGCCTTCCGGTATTGAGCGCCTGGTACACCAGAACCGCTTGCTGAAGATCGCTCGCGAGGGCGCCCAGATGACGCCCGCCGACCTCGCCAAGTTCGAGCCGCAGCGCCGCTACGCCACCTTGGTAGCGCTCGCCATCGAGGGCATGGCCACCGTCACCGACGAAATCATCGACCTGCACGATCGCATCCTGGGCAAGCTTTTCAACGCCGCCAAGAACAAGCATCAACAGCAGTTTCAGGCATCCGGCAAGGCGATCAACGCCAAGGTGCGCCTGTTCGGCCGCATCGGCCGGGCGCTGATCGAGGCCAAACAGGCGGGCAGCGATCCGTTCGCCGCCATCGAGGCGGTCATGTCGTGGGACGCCTTCACGGAGAGCGTCACCGAGGCGCAGCGGCTCGCGCAGCCCGAGGACTTCGATTTCCTGCACCGCATCGGCGAGCACCACGCCACGCTGCGCCGCTACGCGCCGGAATTCCTCGACGTGCTCAAGCTGCGAGCCGCGCCTGCCGCCAAGGATATGCTCGACGCCATCGAGGTGCTGCGCGGCATGAACCGCGACAACGCCCGCAAGGTGCCCGCCGATGCGCCGACCGACTTCATCAAGCCGCGCTGGCAGAAGCTGGTGATGACCGACACCGGCATCGACCGGCGCTACTACGAGTTGTGCGCGCTGTCGGAGCTGAAGAACGCGCTGCGCTCCGGCGACATCTGGCGGACCTTCCCGGAGCCCTTGAGGTAAGTCGTTGATTCATGGCAAGAAACCAGAAAATCGGCAAAAATGTAGGCATGTAAATATAATAATAGCTATTTACAAACAATGTACTATTGGCTATTATTGTCGGCATGTACATCGCCCGCGTCCCCAACCGAAAGTCCAGGCCGGCCATCCTGCTTCGCGAGTCCTATCGCGAGGGAGGCAAAGTCTGCACACGAACCATCGCCAATCTGACGAACTGGGCACCGGAACGAATCGTCGCCATGGAACGTCTGGTGAAGGGCGAATTCGACGACTGGTCGGGAGAGATGACCAGCGGCGAGATTTTTGGGGTGCTGTTTGCACTCAAGCAGTTGGCCGACCAGGTGGGCATCACGCGGGTACTGGGCAGCGCTGCGGAAAGCAAGCTCAACCTGTTCCTGATTCTCGCGCGTATCGCGCATGGTGGCTCGCGGTTGTCGGCGGTACGCTGGGCGAAACAGCACACGGTGGCCGATGTGTTGGCGGTGGAGGCGTTCGATGAGGACGACCTCTATGCCGCGCTGGACTGGCTGGCGAGCCAGCAGGAACGCATCGAGCGAGAACTGTACCAGGCCTACGTCAAGGAGCAGGGCCAAACACCGGTTCTGGTGCTGTACGACGTGACCTCAAGCTATTTCGAAGGGGAATGCAACGAGCTGGGGCAATATGGTTACA
>NZ_JDSS02000034.1:19976-20101 GCF_000584955.1 Candidatus Accumulibacter vicinus
GGAGCTTTACCAGGCCTATGTCAAGGCGCAGGGCCAACCGCCCGTGCTGGTGCTTTACGACGTCACTTCGAGCTACTTTGAAGGGGAATGCAACGAGCTGGGGCAATATGGTTACAACCGCGACG
>NZ_JDSS02000035.1:0-6409 GCF_000584955.1 Candidatus Accumulibacter vicinus
CTGGCCGGCCTGCCCGACCCGCCCGCCGGGCTGCCGCCTTTCGTCGCCGCGCTGCAACGCGTCGTCGCCGGCGAGCGCAGCGCGTCGCTCGCCGATACGCCCGGACTCGACTACGACGACGCGGCCGAAATCCTGCTGCTGCTCGACTGCCTGACCGCCGCCGGGCGCTGAGCCCGTGCCGGGGCCAGCGCCCGCCCCGACCGTCGACCGACCGGTCTTTCTCGTTCGCTCGGCCGACCCCGATCCATGTTAGGCTCACCAGCTCTTCCTCTCTCTCGCCGGCGCGCAACGCGGCTTCCGTCAGGAGAGCGGCCGCCTGCAGGTTCTGATAGAGACTCGACGACATGTTCCGATCCGTCCTGATCCTTGTGCATCTCTCCGGCGTCATCGCCTGGGTGGGCGGAATGTTTTTCGCCTACTTCTGCCTTCGTCCCGCCGCCGCCCAGCTTCTCGACCTGCCACAACGTTTGCCCCTCTGGGTCGCCACGCTGAAGCGCTTTTTCCGGGTCGTCGCCTATGCGGTGACCCTGGTCCTGGTCAGCGGCTTGACGATGCTCGCCCAGACAGGCTTCCAGTCGGCACCGCTCGGCTGGCACCTCATGGCCGGTCTGGGTCTGACGATGGCCGGTGTTTTCGCCTTCGCCTACGGCATCGTTTATCCCAGATTGCGATCGCATTGCGACGCGGCCGCCTGGCCAATGGCGGCGGCAAGCCTGAATTCGATACGCCAGCTGGTGGGCGTCAATCTGCTGCTCGCGCTGTGTACGGTGGCCATCGCCGTCTTTTCTCGATCCTAGGCGCACGGTGCGCCACCACCGGCGCCGGGAATTCCTGGCGCGCGCGCCTCGGCAGGCGCCAGGAATCGGCCTTGCCGCCTGCCGATATGGATTGGATCTCGAGAAGACGCGGGCTTCGTCGCCGCCCATGTGGGGGGGCATTGAGCCGGGCGACGGCGACGGCCGCCGCGCAGAGTCGTCCCGCCCTGACGGCTCGACCACCGACCCGGAGCGACCCGCGTCTGCGCCGCACGCCGGGCTACCCCGCGCAAAGACCGAGTGCGGTTTGGCTTTTCCTGTTCTTCGCGATAGACTCCACGCCCAGCAGCCTGGGCATGAGCAGACCGTTTGACAACCTGATTCTCATCGCTTTGCGGGCGTTGCGCCCGCTACGGGCGTACGCGGGCACGCCGAATGCAGTCGCGGCGCCCGGATGGCGCCTCTGGAATATTTGACCCTGCAACACTGCCGTGACCCCGAGGGAGTCCGGCTGAACGGCACTGCACGAAGCTCACGAAGAAGAATGTCCAAGACCAGACCGGCGCTCGAGGTATCCACGCTACCGCACCTGACGCATCCAAAGTATCGCCCGGATATCGATGGCTTGCGTGCGCTGGGCGTCCTGCTGGTGGTCATCTTTCATGCCTTTCCACGAACCCTGCCGGGTGGCTTCGTGGGTGTCGACATCTTTTTCGTCGTTTCCGGCTACCTGATCAGCAGCATCATTTTCGGGAATCTCGAAGCAGGAACCTTCAGTTTCTTCGAGTTTTATTCCCGGCGAATCCGGAGAATCTTTCCGGCCTTGGCGATCGTGCTGGCCACCGCGTGGGGACTGGGATGGCTCCTGCTCGTCCTCGACGAGCAGAAGCAGCTGGGCATGCATATTGCGGCAGGGAGCGGTTTTGTTTCCAACCTTCTGCTATGGAGCGAATCGGGCTATTTTGACAACGACGCTTCGACCAAACCGCTCCTGCACCTGTGGTCACTCGGGATTGAAGAACAGTTTTACATCTTCTGGCCACTATTGCTCGGCCTGCTGTGGAAACGCAACTACAGCAACTACAATTTCCTCGGCATCACCCTCCTGATTGCCATCGCATCGTTCGCCGTCAATATCCTCACCGTCCATGCCGACCCGGTAGCCGCCTTCTACTCCCCATGGTCCCGTTTCTGGGAACTCATGGTCGGCGGTATCCTTGCCTACCTCGTGCTGCATCGCCCGCAGGTGCTGACCACACACCCTGATCGGCAGTCCGCTGTCGGCCTGACGTTGATCGTCGTCAGTGTTGCGCTGCTGAACAAGAACGCCGCATTTCCAGGGTGGTGGGCATTGCTTCCCACAATGGGCACTTTTCTGATCATCGCGGCCGGACCGAATGCGTGGCTGAACAGGAACTTCCTGAGTAGTCGCGGAATGGTGGGGATCGGACTGATCAGTTATCCGCTGTATCTCTGGCATTGGCTGCTGCTTTCGATGGCCTGGATCGTGCGGGGGAAAACACCGCCGACCAGCACGCGCGCGCTGAT
This sequence comes from Candidatus Accumulibacter vicinus, assembly GCF_000584955.1. NCBI lineage: Bacteria > Pseudomonadati > Pseudomonadota > Betaproteobacteria > Candidatus Accumulibacter > Candidatus Accumulibacter vicinus. The sequence goes on from NZ_JDSS02000035.1 coordinate 2,304, forward strand.
GGTCGCGGCCAGTTTCCTGCTCGCTTATCTGACGTATGCGCTGGTGGAAAAGCGAATGCGGCGTGGCGGCACGAGGACGGTGATCGCGTTGGCCGCGACCATGGCAGGCCTGTTCGTGATCGGCCTGGTCACGCAGGCTGAAATACTGCGGCCAAGAAACGACCACGAATCGATTGGAGCGATTCTCGAAGCGCTGCACGACTGGGAATATCCCTCCGGATTTCAGAAAACCAGTTTCGGCGGCGTGACGGTGAGATCGAAAACGGGCAGCGCGAAGCCGGTACTGTTCATTGGCGATTCACATATCGAGCAATATGGCCCCAGAATCGCCAGCTTGCTGGACGGCGACCCGGAGCAATATCGCTCCGCGCTCTTCCTGACGAGTGCAGGATGTGCGCCCGTTCCTGACAGCGGCCAGACCAACGAATACCATGTGGAAACGTGCAACAGTTACCGGCGGCACGTAACGACACTGGTCCATGATTCGAAGATCAGTACGGTCGTGATCGGCGCCGCCTGGAACCTCTATTTCCTTAAATCGAGTCCTCGGTACTCGAAAAACATGGACATCGACTTTGAACTGGCCAATCTCGAGCGATTCATTCGTTCGCTGGCTGTCGAGAAAGAGGTGTATCTCATTCTCGACAACCCGAACGGCCCACCATTCGAACCGCGCAATTTCTTTGCCGGCACCCGATTCAGCGGGCTGACCGTGAAGCCGCGCCAGGAATCGATTCCGCTTGCCGACGACCAGGGCGAACTTGGCAAACGCCTCACAGAAATCGCCCGCAAGGCAGGCGCCAAGGTGATCGATCCGGTTGCGCACCTCTGCCCGGAAAGGCGCTGCCCGGCCATGACCGCAGCGGGCAAGCCGGTCTATAAGGATGACAATCACTACCGGCCATTTTACGTCCGCCGGCATGCCGACTTCATCGACATCGTGCTGGCGAAGTGAGTGGGTGGCCTGATTTCAGCGCTCCAGCGGGTACCCGCTAGTGGAATTTTCGACCAGGAGAATCAAGGATGACAAAGCGGATCACCCTCGCAGCACCTTTGCTTGCGCTGTTGCTGGCGGCCACGACCGCGGTCCGGGCCCACTCGCCTGATGAGTCGGATCACTCCCACGGCAAAACGGGCAAGCCGCCCGAGCAACTCGGCCGGGTTTCGTTCGACAATTCGTGTGCTCCGGCGGTACAGGCACGCTTCGAACGCGCCATGGCACTGTTGCACTCGTTTTGGTGGCGGGAAGGCGAACAGGCGTTTCGCGAGGTGCTCGAGCGCGACCCGAATTGCGCCATCGCCACCTGGGGAATCGCGACCATCCTCATCGGCAACCCCTTCGCCGGTGGCCCGAATCCTGCGCAGGTCCAGCAGGCAAAGGAGGCGATCGAGCGCGGGCGCGCCATCGGCGCGAAGACCGAGCGCGAACGCATGTTCGTCGAGGCCGTGGCACAGTATTTTGGCGGCGCCACCGAGCGAACGCACGGCGCACGCATCCGTTCGCTTTCGGATGCCTTCGAGAACGTGGCGAAGCGCTTTTCCGACGACGACGAGGCACAGATTTTCTCGGCGCTCTATTTGACGGTGACGCAGGATCTGACCGAGAAGACATTTGCATCGGCGCTGAAAGCCGCCGCCGTCCTCGAAGCCCAGTCCCGGAAATACCCGGACCACCCCGGCGCGGCCCATTACCTCATCCACAGCTACGACTATCCGCCGATCGCGGACAAGGGGCTGCAGGCGGCGCGGCGCTACACCGACATCGCACCGTCGGCGCCGCACGCGTTGCACATGCCTTCCCACATCTTCACGCGCGTCGGTGCGTGGCAGGACTCGGTGGCGTCCAATCTGCGCTCCGCCAACGTCGCCAAGGCCGCAGGGGACTTTGACGACCAATTGCATGCCATGGATTATCTGGAGTACGCCTACCTGCAACTCGCCCAGGATACCGCTGCGCGACGGGTCGTCGCGGAAGCGCCCGATGTGGACAAGAGCGCCAACCCGGCTCTTGGGGAAGCGTACGCGCGCGCCGCCATCCCCGCCCGTTACGCCATGGAGCGCGGTGCGTGGAAAGAGGCTGCGCAGCTACAGCCGCAGCCGACGCGCTTCGCCTTCATCAAGGCCGGCACGCATTATGCGCGGGCGCTGGGCGCCGCACGCAGCGGAGACGCGGCCGCGGCAGAACGTGACGTTCAGGAGCTTGCGCATATCGTCGATACGCTGAAGGCTGCCAGGAATGCCTACTGGGCGACCGAAGTGGAAGTTCAGCGCCTCGGCGCTTCGGCGTGGATTGCGTTCGCGCGTGGCAACCGCGAAGCCGCCATTGATCTGATGCGCGCCGCCGCTGACCTCGAAGACACGAGCGAGAAGCATGGGGTCAGCCCGGGCCGCCTGGTGCCGGCGCGCGAGTTGCTCGGCGACATGCTGCTCGAAAGCGGCAAGCCGGCAGAGGCGCTTGCGCAGTTCGAGCGTTCCCAGGTACGTGACCCGAATCGCTTCAGAAGCCTTTACGGCGCGGGGCAGGCTGCGGCGCAGTCCGGCAACCGCGACGCAGCGCACCATTATTTCAAGAGGCTGCTTGACATGGCGGGCTCCGGCGAGCGCCGCCCCGAGCTGGAGAACGCGCGCCAATCCCTTGCGAGCAAATGACGTCGCCGGGGCACAGGCGCGCCCAACCCGGCGCGCTCAGGGACGCTGCGCGATAAAGCCGCGCAGCGTCCCTGAGCTTTAAATTGACCCTTTGCACCGTAGCGGGACGTATCATAGCGCCTGCGCTGCGCGCGCACCGGGTCGTGGTCCGATGTTGGTGTCGGGCGAACGGAGGGCCGGCTGGCGCACCGTCATCCACCCGGAACATTCCTTTGGCTACCCCAAGAATCGACGACCAGAAGCCATGTCGGCAAACAGCAGGCGCACCGCGAAAGGCCGGGAAGCGGTTCCGGCGTGCCGCGACTACCGCCACCCCGCCAGCCTCCGCCGGCGGCATGATCGGACATCCGCTTGCGCTCCTTCAAGGCTAGCGTTGCCGAGCGAATCAGCCGGATACGGCAGCGTTTCGCCGCCGCCGTCCGCTTGCCAGGATGGTTGCGGCAAAGTCTGATGCCACGCCAGTCGATCGAGATCAGCGAGAAGTCCGGTGTGCGCTACCTCCACTTCTCGGCCGCGTGGGTGCAGGGTGCGATGCGCATCCAGCGGCCGTACGCACTCGAACTGCCCTACACGCGGGAGATGATGGCGGGCCTGTTGCTGCGCGACCCACCCTGGCCGCGCCAAGCGCTGCTGATCGGCCTGGGCGCCGGCTCACTCGCCAAGTTCGTTTATCACCACTTGCCGGCAACCAAGATCACGGCAATCGAGATCGACCCGCAAGTCGTCCTGGTCGCCCGACTGCACTTCCGGCTGCCCGACGACCCATGCCGGCTGCGCATCGTCGTCGCCGACGGCGCCGAATACATGCTGCGCGGCGGCGCGTCCTACGACTACATCCTGGTTGACGGTTTCGACCGCCATGCCCGTGCCGGCGTCCTCGACACACTGCCGTTCTATCAGGCCTGCCGCGCGCGTCTGAACAGCGGCGGGCTCGTGGCGATCAATCTGCTGGGCCGCGAGCGCGGCTTTGCGGCCAGTGTCGATCGCATCACGCAGGCGTTCGACGGCCGCTCGCTGGCCTTCCCATCCTGCGACAGCGGCAACACCATCGTCTTCGCCACGGCCGGTGACCCGGTCGACCTCAGCTTCGCCGATCTCGCGGAGCGTGCCAGGCAATGCAGACAGGAAACCGGTCTCAATCTCCTGCCTACCGTCGCCCGTCTGCAGAAGGCCCACGGCCTGCCAGGGGACAGGCTGGTCCTCTAAAAGCGCCGTGCACCGAATCCCGGCCGACGAAGCACCGGGTCCGCCGACCGCATGGCTGGCTGGAAGACCTGAGAGAATCAGCCGCTCAAGTCGAGCGCTCGGCGTCGCTGCGGGCGGCGGCGAGCAGTGCCATGTCATCGGCCGTGAGGACACGCGCGATGCGGCGTGTGCTCGCGCATCGCTAGCCCCTTTCTCAGAAGCGTTCGAAGTCGTGGCCGGCCGGCACCGCGGCGGCGCAGCGAGCCGGGGCC
>NZ_JDSS02000035.1:6434-7760 GCF_000584955.1 Candidatus Accumulibacter vicinus
AGGCGCTCATCTGTTCCATGCTGGCGGTGGTTTCCTCGACCGACGCCGCCTGCTCGCTCGACGACTGCGACAAGGACTGCGCCGTCGCCGAGACCTGGCCGGAGGCGTTGCTGAGGTGGTCGGCGGCGGTGCGGACCTCGCCGATGATCGTGTGAAGTTTGCCGACCATCGTCTGGATAGCGGCGAGCATGCTGGTGGTGTCACCCGTGGATGCGTCGATACGTACGGCGAGATTGCCGTTGGCGACTTCGGTGAGCACACCGGAAACATATGCGGGATCGCCACCTAGCTGTTTGAGCACGCTGCGAATGATGAAAATGCCGAGCAGCAGCAGGAACAATGTGGCCATCAGCCCCACGATAATAACCACCGTGTTGGCTTGAGAGGCTGCGTCATCGCCGGCATTGACGGCGTCCTTACCGTACTGGACGTTCAAGTCGCTAAGCTTGTTGAGCAAGTCTTCCGCCGCCTTGAAGCGGGGTGCGTTCTCGTCGAGCTGTTTGTAAATTCTTGCGAACAATGCCTTCTGGCCTGCTTCAGTGGTGTTGGCAATCAGGCCTTCAATGGTCGCCGTGATCGCCTGATCGCCAGCTTTCCACGCATCCCATTCATTGACGAACTGCTTCCACAGTTTTTCTTCTTCAGGCGTTTGCGGCAAGGGTTCGTAAATCTTCCAGCCACGGTCGACGTTGCTCCACGCTTCCCTCTTCCTTTTCAGCACTTCCGAGAAATTTCCCTGCGCCGTGTAATTGTTTTCCCAAGTCAAAGCCCAGCGATTTGCCGAGCGGATGGCCGTTTGTGCTTCGTTGACCATGAGGAGGCCCTGAACGGACGGCAAGCGGACCCTCCCAATTTCATCCGCGGCGCGAGTGATCTTGCGCATGCCGTTCCAACTGGCGCCGCCAATCAGCGCCAGCGCGAGGATCGCGATCACGAGTAATAAGATCAGTTTTGCTCTTACAGTCATTGTCGAAGTCATTTTGTTTCTCTCCAGTGATTTTCTATGTGTGATGAACAACACATCCGGTCACCCGGTTTGATTGTTGCCCTCTACTGATCCTTACAATGCCTGAGCTTCTTTGGCGCCGGCGGCGCTGGCGAGCAGCGCGATATCCTCGGCCGACAGCACGCGGCCGATATTGAGCAGGATGACGAACTTGCCGGCGACCTTGCCCATGCCGCTGATGAAGTCGGCGCGGATGCGGGCGCCGAAGGAGGGGGGCGGTTCGATCTCGCTGCCGGGGATCTCGAGCACTTCCGAAACCGCATCGACCAGGATGCCGATGTCGTGGCGCAGATCGCCTTCGCTGACTTCGACGATGACGA
>NZ_JDSS02000036.1:0-320 GCF_000584955.1 Candidatus Accumulibacter vicinus
GTGAAATTTGGCGGTTTTCTAAACCTCAAGTCCGACAGGCTGCTAGTGACAGGACCGCAATCACCTCATTCTGCTCTCATGATCACCTGGAAAAGGCATGACCGTCAGGCGACAGGTGCTGCCGACTGGCAGTCGGCGAGTACGCTGTGGATGCAAAGATCGGAATGCAGGACACGGTACATGGGGCATTTGTTGGCAATCGCCAGCAGTTTGCTGCGCTGATCGCGTGTCAGATCGCCGGTCAACGTGATGATGCGCGAAATTCGATCGATCTTGCCATGTCCTTCGGCCTCGATCCGGTCGTGCATCAGTTCGACGCT
>NZ_JDSS02000036.1:692-1457 GCF_000584955.1 Candidatus Accumulibacter vicinus
TGATCGAGGTACAGGCGCCAAGACTGGCGAGCAGCAAATCAAAGGGTGATGGGCCAGTGTCGCCGCCGCCCATGGTGACTGGCTCATCGGCAAGCAAGGTATGCCAGCCGGCACGCACCGTCTGCTGGTAGGGTCCCAGACCGCTCTCACTGACGACGACCGGATGATTGTGGGGGTTACTGTCTTTATCTTTGGCCATCTGCTTACCTCCGGATCACTTGGAACATGATAAGGGAAGGAAGCTTTGCCATGACAGTTTCTTTTGATCAGGCCTACCGTAGAGGCACTACGGCGCGGGTCATGTCGATATGGATCAAGGCGTCGAAGCGCTTTGCTGGCGACGAGTGCCAGTAGTGCTTCTCAAGTTCCGCATCGGGCAGATAGGTGACGCCAATATCCCGGTCGAGCCGCTGCCGGTCGAGCGCGTCGATCAGATCGGAATTGTCGCGAAAAACGAGCACGAATGCCGGTAAGCCGACGTCGTGCAGCAGATCGCTCCAACTTCCTTCGATCAGTGGTTTCAGACACTTGACCCGATCCGGCGTTCCCCAGCCGGTCGCGGCACGAACATTGCCGCCGGCAGTGGTGATGCCTACCAGATAAACCGCCTCATCGCCCATCTGTTCCCGCATCAGTTGGCCGATCGACAGTTCACCCGCGAGCACCTGATCGGTTGCACGGGCGTCTCCCTGATGGGTGTTGTGTGCCCAGACGACGATCTTGCCGTGTCGTTCGAGAAGTATCCGCAGCGACTCGGCGAGAAAA
>NZ_JDSS02000036.1:1842-6448 GCF_000584955.1 Candidatus Accumulibacter vicinus
TCGCGCGCGCGCTCATCAGCGCGGCAAACGCGGCCGGTGCCGGATCTGGTCCGGCCAGTTGGCGCATTTTCGTGAGGCGGGATTGCACCTGTCTTTCGCAGGAAGGCATGGCTCCGTTGGCCACATCGCGGCCATAGAGGTGTGGATCAAGCGGCGGCCGGGTGTATGGGGCGAAGCACCGGTAGTCGCGTCTGGCTCGCCTGGCTTCCTGCGGATCATATGCCTCAAGGTAGCGCACGACCTGGACGATCGCTTCCGGGACACCATACAGATCCATTCCGTATACCGGGATGGCCGGACTGGCGGGCGCCGCCTGCTCGCTCGATTTCTTGAGATGATCGAGAAAAACGGCGAACTGTTCATTCCGCCACACCCAGCGCGGGAAGTGCTGAAACACGCGCAAGGCGGTTGCCGCATCCGCTGCGCGCAGCCTCCCCTGGACGAAATCGTCGAGCTGTGTCGCCGGTGCCCAGCCAGCTTCAAGGACCAAGGCCCGGAAGTCTTTCTCATTGATCAGTCGTTGCGTGATGCGGGCACGTTCGTCGTAGAACTCGGCGCTGCCATGTGTCGATTCGCCCAACAGGACGATGTTCGCATTGCCGATCGAAGCGAGCAGTCCATCGTAGTCGCCGACACTGTGGGTGATGGCCCGAGCGTGGTCGCGAATCCTGGCAACCACTGTCGATGCGGGTGGCTGCACACTCTCGCCCGCCAGGAGTCCCTGGCAAGCGAGCAGCAACAGAACCCGGATGGCCAGCCACCGCAAGCGGGTCATCCGCGTCGGGCGGACATACATCCCCGAACCAACTGATCTCATGGATTGTGCGAAGTATGGAGTGGGAGAACCCGGCAAGGACCTGAAAGAAATCGAACGCTACCGGCGAAAGTATATTTTTTCCCATCAACCGCGGTCAATTCTACCCAAGCAGGACATCTTGATCGGCCCGGCCTGCACAGTATGTCTATTCGTGGCAATCACCTCAAGACAACGCGGAATGGCCCTGGAACTCTGGATTCTTGCCAAAATAGTCAAAGCATTCCCTGAGCCCATGACGGTTCTATTCGTTCATGTTCAGGAATTCGACCCCGCACAGAAGGTCATTCTCCTCCTGGCATTGCCAGGTAACCCGCCCCATGACCCGTAAGGGGTCCTGCTGTTCATATTCCAACTGCGCCAGTTGCTGGCAACTGGCGTCAACGATTCTTTGATTGACTTGCGCGGTTTCTAGGGAATTGCTGGCCATTTCGTCGATCGTGCGAACACTTTGTTTGGCTTGTTCCTGGGTGACATCGAATTTCTGCACCACGACAGACATGGTCGATACCACCTGCTGAACCTTGCCGGAAAGTTCGCCGGTGATCTGTCCCACCTCCATCGCTGAACCTGTCGTGCGCTCGGCGAGTTTCCTCACCTCATCAGCCACCACCGCGAAACCGCGTCCTTGCTCACCAGCGCGCGCTGCTTCGATGGCGGCGTTCAGGGCCAAGAGGTTGGTTTGTCCGGCGATATCCTTGATCGCGTTGGCGATGGTGTGAATCTGCTGGGCGGATCGCTCCAGATCCTGAATCTCGAGCGCAGCGCGTCCCACCTCTTGCGTCGCCGCTTCCATCGAAGCAATGCTGCGCTTCACGTTGTCGATCCCGGCACGCGCGAATGCCTCCACTTCACGCGTGCGGCCGACCGCTTCCGTGGCCTGCTGCTGAACACTGGAGGAGATTTGGTGCAGTTGCTGCATGGCGCTGGAAACTTCTTCCGATCGGCTTTCCTGCTTGCGGCTGACCTGGGAGATTTCGTTCGAGATCGCGGCAACATGGTATGCCGATTGGCCCATGTTCAAGCCGCACGCTTCTATCTCCTGCAAGACCGTGTTCAGTTTATCCTGCATGTGACGAAACGCGCTGAGCAACTGCGCCGTTTCGTCGCTACCCACCGCATCAATGGTCGCCGACAGATTGCCTGCGGCGATCCCTTCTGCGACCGTAACGACATGGCGAATCGGCTTGACGACTTTGCGTAACACAAAGCCACCGGCCAGCGCTGCCGTGGCGACAACGGCGAGCAGAGTCGCGACCTGAAGCCAGTGCGCAATTCTCGATAAGCGTCCTCGCGCCGCTTCGGTCTGGACCAATTGCTCGCCAACTAAAGTGGCAATCCGTCCTTCCTGGTCGCGCAGTTGGTCCAATCGCCTGGCGCCCTCCTCATTGCGGTTTTCCAGGAAAACTGAGTTGATCGCCACCACGGCGGCAAAAAATCTTCGAACCGTTGCCGCAGATTCCCATCGTCGTCGCCGAGTTTCCGCAGGGACTCGCCGGATTGCTGCGCTGCCCTGGCCGCTTCAATGGCAAAGGATTCACTGCGCGTCAGAATGCCACTCTGAATCCGGCTGGCGATCGCATTGATTCCGGTTTTCACCTCGAGTAAGGCCCGTTCCCTATGCGCGATACTCTCCCGGCGGACCTCAAACCGGAACAGCAGGATCAACAGTATCAGGACAACCAGACCAAGCAGCAGAAATGGCGCCAGGATCTTCTTGGTCAAGGTCAGTTGCATGGCCTCTCTCCCAAACGCTAGCGGCTTTCGACAGGCAGAAAGCCGAGCGACTTCACCACTTTTTGGCCGTCTTCGCTGCGCGCCAATGCGAGAAAGGAGTTGATGCTGTCAGACTCCCGGGCATAGACGAGATTGAGCGGGCGCACGATCGGGTAACGCCTGCTGCGAATCGCCTCATCGGACGGATCGATGGCTTCCAAAGCGACGACCTTGACCGGCATTCCCGCGTGCACCAGCGAGCGGGCCGTTCCTACCGAGACGTAACCAATAGCGCCTGACAGCCCGCCGACGAGGGTCAAGGCTTCGAGGTTTGAACCGATGATATAGGTTTGCTTACTGATCGTGGGTTTGTCGCTTTTTTACGATCAGGGATGAGCAGACCGGTGTAATGCTCGAACAGTTCGAGCGTGCTGCGACCGACCTCCTTGCTGACACGGATGAGAGGGAGATCAGGCCCCCCCAGTGCCTGCCAGTTATTGATCTTGCCCGAGTACACGTCGACCAACTGCGCCTTGGTTAAGCTGCTGACCGGATTGTCCTTGTTGACGATGATCGCCAGCGCATCCATGGCAATCACCGTATTTTTGAGGGTCAATTTTTCGTCGGCGTGAAGCTCGCGCGAGACCATTCCGATCTGGCTGGTTCCGGAGAGAGTGTTCTTGACCCCGGCGCCGCTTCCTCCGCCAGACAACTTGACCGGTTCTCCGCCCTGAGCGGTGAACAGGGGAATGAGTTTCTCGACTACCGGCTGTACTGTGCTGGCTCCCGAGATATCGAGCGCGGCGAGCGGTGGACTGAGCGTCACCGCCGTCATCGCGAACAGAACAACCGTCAACGACCGGGCAAGGGGTAATGCATCACGCTTGCCGATGCCATGGGTGATTTGTAGCCAAGGATCAACACCTACACCGTTCCTCACATCGTCCTCCATCCCTCACAAGAGACTCCACACGGCCTTTCCGTTCGAGCGAAGGGTCAGGCTGCATTTGCTGCCACTCGCCTGGCCTTGGCTTCGCTGACCATTTCGCCACGTGGCCACTGCAAATACGGAAGCAGCGTGATTCGATCGACATCACTCAGCGGTTGGCGCAAGGCCGCGGCGACCGCACGAGCCTGTGGCCACGGCGCAGTTGCAGAAACTTCGGCATAGAAGTGCATCAGCTTCTGGATGTTTTCGATGGCCGGGCTCTTCTCGAGCGGGCGCAGGTCACAGACGAAGTCGAACTCGAACGAGTTGTCGCGCTGATGCCACTGATTTGGCTGCCAGGCGTGTTCCGGGTCTTCATAGAGCATCAGGTTCATGATGTCCACGCCCTTTGCCTCTGGGCCGCGAAGCTGCTCGCGAATGGGCCTGAGCCTGCGCGAGAACCATTCCGCAAAGCCCCAATGGGAGGACGACAGACTCCGCGTGCGTGCCTCGGTTACTGCGTGGAAGTAGATGCGGACGCTCGCAATGGTCATGTGCGGCTCAATTCGAAGTGGCAATCCTATTTGCCAAGGCGTGCTGGGTCATCATCCGAAATGGAGACGCCGAAAATAGTAGTTATATCATAATGATGTTCGCCATGATCTGGAAACTTCCGGCAATTGCGTCGGAGCCGACATCGCCCCGGACACTATCCTTGACCCCAGCAACATCCCCGAGCATTGCCAGGGGATCAATCCGTCCCCAGTTTTGCGAGACCCGACAGATTGCCGCGCCGCAAATCCGCGTGGATTGGCGTCAGGTCGGCTCCGGCCTGCACGACGCGGGTGAAGTCCTTGGCCGATCGCGGCGGGCCGACGTACAGGGCGCCGACCAATTCGCCCTGGCGCAGGATCAGGCGCCACCATGCCGCGTCGTTCGGCCCCGCCGTGTATTCTTCATCGCCAGGCTTGGCGGCGATTTCGCCAAAGCTGCGCAGGTCGATCCCGTCGCACTTGAGCTGAAGGACGATGCGTGGCGCCTGATACGGTTGCTTCCTGCCGAGCAGTGCGTTGGCGGCCGTGACCGCCTGGGCGGCGCCGACGGTCCACAGGCCGCCGATGGCACCAGGCAGTTCGGCGACGTCGCCG
>NZ_JDSS02000036.1:6458-7927 GCF_000584955.1 Candidatus Accumulibacter vicinus
GCGCCTGATACGGTTGCTTCCTGCCGAGCAGTGCGTTGGCGGCCGTTGCCGCCTGGGCCGCGCCGACGGTCCATAGGCCGCCGACGGCACCAGGCAGTTCGGCGACGTCGCCAACGGCGTAGATGTCGGGGTCGCTGGTGCGCATGCACGAATCCACCTTGACACCGCGGCCGACTTCCAGTCCGGCGGCGCGGGCCAGTTGGGCGTTGGTGCCGATGCCGAGACAGGCGACGAATAAATCCGCCCGCGCGCACGGCCCATGCGCCAGCCAGGCGGCGCGCAGCGTCGCACCCTGGCTTTCCCAGCGGCTGATGGCGACATCGGTGAGAACCTGGATACCGATGCCTTCGAGGTAAGCCGTGAGTCGGGCGGCGCCCTGATGGTCGAGCTGCGCGTTCATCAGACGATCCGATCGCTGCAGGAGCGTGACCTGCAGCCCGAGGTGATGCAGGGCGTCGGCCGCTTCGACGCCGAGTACGCCGCCGCCGACGACCAGGGCGTGACGGGCCCGCCGCAGCTGCACGTAATTGCGCAGTGCCTGCGCGTCTTCCGCCGAGCGCAGGACGAAGGCGTTGTCGAACGATAGGAAGTCGGGGTCCGGTGTCGTGCAGTGGGCCCCGGTGGCGAGGATCAGCTTGTCGTAGGGCAGGGATTCGCCGGTAGCCAGGAGAACGGTCTTGCTCTGCCGATCCACCGCACGGGCGATCGAATTGCGCCAGACCTCGACGCGGTTCCTGGCGTACCAGTTATCCGGGATCAGTTGCAGTCCGTCCATGCCGGTGCGGCCGTAGATCAGCCGGCCGATGGCCATGCGGTTGTAGAAGTGGAGCGGTTCGCTGGTGATCATGTCGATCTGTAGCGAGGCGCTCAGGCGGCGCAATTGTTCTGCGGTGCTGGTGCCGGCGATGCCGTTGCCGATGATCACCACCCGGGAAATGCCTGTGCCGAGCGCATGGTCGACTTCCGGCGCGACGGGTGCTGCCTCGGTTTGTTCCGCTGCGCTGGCGTTCGGGTCGCGGTCGATGAGCACCGGGCCGCTGACCCGGCACATGCACGCCAACCGTGCTTTGCCTTCCAATCCGAGTCGGCGCAGCGTCGCCAGTTCGTCGTCACCGGCCGGCGACAGGTGCTTGCTGCCTGCGCAGACGACCACCGCATCAGCACCGCAGAGGCCGGCGCGGCAACCGTAGTTGATCTTGAGACCGGCGCTCTCGATGGCATCGAGAAGGGTGGCGCCTTTCGGGACCGGGAAGGCGACCTTCGTTTCCCGGTCGGTCACCTCCGCCCCCTGCTTGCCACCGAAACGGGTATGCATCTGCGTCTTGCCGCTCGGCTCCGCTACGCGCTGTGCAGGTTGGGCGGCGGCTTTGGCGAACAGGCCCTCGGCGTAAAGGCTGGCGCCGAGCAGGATCAGCCCGCCGAGCACGCCGACGCCGCGGCTCGCCGCGGTCAGCCATTCCGGCGCCGTG
>NZ_JDSS02000036.1:7937-8609 GCF_000584955.1 Candidatus Accumulibacter vicinus
GCGTAGATGTCGGGGTCGCTGGTGCGCATGCACGAATCCACCTTGATCCCGCGGCCGACTTCCAGTCCGGCGGCGCGGGCCAGTTGCGCGTTGGTGCCGATGCCGAGACAGGCGACAAATAAATCCGCCCGCGCGCACGGCCCATGTGCCAGCCAGGCGGCGCGCAAAGTCGCACCCTGGCTTTCCCAGCGACTGATGGCAACGTCGGTGAGAACCTGGATACCGATGCCTTCGAGGTAAGTGGTGAGTCGGGCGGCGCCCTGATGGTCGAGCTGCGCGTTCATCAGCCGGTCCGATCTTTGCAGGAGCGTGACCTGCAGCCCGAGGTGGTGCAGGGCGTCGGCCGCTTCGACGCCGAGTACGCCGCCGCCGACGACCAGCGCGTGACGTGCCCGCCGCAGTTGTACGTAATTGCGCAGTGCTTGCGCGTCTTCCGCCGAGCGCAGGACAAAGGCGTTGTCGAACGATAGGAAGTCAGGGTCTGGTGTCGTGCAGTGGGCTCCGGTGGCGAGGATCAGCTTGTCGTAAGGCAGGGATTCGCCAGTTGCGAGGAGAACGCTCTTGTTCTGCCGATCCACTGCACGGGCAATCGAGTTGCGCCAGACCTCGACGCGGTTCTTGGCGTACCAGTTATCCGGGATCAATTGCAGTCCGTCCATGCCGGTGCGGCCA
>NZ_JDSS02000036.1:8619-12420 GCF_000584955.1 Candidatus Accumulibacter vicinus
TGCGGTTGTAGAAGTGGAGCGGTTCGCTGGTGATCATGTCGATCTGGAGCGAGGCGCTCAGGCGGCGCAATTGTTCCGCGGTGCTGGTGCCGGCGATGCCGTTGCCGATGATCACTACCCGGGAAATGCCTGTACCGAGCGCATGGTCGACTTCCGGCGCGGCGGGTGCTGCCTCGGTTTGTTCCGCTGTGCTGGAGTTCGGGTCGCGGTCGATGAGCACCGGGCCGCTGACCCGGCACATGCATGCCAACCGTGCTTTGCCTTCCAATCCCAGTCGGCGCAGCGTCGCCAGTTCGTCGTCACCAGCCGGCGACAGGTGCTTGCTGCCTGCGCACACGACCACCGCATCGGCACCGCAGAGGCCGGCCCGGCAACCATAGTTGATCTTGAGCCCGGCACTCTCGATGGCATCGAGAAGGGTCGCGCCTTTCGGGACCGGGAAGGCGATCTTCGTTTCCCGATCGGTCACCTCCGCCCCCTGCTTGCCACCAAAACGGGTATGCATCTGCGTCCTGCCGCTCGGCTCCGGGGCGCGCTGTGCGGGTTGGGCGGCGGCTTTGGCGAACAGTCCTTCGGCGTAAAGGCTGGTGCCGAGCAGGATCAGCCCGCCGACCACGCCGACGCCGCGGCTCGCAACCGTCAGCCATTCCGGTGCCGTAAAGGAGAGGAAGTGGGCGAGGGTGCCGAGCACGATGGGGCCGCCGAACCAGTAGAAGATGGCTAAGGCGACGGCGGCGAAAACGGCCGCGACGCGATGCGGCGACAGAGGGAAGCAGCTGGTGGCGATGGCATACAGGCCGGCGGACGCGCAGCAGGCCGCGAGCAGAATGGCCAGATAGAGTTCGTAGCCATAGGTCTGCGTCGGTCCCTGCAGGAAATAGGCACCGATCAGCCCCGGCAGCAGGCCGATGAACAGGCGGCGCTGGCTGGCGTAGCGCGGGTCTGAATCGACGAGGTCGGCAAAGATTGCGCCGCGCGGGTTGAAGTCGTAGCAGTTCTTCTGGCAGCCGACGCAGGTCGGGCAATAGCCATTCGGGACGACGACCAGTGGGGCGTGGCCATAGGTGCGCTGGATCGGCCCCAGTGGGCAGAAGGTCCCGCACCAGCCGCTGCGCCCGGCAAACACCAGGCCGCCGACGAAGGCCGCGATCAGCACGCCGACGATGCCGGCGGCCACCAGTCCGCCTGCGTGGTTGAGCACCGGCGCGCGGGCGGCAACGCCGGCAAGGAAGAGGGCGACGGCGATGAGAAAGGCCCGCTCCTTCCATTTGCCGGGAAGCGGCAGGCTGCGGCTGCTGCCGGTCATGCGCGGAATCTGGTTGAGGAAGGCCATCGGGCAGACCTGCCGCCAGAGTCCGGGCGCAATCACCAGCACCGCTGGCAGGACCGGAATGGCCAGACCCCACCAGAGCTGCAGCCCGACGGCGGGATCGACCGTCAGCAGGACGGCGAAGCCGAGGGTGGCGAGCAGGGTGAAGACGCGCAACACCTGCCATACGGGTTTGGGCAGAGCCGACGTGCGTTTGGTGTAATTGGCGAAGAATCGCTCGGGGCTCATGGCATGGATTCGCGGGTCAAGGCTCAAAACGCGGTCTGCAGCTGGCGCAGGCGCCGGCTGGTGTAGGCCGCAAGATCCTGGAGCAGGGCGATCGCCAGCGCCGGCTTCCAGGCCGCCAACTGCGCGAAGGAATTCCGTCGCAAGGCAAGCAGTTCGGTACTTTGCAGGGCGGTGGCGGTGATCGCGCTGGCTTCGCCATCGAGGAAGGACGAGATCCCGAACACTTCGCCTTCCACGAGAACGTCCACTTCGCGCTCGGTCTGGCCGCTTGCGCCGGCGGTGATGCGGATGCTGCCCGAAACGATGATCAGCAAGGCATCGCTGCGCTCGCCGGCGGTGATGATCCGGCTGCCGGTGGCAAAGCGCAACTCGGCGACGAAGCTGTCGAGGCTGTCGAGCTCATCGTCCGAGAACTCTCGCAGGACAGGCCGCAGCCTTGCCGGAGCGACTATTTCGGTGACCTGTTGGTCGGGATCGGTGTAGCTGAAAAACTTCATCGGAGCCTTCCTGCGCCCGCATGCTGGCGCTGATCATTGCCATGAACAAAAGCGAACCCTGAAGGGAAGCTCGCCGGATCTGGGTCGACTGTGCCGGCTTCGCCCTCGCCTTGCCAGACGCTCGTCGGCGGGCGAGGGCACGCAAGGGCTACCGATCTCTATTCGCGGAAGCGTCGACCGGGTCAATTCTCTTCCAGTTTGTCGCCGCGAGCCGTTTCGCCAGCGAAGGTGGCGATGAAGGAACTGACCGGTCGGTGTGGCTGCAAGGATTGGCGGCTGCCCCAACGCTCGACGTAGAGGTCCCACAGCCTGGCCTTGCGTGAGCTCAGCAATTGGCCCATGCGGTTCTCGGCCGACGCCGCACGGTCGATGGCCTCGGGGGCCAGTTCGTTGACCATTATCTGCACAGCGGTCCGAACGGCAGCCTCGGTCTGCCGAAAGTGCTCGCCCAGTTCGGCGAGGCTGGTCTGGAAAGACTGCTGGCAGTCCAGGTAGGCACGCCGGGGTGGGCCGAACAGCACGCGCAGCGCTTCCTCGTTGGTCGGCATGATGCTGAGCGGATTGCTGGGGGCCGGACCAGGGCGTACCCCAGGCGGCTGGTCGAGGGCAGCGTTGCGCAAGGCCTGCAATTGCCGGATTTCGTCGGTGATCAGGAGGAGCAGTTGCCCGAGCCGTTCGCCCAGCGCTGCGGCGTCGGTTTCTTCGAGGTCTTCGGGCGACAGCCCGAGTCCTCTGGCCATGCTGGCCAGTACGTCGCCGCCGGTCGCCGCCTGCGCTGGCGGCGTAGGGTCGGTAGCATCGGTAGAGGGCGAAGGGGCGGCTTCCGCGACAATCCGGGTGACCACCGGTTCGCTCGGCAGTGCTGGCGGTGTCTTGACCACCCGCGCGAGGAGGGTCATGCCGTCGTCGGCCGCTGGAACGTTCGCCGGCATCCTGTCGGTGCCAAGCTCGGCCGGCGTCAGGGCAACCGGCGGTAGGTCGGCAAGCAGCAATGCCGGGTCACCGCCGCGCCGCGCATTGCCGGCGGGGCGCACGGGGGCAACCTGGGCAGAGGGGGGTTCGTCCGCAACCGGAAGAGGCGCGGGTTGGTCGACGCCACAACTGGTAGCGCCGTCTGGAGTAGTGTCCGCAAGGCCAGTGATCTGTACGGCAATCAAGTAAGGACCAATCAACAGGAGGTCTCCATCGCGTAGCGGGTAATTGTCGCTGACGCGGTCGTTGATGCGCTCACTACTATGATTGACGAAGGTCCCATTGGAGGAACTGTCCTGGAGAACGAATGCGCCGTCCGTGAAGCGGATCGTGCAATGGTGCCGGGAGATGCCGCCGGTTCGGTCGGGTAGCGTCCAGTCGTTACTGTCGTCCCGGCCGATCCTGAGCACTCCTTGGTGACCCAGCGTTTTCGTCAGAGGATGCTGGTCGGCAGACGTGGGCTTGCTCTCGATCGTCAGTCGCAGCAGCGGTTCGGGGGCGGGCGGGGAATGCCCGTCGGCCAGGTCGTCGTGCCTGACTGGCTCGCCGTCGTCCTTGATTTCGACGCGGATCAGGTAGGCCCCGATCCGCAGCCGCTCGCCGTCCCGCAAGGCATGCGGACTGGTCAGCCGGGTTGTGTTGCCATCGATGAAGGTACCGTTGGTCGACAGGTCGTAGAGCAGGTAAGCCTCGGGCGAGCGGCTGATTTCGCAATGCCTGCCCGACATCAGTCGGCTCGGGTCCGGCAAGGTCCAGTCCAGTCCTGGCAAGCGC
>NZ_JDSS02000036.1:12636-13497 GCF_000584955.1 Candidatus Accumulibacter vicinus
CTTCATGAGAAATTCCCTGAAAGAGGTCGGAGCGGCGCCGTGCCGGAAAATCCGTGCCCGTCCTTGTTGCAGAGGCGGCCGCTTACCCTGCCAATTCTCGGACAAAGGGCTTGTCGAGGGCAAGCGCTTTCCCGCATTCCTTGCTGACCAGGGCCCCAGGTTTCTGTCCCTGCTCCTCGACGGCTGCCTCCGAGTTGGCTAAACTGTCCTTAAATCCTTATTTCTGAACTGGGAAAAATCATGCGCCGGGTCGTCTTCAACCAAAAAGGGGGAGTGGGCAAGTCCACCATCGCGTGCAACCTGGCCGCGATCGCTGCTGCACGAGGCCGACGGACGCTACTGATTGATCTGGATGCGCAAGCCAATGCGTCCCGCTACCTGCTCGGCAAGGCGCTGGACGAGCAGCAGAAGACCCTGGTCCACTTCTTCGAGAATATTCTTGGCTACCGTCTGCTTCCCGAGGCGCTCAGTGCCTATGTGATTCATACACCATTCCCCGGTCTCGACCTGCTGCCCGCTGACCCCGGGCTCGAGGAATTGCAGCCCAAGCTTGAATCTCGCTACAAGATGTACAAGCTGCGCGAGGCACTGGAGAAGATTGCCGCTTACGATGAGATCTGGATCGATACTCCGCCAGCACTGAATTTCTATACCCGTTCGGCTCTGATCGCCGCCGATGGTTGTCTGATTCCTTTCGATTGCGATGATTTTTCGCGCCGTGCCCTGTATACGCTGATCGCCAATGTGCGCGAGATTCAGAGCGACCACAACCGTTCCTTGCGCGTCGAAGGAATCGTCGTCAATCAGTATCAGGCACGGGCCAATCTGCCGCTGCGCCTGGTCGACGAACTGCGTGGCGAG
>NZ_JDSS02000036.1:13507-14986 GCF_000584955.1 Candidatus Accumulibacter vicinus
CCTTCCTTTCGGCTTCGATCAAGATCCGGGAGTCGCACCATCTGGCTCTGCCGATGATCCACCTCGATCCACGGCACAAGCTGACCGGTGAGTTTTCTGCCCTCTACGACCTGCTGTCGCAGTGAGCATATCCGGCTCTGCCGGGTGTATGATTTTCCTTTGTCATTGATGCGGGGAGATCGATATGCCTGCGGTACGACCATGCCTGCGGCTGTTGGCAACGCTTTTCATGCTGCTCGGCTGGGGTGCGGTGGTCGCTGCCCCGGCCAAGGCTCAGGTAGCGCTGGTCGTCGGGATCGGCGCCTATCAGAATGCCCCGGCGCTCCCCAACCCGCCCAGGGATGCTCGCGCCGTTGCCGATTCGCTGAAAAAACTCGGTTTCCAGGTGGAACTGGCCGTCGATCCGGACAAGGCCCGGCTGGAGCAGGCGGTGAAGCGCTTCGGCGACCAGTTACAGGGCGCCAAGGTCGGCCTTTTCTTCTACGCAGGTCATGGCCTCCAGGTCAGCGGCCGGAATTACCTGGTGCCGGCAGATGCCAAGATCGAAAACGAGCGCTCGCTGCCTTTCGCTGCAGTCGACGCCGACCTGGTCCTGACGCAGATGGAAACTTCGACCCCGGTCAGTCTGATCTTCCTCGATGCCTGTCGCGACAACCCCTTTTCCCGTTCTTTGGCACGCAGCATGGGGACCCGTTCAGCCGCCGTTGGCCGCGGTCTGGCCCAGATTGCCGCCGGCGAGGGCTCGCTGATCGTTTTCGCCACCCAGCCAGGCAATGTGGCGGAAGACGGGCAGACCGACCATAGTCCGTTCACCGAGGCCTTGCTGAAAAACCTGGCCGCACCTGGACTGGAGGTGCGGCAGATGTTGACCCGCGTACGCCAGCAGGTCAAGGAGCAGACCAACGGCAAACAGATTCCCTGGGATCATTCGTCGCTGACCCAGGATTTCTATTTCATTGGGCCGACCACGGTGGTCGTCCAGTCGCCGCCGGCGTCTGCCGCCCAGCCGCCGCCGGTAGCGGGCGTCGACCCGATGGCGGTCCAGTTGTCGCTCTGGGAGTCGGTGCGCACCAGCCAGGACCCTGCCGATTTCGAGGATTACCTCAAACAGTACCCGGATGGCAAGTTTGCTGCCGTTGCCCGGCGTCGTCTGGCCGCGCTGAAAAGCGCCTCGCAGAAGGAACGTGAGCCGGTGCGACAGGAATCCCAGTCAGCCAGGTCGGAGCCGCCGGTGGAGCGCCAGCCGGCGCTGCCGCCGATCACAGTGCCCGATAAACAGGCCGGGTTCGACGTCATGATGCAAGGAACCGCCACCAATCTCACTGTCGGCACGACCGCCCAGGTGCAGTTTCAATTGCGCCGTTTCGGCACCGGCGTGACGGCTGCCATCCGGGTTTTCCCGCCCTTGTTCGCTACCGGCGTCCTGCAGGGACAGTATCAGGAAGGGCAGTGTATGATGCAGGGATGGATGAACGAAGG
>NZ_JDSS02000036.1:15011-15340 GCF_000584955.1 Candidatus Accumulibacter vicinus
GCAATGTGGCGGAAGACGGGCAGACCGACCATAGTCCGTTCACCGAAGCCTTGCTGAAAAATCTGGCCGCACCCGGACTGGAGGTGCGACAGATGTTGACCCGGGTACGTCAGCAGGTCAAGGAACAGACCAACGGCAAACAGATTCCCTGGGATCATTCGTCGCTGACGCAGGACTTCTATTTCATTGGGCCGACCACGGTGGTCGTCCAGTCGCCGCCGGCGCCTGCCGTCCAGCCGCCGCCGGTGGCGGGTGTCGACCCGATGGCGGTCCAGTTGTCGCTCTGGGAGTCGGTGCGTACCAGCCAGGACCCCGCCGATTTCGAGGAC
>NZ_JDSS02000036.1:15485-15931 GCF_000584955.1 Candidatus Accumulibacter vicinus
GCAAGTTTGCTGCCGTTGCCCGGCGTCGTCTGGCCGCGCTGAAAAGTGCCTCGCAGAAGGAACGTGAGCCGGTGCGACAGGAATCCCGACCAGCTGGGCCGGAGCCGCCCGTGGAGCGCCAGCCGGCGCTGCCGCCGGTCGCAGTGCCCGATAAACAGACCGGCTTCGACGTCATGATGCAAGGAACCGCCACCAATCTGACCGTCGGCACGACCGCCCGGGTGCAATTTCAATTGCGTCGTTTCGGCGCCGGCGTGACGGCTGCAATCCGGGTTCTCCCGCCCTTGTTCGCCACCGGAATCCTGCAGGGACAGTATCAGGAAGGGCAGTGTATGATGCAGGGATGGATGAACGAAGGTTTCCTGCTGAAAATGGTCGGGGCGTGTTCGGCGAGCGGTTTTTCTGGTCAATACCAGGCCGAAAGCCCGGGTCTGGTTCAGCAAGGC
>NZ_JDSS02000036.1:15941-17894 GCF_000584955.1 Candidatus Accumulibacter vicinus
AGTATCAGGAAGGGCAGTGTATGATGCAGGGATGGATGAACGAAGGCTTCCTGCTGAAGATGGTCGGTGCGTGTTCGGCGAGCGGTTTTTCTGGCCAATACCAGGCCGAGAGCCCGGGTCTGGTCCAGCAAGGTGTTTTTCGCCTGCATTCGAAGGCGTCCCAATGACTCTATGCGGCCATTGCTGAAGTCAAGGCTGGCATCGAGTTCGACCGCACACGCCAATCCAGGAACGAGAACCAGAAGAAGTAGACGCGCCGAGCCGGCGTGTGGGCGCGCAGGGCAAAGTGACGCCTGACCCTGCACACCGGTAGGTCCCAAGAGTCAGTGCCGGAGCGATGATGTTCGAGGAAGTATTGGAGTTCTGGTTCAAGGAAGCTGAACCTCAGCAGTGGTGGATCGTTGACCCCGCATTCGATGCTCGGATCAGGGGTCGCTTCCTGCCAGTGCTCAATCAGGCAGCTCGGAGTGAGCTGTTTGCTTGGCGTTCTACGTGCCAAGGGCGCTTGGCCGAGATTATCGTTCTAGACCAGTTCTCTCGAAATATCCATAGAAATACGCCCGGAGCGTTCTCACAGGATCCCCTGGCGCTGGCTCTATCTCAGGAAGCGGTGGCCTCCGGGGCGCTCGCACCGTTGTCGCCGACCGAGAGAGCATTCTTGCTCATGCCCTATATGCACAGCGAGTCGACCGTGGTTCATATTGAGGCGGAGCGCCTCTACAAAGTGTGGGCGCCGGCAAGCAACTATGAGTTTGAACTCCGCCACAAAGCCATCATCGATCGTTTCGGCCGCTATCCACATCGCAATACGATACTGGGCCGAGCCTCAACGCCGGAGGAAGAGGCGTTCCTGAAGCAGCCAGGCTCCGGTTTCTAGTCCCGGCGCGCATCGGGCTTCAGTACTTGATGCGTGCGAAGTAGGTTTTCTCGGAAGCCACAAGCGCCTGCCGCAGCGTGACGATCCCCATCCGGGCCAGCAAGGGCAGCATCTTGAGGAACACTTCGCCGGTGGCGCAGGCGTCGCCAAGCCCGCTGTGGCGGCCGTCAATGGCGATCCCCAGGCGCGTAGCGATGCTGTCGAGCTGGTGTGAGTCCTGGTTGGGGTGCAGCACGCTCGAGAGCAGCAAGGTATCGAGGACTGGCTGGCTGAAAACCACGCCGGTACGCGCTTCCTTCAGTTGCAGGAAGCGCATGTCGAAGGCCGCATTGTGCGCAAGCAGAACGGTTTCGCTGCAGAAATCATGGAAGGCGGGCAGAACCACGTCAATGTTCGGTTGCCCACGCAGCATGTCGTCGGTGATGCCGTGAATGCGGATCCCCTCGGGTCGCACAAAGCGCTCCGGATTCACCAGCTGGTCGAAAATCTCGTGCCGTAACAGACGGCCGTTGACGATGCGCACTGCCCCGATCTGAATGATCTCGTCGCCGGCCGCAGGCTCGAGGCCGGTGGTCTCGGTATCGAACACGGTGTAGCTGAGATCCGCCAGTGGCCGGTCAAGATCGATATTCTGATCACTGAAATGGAACAGGTCGAAGTCGTAATACTCGGGGCGGGCACCGCTGTCGTCGACCAGTTCTCCAGGCGCCATGGTCTCCGGAGAGGCGACCGGCAGGACGAAGCGGAAGAAGGCCCGATGCGCGGCCTTTTCACGCTCGTACCAGATCTCGCCGCCGTGGCGGTCAATGACATCCCGCAGCGACAATGGCGAACTCTCCTTCTTCATCTGCATGGCATCGTTTTCCCAGGTGTAGAAAGTCTCCGATGACATGGCGTGCCCGGCCCAGATGAGATCCAGATAGGCGAGTTTCCCAAAAGGGAGAAGCCGAAAGCGTAATTCCTTGATCTGATAATGATCGACCAGACGCGATGCCAGGAAACAGATCGAGAACACCAGCGAGAAGCTCTCGGCGCGCAGCCACAGGACTTCGTCGACTTCCTCGGTCTTGCTGGAT
>NZ_JDSS02000036.1:17904-43682 GCF_000584955.1 Candidatus Accumulibacter vicinus
TCTGATAATGATCGACCAGACGCGATGCCAGGAAACAGATCGAGAATACCAGCGAGAAGCTCTCGGCGCGCAGCCACAGGGCTTCGTCGACTTCCTCGGTCTTGCTGGGCAGTTTCAGTTGTTCCTCGATGCGACGCTGGGCAGCAGCGATGATATCGATTCCGAGCACGTCTTCGAGCGGCCAGCGGGTTTTCAGCGAGTCGGCAAACTCGCTCATGGTCTGATCGAGACGCTGGCTCATGCGCAGGACTTCGTCGCTGATGATGCCGACGAAACGTTCGCGTATTTCCGCTTCCATGTCCGGATAGTCCGTCAGGTTGCTGACGGCGACACGGATGTTGGCCAGGCTGCCACGGCTGCCATCGGTCAGCGACTGCAGCACCTGATCGCGACGGGATTCCTGTTCCAGGCTGCGTGTAATGTTTTCCACGGTGAGCACGTAACCGGTCATCTGCCGCTGCCGGGAATCCGTGCTGGCAGACCATACGGGCACCAGTTGGACGCGCAGGAGCTGCCCGCCCCGCGCCGCAGTAATAAAGTTGGCGATTGCTGCGGCGGCGCTCTTGTGCAGACGCTGACGAACCACCCCAAGCGCGTGGTCGATCTGATTCCGTTCGAGGATCGAGAAGATCGAGCGACCCAGACCAATCAGCGCACCGCCTGTTCCGGCCGTGCTGCCTTGTGCCAGGGCCCTGAACTGCAGTCTGGCACGGCTGTTATAGAGCAGGATGCGACCATCCAGGTTGCAGACCACCACCGCTTGCGCCAGCTCGGACATCAGTGCCGCCAGGCGGTTCTTTTCATCCTCGACCGAGGATTTGGCGGCAGCGATCTGGGCCTCGACATCGTCCATCAGCCCATCGCGCTGCTGTGCCAGGTCATTCGTCGCCTGCGCCAGTAACTGGACTTCCGGTGGTCCTTCCGGTGTCACCCTGAAGTTGCGGTTCGCAGACAGCATCAGGTGCAGGTTCTCGGCCATCTTGAGCAAACCCTGGACATACTGGCGAAACAGCTGGTGGATGACCAGCAAACCGACAATGAAGCCAAAGAGGGTCATCATCGTGCCGAGAGACAGGTGCGGCACGACCAACTGGACGAGCAACGCTTGCTCGGCGGGTTGCGCACTCACCCAGATCAGCAGCGCTGTCACCACGAAAGGGCCGGTCATCAGCAGACCGAGAATGATGACCGCAAGAATGAAACGGGTACGGGCGTTCATTTTCTGGATCTGCTCCATGATCGCAGTTGCTCTGACATTGATGAACTCCCTCATGATTTGTCGTCAGGCAAAGAGATGGCCGATGAGCCGGCTGACCTGACCGGCCAGGTCGGGACTCAGGCAATCGACAGTCCGTGGCCGCAGCGTGTTGCCGATCCAGGTGATCTGTCGCTTGGCGAGCTGGCGGGTGGCGTAGATGCCACGCTCGCGCAGTTCGTGACGTGGCGCGAGGCCGTCCTGAACCTCCCATACCTGCCGGTAGCCGACACAGCGCATCGACGGCAGAGCAGGCTGTAACTGGTATTTTCCGCGTAACCACCCGACTTCGTTTTCCAGACCGGCGGCGAGCATCGCGGCAAAGCGGTCGGCGATACGCTGGTGCAGGGCGCTGCGATTCGAAGGCAGCAGGCCGATCGACACGAAGCGATAGCCTGGCGCCGTTTTCTCGCCGTTCATGATCAACGCCGACAGCGGGCGGCCGGAAAGGCGAAAGACCTCGAGCGCGCGCTGGATGCGTTGTGCGTCGCTGCGCTGCAGGCGTGCGGCCGTTGCCGGATCGACCTCGGCGAGTTCGGCGTGCAGCGCCGGCCAGCCCCGTGCAGCGGCGTCCCGTTCGATCGCCGCACGCGTTGCCGGGTCGGCTGCCGGCAAGTCGACCAGGCCATCGACCAGCGCTTTGAAGTAGAGCATGGTTCCGCCGACAAGCAAGGGTACACGTCCGCGCGCCGTGATCGCGGCCATTGCGCGCAGCGCGTCGGCACGGAAACGGGCTGCCGAGTAGGTTTCCTGCGGGCTGATCAGGTCGATCAGGTGATGCGGGAATTCAGCCAGGGTTGCTGCGTCGGGTTTGGCGGTGCCGATGTCCATGTCGCGAAAGACCTGCGCCGAATCGACGCTGATCAGCTCGACGGGGTAACGCCGTGACAGTTCGATCGCCACCGCGGTCTTGCCGCTGGCGGTCGGACCCATCAGCAGGATTGCCAGAGGAAGATCGTCCGGGTGCGCTGCGATCTTGCTCATCGGCCGCGTAGAAAGTGGCGGTCGAGATCGGTCATGCTCAACTGCGTCCAGGTCGGCCGGCCGTGGTTGCAGAGTCCGGAACATTCGGTTTCCTCCATCTGACGCAGCAGGGCGTTCATTTCCGCCAGCGACAGCAGCCGCCGGGCGCGCACTGCGCCCTGACAGGCCATGCTGGCCAGAAACTCGTTGCGCGTTGCGGTCAGCAGTTGCGTGACGCCATGTTCGCGCAGTTCGCTCAAGAGCGAGCGTGCCAGTGCGGCCGGGTCGGCAGCCTGCAGCAGAACCGGAAGGGCACGCACCGCAAGCTGCCGGGGACCCACTGGCGCGAGATCGAAACCGAGTTGCCTCAGTGCTGCGGCGTGTTCCTCGGCGGTAGCGACGTCGATCGCCTCGGCATTGAACACCGCGGGAATCAGCAGCGCCTGCGTCGTCAGTCCTTGCTCATCGAGCGCGTGTTTGAGCTTTTCGTACAGGATGCGTTCGTGCGCCGCATGCATGTCTACGACCACCAGACCCTGGTGGTTTTCCGCCAGGATGTAGATGCCGTGCAGTTGCGCGAGGGCATGACCGAGCGGCGCGGCTTCGGCTTCTATCGTGGCGGTGGCTGGCGGCAGGGGATCCGGGGTTTGCGCGGCCTGTGCGAACGCCAGGTAAGGATGGCTGCTGGCGGGTTCGCGGATGCCCAGCGAACCCTGGTACGCCACCCGGTTGACGAAGGTTGGGCGCCCGGCCTGGGTGGCGCTCGCCGGCTGGTCGGGCCAGCGCGATGACGCCTCGTCTGCTGCCGGCGTTGCCAGTGGACTCGACAACAGCCGCTGCACGGCATGAAAGACAAACTGGTGCACCGCGCGGGCGTCACGGAAGCGGACCTCGGTCTTCTGTGGATGGACATTGACATCGACAGTCGCCGGGTCGACCTCCAGGAACAGGCAGTAAGCCGGGTAGCGGCTGCCGTGCAGCAGGTCCTGGTAAGCCTCGCGCAGCGCATGGTTCAATAGTTTGTCGCGAACGAAGCGACCGTTGACGTAGACGTACTGGGCGTCGCCGCGGGCGCGCGAGTAGGCCGGCAGCGCGCAGTAGCCAAAGACGCGCAGCGGCCCGGCGGCGGCATCGAGGCCGCGCGACTCGGCCAGAAACTCCTCGCCAAGGATCGCGCCGGCACGCGTGCGCACATCGCTCCTGGGCAGTTGCAGACTGACGCGACCATTGTGCAGGAGCGTGAACCCGACTTCTGGATGGGCCAGCGCAATGCGCTTGACGGCCTCGGCGCAATGGGCGAATTCGGTGCTGTCGGACTTGAGGAATTTCCGGCGTGCCGGCGTGTTGTAATAGAGGTCGCGCATTTCGAGCACGGTTCCGAAGGGCAGGGCGGCTGGTTCGGGCGTTGCCCCTGCTTCCGCACTGAGCCGCCAGGCATGCTGCCCGGCCTGCTGCCGGCTGGCGATGGTGACCCGCGCGACGGCGGCCACCGAAGCCAGCGCTTCACCACGAAAACCGAGCGTGCCGACGCGTTCGAGGTCATCGAGCGAACTGATCTTCGAGGTCGCGTGCCGGACCAGTGCCAGCGCCAGTTCGTCGCGTGCCATGCCGTCACCGTCGTCAATGACGCGGATCAGCTTGACGCCGCCTTCCTCGAGCTGGATCTGGATCGTCGAGCTGCCGGCATCGAGGGCATTTTCGAGCAGTTCCTTGAGTACCGAGGCTGGCCGATCGATGACTTCGCCGGCAGCGATCTGGCTGATCAAGAGATCCGGCAGGAGATGGATGCGGGCGGTTTCAGGCATCGGCCCATTATAACGGCCTGGCTTCCGGTAGAATCGCGCCTTGCCCCCAGCCTTCCTTGCGACGATGGAATACCTGACCAGCTTTATCGACATCATCCTGCACCTCGACAAGCACCTGGCGATGCTGGTGCAGCAATACGGGCCGTGGATCTATGCGATTCTTTTCGTGATCATCTTCAGCGAGACCGGTTTCGTGGTGACCCCTTTCCTGCCCGGTGATTCGCTGCTCTTCGTCGCCGGTGCGGTGGCCGCGCTGGGGGGCATGCAGATCGGCGTCCTGCTCGCGGTGCTCATTACCGCAGCGGTGCTCGGCAACATGCTCAACTACCAGATCGGTCGCTATCTCGGGCCGAAGGTCTTCCAGTGGGAACAATCGCGCTTTTTCAACCGAACGGCACTGGAAAAGACGCGCGCCTTTTACGAGAAGCACGGTGGCAAGACCCTGGTCATTTCGCGTTTCCTGCCGCTGTTCCGCACCTTCGCGCCGTTCGTGGCGGGCATCGGCGCGATGAACTACGGAAAATTCACTTTTTTCAACCTGATCGGTGGAGTCAGCTGGGCCGGCTCGCTGACTCTGGCAGGCTATTGGTTCGGCAATCTGCCATGGATCCGGCAGAATCTGACCCTGGTGATCGTCGCGATCATCGTGATTTCGCTGCTGCCGGTGTTCGTCGGCTGGCTGCAACACCATAGGACAAAAGCATGATTACGATGGTGATCCTGATCTCCGGGCGTGGCAGCAACCTCACTTCGCTGCTGAACGCTGCGACCTCCGGAGCGATGCCGGCGCGTATCGTCGGCGTCATCTCCAATCGCTCCGATGCCCTGGGTCTGCAGACGGCCGAAGCACACGGCGTGCCGACATGCGTCATCGACCACCGAGCGTTTGCCGATCGCGAACAATTCGATGTCGCCGTCGCTGCGGCGATTGACGGTTTCGCACCGGACCTCGTGGTGCTGGCGGGATTCATGCGGATTCTCGGCCAGGCTTTCGTGCGTCGCTACGAGAATCGCCTGATCAACATTCACCCTTCGCTGTTGCCGGCATTTCCCGGCCTGCACACGCACCGCCGCGCGCTGGCCGAAGGCGTTCGGATTCACGGTTGCACCGT
Source organism: Candidatus Accumulibacter vicinus (assembly GCF_000584955.1). Lineage (NCBI taxonomy): Bacteria > Pseudomonadati > Pseudomonadota > Betaproteobacteria > Candidatus Accumulibacter > Candidatus Accumulibacter vicinus. The sequence goes on from NZ_JDSS02000036.1 coordinate 23,040, forward strand.
ACACTTCGTGACCTCCGACCTGGATCATGGACCGGTCATCGTGCAGGCGGCCGTGCCGGTACTCGATGACGATGACGAGGCGACGCTGGCCGCACGCGTTTTGGTGCAGGAGCATCAGGTCTACCCGTTGGCGGTACGCTGGTTTGCCGAAGGTCGCCTGCATCTGCGCAACGGACGCGTATGGCTGGATATGCCGCAGGCTGGTGGCATGGCGATGATCGCTCCGCAGTTCGCGGCGGGATAATCTGGCGAGCCGATGCCTGTTGTTCTGATCATCGCCTTCATTGCCTCGATCGGTGTCCACTCTCTGGTGCTCTTTGCTCCGGATATCGACTTGTCAACCGGCAGCGAATCGCCGATGCTGATCGCTGAACTGAAGATGCCGCCAGCGCCAGCGCCAGCGCCAGCGCCAGCGCCAGCGCCACAGCCGCCAGCGGCCAGGCCTCAGGCAAAGCCCGAGCCTGCGAATCGGCGTTCTGTGCGGCGCCCACCGGCGGTGCCAGCCGAGCCGTCGGTACTGGCCGTTCGTAATTCGCCGGTGCCGGTTCCTGCACCGGGGCCAGTGCAGGAACCCGGCCCGGAGCCCGCACAGGAGGGGACGCAAATGCCCGAGGCTGCACCGGATCTGCCCCTTTCCTTACCGCCGGTCGCTACGGCGCCGGTGGCGTCGCAGTTGCCGGCGCACGGCAGGATTCGTTACCGCGTCGATCGCGGCGATCAGGGTTTTGAGATCGGTTTCTCGATCCACGATTGGGAGGTGGTCGACGGCAGCTACCGGATCACGGCGGTGACCGAAACCAGCGGGCTGGTCGGGTTTTTCAGACCGTTGCGTTTCGAAATCGAAAGTCGCGGTCGGTGGACCGCTGCCGGATTGCTCCCCGAGCGGGTCGTGACTCACCAGAGGGGGCGTGCAACCGGCCAGCAAGCCGAGTTCGACTGGGAGACGCTGCAATTGCGGATCGGCGATCGGCCGGTGCAGACCTTGCGCCCCGGTACGCAGGACCTGTTGAGCTTTCCCTACCAGTTGGGCTTGTTGCCTGACCTCGGCGCGAGCCGCAGCTTGCCGATCGTGACCGGTAAAAAGTATGCAGACTATCGAGTCGAAGTCGTCGGTGACGAGGACCTCGAGATTCCGGCAGGGACTTTTCACTGCCTGCACCTGCGCGTACCGGGTGTGGCCACGACCGAGCTTTGGCTGGCTTATCGGCATGCAATGTTGCCGGTAAAAATTCAGCATCTTGACCGCAAGGGCGATCTTTACGTGCAGGTTGCGACGACCATTGAAATCAGTCAGGAACCGCAATGACCGCAAGTGGCGCGCGTTTTTCTCACGCCCTTTTTCGTCATGCCGAAGCGTTGCTGTCGGAATTGTTGCGCTCGGTATTTCCGGCTGACCTGGTGGTTTCCCGCTATTTTCGCCAGCACCGTGATCTCGGCCATGCCGACCGCGGTTTCGTTGCCGAAACGGTGTTCGCTGTGCTGCGCCGCAAGCGCTCGCTGTCGGCGCGTTGTGCCGACGAGCTGACCTCAAGGCGACTGCTGCTCGCCGCGCTGGCTTGCCTGCGGGGAATGAACCGGCGTCAGCTGGAGGGTGTTCTGAGCGAATCGGAGAGCAAATGGCTGGCACAGGCCAAGGCGGTGAAGATTGACGAACTGCCGCCAGCGGTTCGCCTCGATCTGCCCGACTGGCTGTACGCCGAGTTCATGACGCAGTACGCAGCCGATGAAGTAGAGCGCCTGGCAAACGGCCTTAATCAGCCGGCGCCGCTGGATCTGCGCGTCAATCCCCTGAAGGCCGGTCGGCCGGAGGTGTTGGCGCGCTTGCTGGCCGACGGGCTGGCGGCCGAGGCCTGTCGCTATTCGCCTCTTGGCATTCGTCTGCTCGGCAAGCCAGCCCTGTCGAAGCATCCGTTATTCATCGATGGCAGCATCGAAGTGCAGGACGAGGGCAGCCAGTTGCTCGGTTTCCTGGTGCAGCCCAGGCGTGGCGAAATGGTCGCCGACTTCTGTGCGGGTGCAGGTGGCAAGACCTTGCTGCTCGGGGCGCTGATGCGTTCGCAGGGCCGTCTCTACGCCTTCGACGTCGCCGAGCGGCGGCTGGCCAGGCTGAAACCACGCCTGGCACGTTCTGGCCTGTCGAATGTGTATCCGCTGCAGATCGAATCCGAACGTGACACCAAGATCCGGCGCCTTGCCGGCAAACTCGATCGGGTGCTGGTCGATGCGCCCTGTTCCGGCCTTGGCACCCTGCGTCGCAATCCGGACTTGAAGTGGCGGCAGATGCCGGCAAGTGTTGCCGAGCTGTGCGCCAAACAGGCGGCGATTCTCGCCGCCGCCGGGAGCCTGGTCAAAGCGGGCGGCCGCCTTGTCTATGCGACCTGCAGTCTGCTCGAAGTCGAGAACGATGCCGTGGTCCAGGCTTTCCTGGCGCAGCACCCGGACTTTGTGCCCTGTTCGGCACAGGACATCCTGGCCAGACAGGGGATCGCGATCGATGTCGGCGAGCGCCTGCGATTGTTTCCCCATCAGCACGGGACCGACGCCTTTTATGCGGCAGTAATGGAGCGGCGATGAACGAAAAGGCGATGTTTGCCCTGCTGTTCGAACTCTGGCGGGATTTTCGGGATCCGGCTTTTCTCTGGCAGGTGCTGGCGTTGGGTGCGAGTCTGCTGCTCGCATGGGGGGTGTCGCGATACGGCAAACGGCACGAGTTCGCGCGCGCGAGTCCTGCGCACGGGGCCTTGCGAGCTTTCGGTGCCGGTAGCCTGAAGCGCGTCGCTTTTCCCCTGCTGGCGCTGCTCTCGGTGTTGATTGTCCGCCAGAGCTTCAGGCACTGGCAATTCGGGCCGGTCAGCCTGCTTGATCTGGCCGTGCCATTGCTGCTCTCGATGGCACTGGTGCGGGCGGCGATCTATGTTCTGCGCCACGCTTTCTCACCGAGTGGCTGGTTGGCCAGTTCCGAGCGCTTCATCGCCACCGCGATCTGGTTATGCCTGGCGCTCTATCTGACCGGGCTAGCGGAACCTCTGATCGAGATCCTCGAACAGGTGAGTTTCCACGTCGGCAAGCAGAAGCTGGACCTGTGGACCCTGTTGACTGGCCTGCTGACCGTCGTCGTCACGGTTCTGGTCGCACTCTGGCTCTCGGGCGAAATCGAGACTCGCTTGCTCGCCAGCGAGACGATGGACTCGAATATTCGCGTGGTGCTGGGCCGCCTGGTCAAGGCGGTGCTCTCGGTGGTGGCCTTGTTGCTGAGCCTGTCGATCGTCGGTATCGACATCACTGCGCTATCGGTGTTCAGCGGCGCCCTCGCGGTCGGTCTCGGACTCGGGCTGCAAAAAATCGCCAGCAATTACGTCAGTGGCTTCATCATCCTGCTCGACCGCTCGATTCGCATCGGCAACCTGGTCGCTCTTGATGCGACGACTTCCGGGGTCGTCACCCAGATCACTTCCCGCTATACGGTCCTGCGCACACTGGCCGGTACCGAGGTGATCATTCCCAACGAATATCTGGTGTCGAACATCGTGCGCAATGAGTCCTTCACCGATTCACGACTGCGGGTGATGGTACCGGTGCAGGTGGCCTATGGCACCGATCTCGAGCAGGCGATGCGCCTGATGACCGAGGCAGCGCAGGCACAGCCGCGCGTCTTGGCCGAACCTGCGCCGCAAGCGCTGCTGACACTGTTTGCCGATAATGGCATCAATCTCGAGCTTTGTTTCTGGATTGCCGACCCGCAGGAGGGGACCGGTGGCGTCCGTTCGGCGATCAACCTGATGATCTGGACCTCGTTCCGCGAGCACGGCATCGAGATTCCCTTCCCGCAGCGCGAGGTTCGCCTGCTTGGCGGGGTGCTGCCGGCGACCGCGGATAATGGTTCCCGGAACGAAAAAAATCCCGTGCCGAAGTCGGCACGGGATTGAAGGCCCATCGTTGCGATGGGCTACAGGGGAGGAGGCCAAACCATTTGCTGAGGCTTTCAAAGAGATCCGCCGCGCTTGTGCCTGCTCAGCCAGCAGCGTGCGCCGTACCAGACCAAGGCGCCGGTTGCGGCGATCAGCGAAGCCTTCAGAAGTTCCATTTCTCCGGCTCTGAGCACATCCCAGGCGACGATCCCGATGAAGATACCGATTCCTTCAGCCAGCGGAAAAGGTGGCGGGGGGTGCGCCACCGCCCTCATCTACCAGGATGTCCGCCGTGCTCTTTGTCACCGCAGTAACCCGTGGAATCGCCTTCAGGAATGCCTTGCCGGTCGGCAGAGGCCGCGTCGCTGGCGAAAAAGTGTTGGCGCGAGGTGGCGAGAAAGTGCTCGCAGTTCAGGTTGAAGTCGCTCATCTGGTCTTCCTTGAGGGTTGTTCTGTACATGGGAAGCGATGATAGGGGCGGACCAGACGCTCCGTCTGCAGCAATTGCGTCAGCTTTCCGTGACGTTCTGTGACAGTGGCCAGCTGAGCGTCAAACGTGCCCCACCAAGCGGCGATGCCGCGGCGCTGGCATTGCCGCCATGCTGTTCCAGCACCAGCCGTGCGATCGCCAGGCCGAGACCGTAACCTCCGGTCGCACGGTCGCGCGAACGGTCGAGGCGGGTAAAGGCTGAAAAAACGCGTTCGCGCTCATCAACCGGTATGCCGATGCCATCATCGTCGACGTGCACCTGGATCTGGTCACCCAGCACTTCTGCACTGACCATGATCCGTGTTCTGGCGTACTTGATGGCATTGCGCAGCAGGTTGGTGATCGCATACGGCATGCTTTTGCGATCGAGTTCGACGCGCAGCAGCGGCGGCAAGGTGCTGTGGTCGACCTGCAGTTCAAGCCTGCGCGCCAGCATGCGGCTGGCTTCCACCTGTTCTTCAAGCCAGGGAGCGATCTCGACCGCGGTCAGGTCGAGTTCAGGCTGTTCGCGCTCGAAGCGGGCATAGGTCAGACTGGAATGGATCAGGCCGTCGAGTTCATCGAGGTCGGCTTCCATCGTTCGCCACAAACGCTCGCGCTCGCACGGGTCAGGGGTGTCCGCCAGTATCTCGAGCGCGAAGCGCAGGCGTGCAATCGGGGTACGCAACTCGTGCGAGATGGCGCTCGACAGCTCCTTCTGTGTTGCGATCAGTCGCTGGATACGTTCGGCCATGCCGTTCAGGGTTTCTGCCAGTGGTCTGAAAGCGCTGCTGCGCATGCTTGGAGCACGTGCTTCGAAGAGTCCCTCGCCGAGGGCGCGTGCGGTCTGGCGCATCGCTTCCAGGTCCCGCCAGACCGGATGCACCCATAGCCATACGACAATCGCCAGACAGACCCCGATCAGACTCCAGGTCAGCAGACTGATGCGTAGGTCGAGCGGAATCCCGCGCGGGTATTCCGGGTTGCGCTCGGGCGAGATCGGGCCGACAACCAGAATTTGCGGGGTCTGTTTGAGGCGGTGGTAGATGATGTCTCCCTGTACGTCAATCGCCAGTTCGCCACTATCGAGTTTCGCCGCCTGTGTGGAGGGTAGATTGAGCGTCCAGCGGTCTACGATGCCGAGTTTGTAGGCGAATTTCCGATCGAGCGCCTCGATTGCCTTTGGCCATTCCGAACGCGGTCTGCGGAACAGTTCGTCTTCGATCAGGAGTACCGTGCCACGCATGAAGCGGCTGGTGTAATCGTCGGTGATGCCCTTGACCGCAGTCGAAATGACGAAGTCGGCAAAGATCGCAATAGCCACGAAGGAGCCCATGACCAGCAGGTAGAAATTGAAAAACAGTCGGGACAGGCTGTAGCGCCCTCGCCAGGGCGCCGGCTTGTAAGTCGCGAGGACGGCGAGCAGCTTGTTGCTATTGCCAGTCATGCTTACTGAACAGATAGCCTTTGCCGCGCACGGTCTTGATCCGCGTCGGATTTTCCGGATCGTCTCCGAGTTTGCGGCGCAGCCTTGAAATGCGGGCGTCGATCGAGCGGTCGAGTCCGTCAAAACCGATGCCGCGCAATTCCTGGAGCAGGTCGTCGCGTGACAGGATGTTGCCGGCGTGACGGGCAAGCAGCCACAACAGATCGAATTCGGCCGTGGTCAGGTCGATGGCATCGTTGTCGAGGTGAGTGCTGCGTGTCCCCTGGCTGATGCGAAAGCGGCCAAAAGCCAGTTCGGAGGGTTCGCTCGGTTCCGCAGTGTCGCTGCCGGCGCTGCTCGGATTGGCCGGTGAGCGGCGCAGCAGGGCCTTGATGCGTGCCAGCAGCAGGCGAGGCTGTACCGGTTTGGCAATGTAGTCGTCGGCGCCCAGTTCAAGACCAAGGATTTGGTCGAAGTCCTCATCGCGTGCCGTCAGCATCAGGATGACCCCGCCGTAGTGTGGGCGGACGGAGCGACAGACTTCAAATCCGTCCTTGCCGGGTAGCATGACGTCGAGAATGACCAGGTCGGGTCGCTCGTCGAGAATGCGTGTCTGGGCAGTGTTGCCACGTGATTCGATCAGGACCTCGAAATCGTTCTTTCGCAGGTACTCGGCAGTCAGATTGGCGAGGCGCTCATCGTCCTCGACCAGCAGGATACGTGTTTTCATTCGCCAATGATAACGGCTTGTGGCGGTGCGTACACACCCGCAGGCCAGAGGACCGGGATGAGCCTGCCGGCAGCGCAGCTTCCAGGGGTGGTCAGGCTGGTGACAAGACGCTTTGGCGCGGCGGCTGATTGCCTTAGAATCATGAGTCTGCTCTTCAAAGGACGGTTTATGTACGCTGGATTAGTCGATTGGCCCTGGTGGGCTTATGTGTTGATAGCACTGGGTCTGACGCATGTCACAATCGTCTCGGTGACCATCTTTCTACACCGCCATCAGGCACATCGTGCACTGGATCTGCATCCGCTGGTCGCACATTTCTTTCGCTTGTGGCTGTGGCTGAGCACCGGCATGGTGACCAGGGAGTGGGCATCGATCCATCGCAAGCATCACGCCAAGTGCGAGACTGCCGAAGATCCGCATAGTCCGCAGGTGTTCGGCATCCACAGGGTTCTCTGGACGGGCGTTTTCCTCTACGTCAGGGAGGCCCGCAACCAGGACACGATCGCGCGTTACGGCCGCGGCACACCGGATGACTGGATCGAGAACCATCTCTACACGCCGTGGCACAAGCTGGGCGTATTGCTGATGCTGCTCATCGACCTCACGGTTTTCGGCGTGCTGGCAGGCACGCTGATCTGGCTGGTGCAGGTGGCCTGGATTCCGTTCTGGGCGGCGGGCGTGATCAACGGTCTTGGGCATTTCTGGGGCTACCGCAATTTCAGCCCCCCGGACGCCAGTACCAACATTTCTCCCTGGGGAATCCTGATCGGCGGAGAAGAGCTGCACAACAACCATCACACTTTTCCGACCTCCGCGAGATTGTCGATCCGCTGGTATGAGGTCGACATCGGCTGGCTCTATATCCGCATCCTCGCTGCGCTTGGCCTGGCGCATGTGAAGAAGGTGGCACCCAGGCCGCGTCTGGGTGATCTGCGGCCGGTCGTCGATTTCGACACCCTGCAGGCGGTGATCGTCAATCGTTACGATGTGCTCTCTCAGTACGCCCGTTCGCTGAAACAGGTATACCGCGAGGAACTTGCCACGCTGCAGGACGGTCGTCGTTTCAAGGGCATGAAGCGTTGGCTGGCGGCGGATGCCGGCGCCGTTCCGCAGGAACAGCGCAGTCGGCTCGAGTTGCTGCTCGGCGAGAGCCGTGCGCTGCAAACCGCTTATGCCATGCGCCAGGAACTGGCCACCGTCTGGGAGCGCTCGAACGCTTCCCGCGAGCATCTGCTGCGTGCGCTGCAGGACTGGTGTGAGCGTGCGGAGAACTCCGGGGTTCGGCAGTTGCAGGAACTCTCGCTGCGCCTGCGCAGCTATGTTCTGGCCTGATCGAATCCACTGTGCGTTTTTCGCCACGTATCGCTTTCGGCCTGCTGGGGCTGGCGGCGCTCGGTCTGACGATGGCCGGATGGTTGCTCGGCGAGGTGATGAAGCTGCAGGCCTGTCCGCTGTGCATCTTTCAACGCCTGCTCTATCTGCTGATCGCCTCGCTGGCGCTGGCTGGCGCGCTGTTGCCCGGCAGTTTCCGCTTCTGGAGCGCGCTGCTGGGCCTGACTGCAGCCGGCGGACTGGCGACTGCTGCCTACCAGAGCTGGCTGCAGTATCTGCCCAGCGCGAGCATGGAATGTGGTTTTGGTGAGCCGACGCTGATCGAACAGATCGTCGACTGGTTTGGCGTACACTGGCCATCGCTGTTCATGGCTACCGGTTTCTGTTCGAGCAAGGACTGGGTGTTCCTCGGACTGTCGATGGCCAACTGGTCAGGTCTTTGTTTTCTGGCCTTTCTCGTCGCTGCCGGGTTACTGGTGGTGAGGCGCAGCGAGCGCAGGTAGAACGTCTCGCTAAAACCGTTCAGGAATGACCGGTGCTCCCGAAACCGCATGCGCCACGTGCGCTGCTGATGAATTCTTCGACAACATCGAACTCGACTCGCAAGACCGGTACCACCACCAATTGGGCCAGACGATCGAGTGGCTGCAAGGTGAAGGGTTGCTGACCGCGGTTCCAGGTCGACACCATGATCTCGCCCTGATAGTCGGAGTCGATCAGCCCGACCAGGTTGCCAAGAACGATGCCATGTTTATGGCCGAGTCCCGAGCGCGGCAGGATCATCGCTGCCAATCCTGGGTCGCCGAGATGGATCGCGATGCCGGTCGGAATCAGTAGCGTTTCCCCGGGCCGGATTTCGACCGGTTCGGCAATGCAAGCGCGCAGATCGAGGCCGGCTGAGCCGGTGGTGGCATAATGCGGCGGCTGGTCACGCAGGCGGGGATCGAGCAGCTTGACGTCTACCCGAAGGTCAGGGCGGCTCATCGGCGCTGCTCGAGCAGGGCGGCAATGCGGTTGACGAGCTGGCGCGCAAGCTGGAGCTTGGGCGCGGGTGCGAGCGGGTGCGCACCGTCATCGTCGAACAGGATCAGCGTGTTGTCGTCGCCACCAAAGCCGTCGGCGATCAGGTTGCCAACGAGCAGCGGGATGTTCTTGCTGCGCCGTTTGTTTTCCGCGTATTCGTGCAGATTCTCGCTCTCGGCAGCAAAACCGACGCAGAGCGGTGGTGCGCGCAGAGCAGCGATCTCGGAGAGGATATCCGGGTTCTGCACCAGTTCGATCGTCGGCGGCGTCGCCTGTGCGCCTTTCTTGATCTTTTGTGCGTTGGGGTTGGCGGGGCGGTAATCGGCGACGGCGGCGACTGCGATGAAAACGTCATTATCGGCAACCTGGCGGTGTACCGCAGCGTGCATCTGCAGGGCGCTGCTGACCTCGATGCGGCTGACCCCTGGCGGGCAGGGCAGGCTGACCGGCCCGGAGACCAGAGTGACCTGGGCCCCCGCTTCGCGGGCGGCGCGGGCAATTGCATAGCCCATCTTGCCGGTTGACAGGTTGGTGATCCCCCGTACCGGGTCAATTGCTTCGAAGGTCGGCCCTGCGGTCAGCAGCACGCGCTTGCCAGCGAGCCTCTTCGGCTGAAAGTGGGCAATCATCTCGGCAAGGATCTCTGCCGCTTCGAGCATCCGTCCCGGCCCGCTCTCACCGCAAGCCTGATCCCCACAGGCCGGACCGAGGATGTCCACGCCGTCGGCGCGCAGGCTGGCGATGTTTCGGCAGGTGGCCGGGTTTTCCCACATCTGGCGGTTCATCGCCGGGGCAACCAGGAGCCGGCAGTCGCGTGCCAGGACCAGGGTGGTCAACAGGTCGTCGGCCAGTCCGTTGGCCACCTTGGCGAGAAAGTCGGCCGAAGCGGGGGCGACCAGCAGCGCATCGGCTTCCCGTGACAGATCGATGTGTGCCATGTTGTTGGCGACTCGCGGATCCCACTGGTCGGTAAACACCGGTTTGCCGGAGAGCGCCTGGAAGGTGACCGGCGTGACGAAGTGCGTTGCCGCTTCGCTCATCACCACCTGCACCGAGGCGCCCTCCCTGAGCAGCAGGCGGACCAGCTCGGCCGCCTTGTAGGCCGCGATGCCACCGCTGACACCGAGGACAATGCGTTTTCCCGCTAATTCCATGGGGGATGCTCTTTAATGTAAAAGTTGCGTTCGCCGGCGCGGGCCGCTTCGATGGCCGCGTTGACGGCCAGCAGGTTGGTCTGGTTGATCGTGTACCAGGTCCAGGCGCCGAAAACCAGGAAGCCGGTGGACAGGGCAAGGGTCACCATCAAGAGTTGTATGCGTAGGCTGAAGCGGGTCATCTGGGGGAACCTCCGGGGCATGGGTTGCGGGTTTGCTGTGGCTGATGCTCACTGCTCCAGGTCAGCGCTTTGCCGAAGCAAACACCGGGTCGCTGCGGCCGCAGCATGGTCCGATGGTAGCGCCAAACGGTTGCCGCCACCGCCGTGCTTGCCGGCATGGCGCAAGAGCCTGCCACTTGCCAGGCCTGTCCATCGGCGTGACCGGCCGTGTTTACTCACCGAGCCACACCTCGTCACCCCCATGCGGCCCGGTACCGCCGACCGTCTGGCCGGTCGCATCACGCAGTGCAATGCGCACGGCGCTTGTGCCCTCGCGGCTGGCGAGGCTCCAGCTCCACAGATAGCACCACTGCGACAGATCGCACAGCCGCTTGTCTGCCGGTTGCTGCAACCAGGCGTCGCTGACCTGCAACTGCAGTGCCTGGTCAGCATCGACATGCGCTGCAACGATGTGCGTGGCATCGAGGCCCATCCCCCGGCTGGAGACGGCAAGAAGCCATTCATGAAACTGTCGGAGAGGCTTGGCGCTGGCCCCACGGCGATTGAAGACGCCCAAGCTGTTGAGTACGATCACGACGATGACCGGCGTCAGTACGCCGACCATGCCTGCCGTCGTGCGTGCGACATCAAATCTCATCAGGACCAGTGCGATGGCCAGGGCTGTGACCATCCACGCTGCCAGCCCCAGCAGTGTGCTGCCAGCCCGGGTCAGGAAAATTCCGACGGTCATCGGCGGGAAAAGCACCTCCCGAAACACGCTGCCGACAGTGTGGTAATCGACGACGGTGGTCAGCCTGGCGGGATCTGTGGGCGTGTCATCCATGTGCGGCGCTCCTTGGGTTGCCTCGTGAAGTCGCCCACAGGGTCAGCCAGAGCACTCCCAGCGGCAGGCCCGTCAGCACCAGCAAGCCGAGAATGACACAGATCCAGACACCAGCAAGCGCGTCGCCAAGGAGGGTGGCGAGCGCTGGGTCTGCTCCCGTTTCCAGGACGGCATTGCCGGGTGCTTGCGGATCGTAAAAAACAGCTACCGTGCCACCATCCTGTAGCTTCATTGAATATGCTTCAAGCCACTGCTCGACCGCTGCCTTGTCGCGGTTCGGGCGCATGCCCTGGCGGATGACGTTGCCGCCATGGACGATATCGCCGACACGGTAGCGGTAATGGATCTCGGCTTGCCAGGCTGGGCGCCAGCCGCGCCCGACACTCACCCGGGTTTCGTCCAGGCGAATGCTGCGTAGCCATCCCTCGGTCACGGGCCAGGTGCGCGTGGCCTCGGCCCGTTGCCACTCGGCCAACAGGGTGCGATAGTCGTTCCAGTACGCCGCAGCGGTGACCGCGAGGATGCTCTCGAGAACCAGCACCACAACTGCCACACCGAGCCACATGTTACACCGGTCGCGCGCCGCATCGGGCGCTTGCCCCCACAGCACGCCTCGATCCCAGACAATGGCGAACCTGGCCGGACCTGTTGTCGCCGACGTTTCCGGATCGATGCGATGGCGCATGGCGGCGACCGAGATATTGGTTGGCGGCACGGTGTCACTAACGACCTGGTCACAGCGGATGCGGATCGATTCCTTGGATTCCTTATCGTGATGCTCGGTCAGGCGGACGACGAGCTCGCGGGCGGTGGTTTCCGTCTGCAGTTGAACCGGGTGACCCGGTACGGTGGTAATGACGGCGGATACTTGCCGAAGCAACCGACGACGGAAGACGTTGATGACCAGCAGTGGCGCCTGCAGCAATAGGGCGGCGATGACCAGCAGGCTGATGAAGCCAGCCGGACCGGCTGGCTGTGGGCCGTCAAGGGCAAGCGGCAGCATGGCCAGCAACAGTCCGCCCAGGGTGACGGCGCGGTAGAGACGTACCACTGCCTGCCAGTGAGCAGAGGAGGTTTGCAGCAATGGATGAATGGGGAGTGTTGATGATGAATCAGCCATGAGCATCCAGAGGTAGATACCGCTTCGGAATCGGGACAGTAGCGTGCCTTTGAGACTGCGTCAATCCAGAAATGCAGACCGCTGATGTGCTTTACGACAGGCATGGGTGGCCGAACCTGCAGGCACTGTGCAAACGCTTGCTGCTTGTTTAACCGAGGCGAAAGTGGGGTTTCGCGGAGCACCGCGCCGCGTTGCAGAGCGGGCCGTGGGAGGGGGCGAGGGCGAGCGGGGGAATTCAAGGAGCCTGCTTCATGCCCATCAAGCAATTCCGGCGTGCCGGCCGGAATGCACCCTGCAAAAGAGGGAAACGATCATGACTTTCATGATCGGGGGGTGCCTGGCAAAGTCATGACCGTTAGAATGCATGGCATCACATTGCTGTGGGGTGACAGGATGGCGATTAGCGACTGGCCGGAGGATGAACGACCACGTGAGCGTTTGCTCGCCCATGGCGCAGCATCCTTGTCGGATGCCGAATTGCTGGCAATTTTCCTGCGCGTCGGCATCAAGGGAAAAAGCGCCGTTGACCTGGGGCGCGAGCTGATCAGCCGCTTCTGTGGCCTGAACCGCATGTTTGCAGCGAGCCAGGCGGAGTTTTCGGCACTGCCCGGCATGGGGCCGGCAAAGTACGCGCAGTTGCAGGCGGTCCTGGAAATGGCCCGGCGTGCGCTCGGCGAGGAAATGCGCCAGGGAATTGCCTTTGCCTCACCCGGTGCGGTGCGTGACTACCTGCGGCTGCATCTCGCAGGCCTGGAGCACGAGGTTTTTTTTGCCTTGTGGCTGGATGCACAGAATCGCCTGATTGCCGCTGAAGAACTGTTTCGCGGTACGCTGACGCAAACCAGCGTCTATCCGCGCGAGGTCGTCAAGCGGGCGCTGCGGCACAACGCTGCGGCAGTGGTGCTGGCACACAATCACCCCTCCGGGGTGGCCGAACCGTCACGCGCCGATGAACTGCTGACCAGCGAACTCAAGCAGGTGCTGGCCTTGGTGGAAGTGCGGGTGCTCGATCATTTCATCGTCGCCCAGCAATCACCCCCCTTGTCTTTCGCGGAACGGGGACTGCTGTAGGCGCTTGCGAGCCAGTCAAACCCTGCACAAGAAAAGAAGGTAGAGGGGTATCGTGATCAGCGTTTGGCGGGCTTCGGCAGAAAATTGCTTGAAATCGACGGCCTGCATGGGCTAGAATCGCGGGCTTTCTTCCCAAAAATCAATTGGAGCAACATCATGGCGCGTGTTTGCCAGGTTACGGGCAAGGGCCCGATGGCAGGGAACAATGTTTCCCATGCCAACAATAGAACGAAGCGCCGCTTCCTTCCGAACTTGCAGTATCGCCGTTTCTGGATCGAGAGCGAGAACCGCTGGCTGCGCTTGCGTGTATCGAACGCCGGTTTGCGCACGATTGACAAAAATGGCATCGACGTCGTGCTCGCCGACTTGCGCGCCCGCGGCGAGATCTGAGAAGGAGAGCAGCCATGCGTGACAAGATCAAGCTTGAGTCGACCGCCGGTACCGGCCATTTTTACACCACGACCAAGAACAAGCGCACGATGCCCGGCAAGATGGAGATCAAGAAATACGATCCAAAAGCTCGCAAGCACGTGATCTACAAGGAAATCAAGCTGCGTTAAGCGGCTCTGGCGGACGCGTCATGGTCGTTAGTGCGCAGCTTCAACCAGCCGGCGCGCGCGTACCCCTTTGGCGAGGATCTCCAGCACCCGCAGCGAGTCCTCCCATCCCAGGCAGGCGTCGGTAATGCTTTTGCCGTACTCCAGGGTCTGACCGGGAACGAGATCCTGCCGTCCTTCAACGAGGTGTGATTCAACCATCACGCCGACAATGCGTTGGTCGCCGGTGGCAATCTGGCTGGCGGTTTCCTTGGCGACTTCGATCTGCTGTTTGAACAGCTTGTTGCTGTTGGCGTGTGAGGCATCGATCATCAGGCGTGCAGCGAGGTTGGCGGCGGCGATTTCTCGGCAGGCGGCGTCGACATGTGCAGCATCGTAGTTCGGTTCCTTGCCGCCGCGCAGAATGACGTGGCAGTCCTCGTTGCCGCATGTGGAGACAATCGCCGAGCGACCTGCCTTGGTCACCGAGAGAAAATGGTGTGGTGATTGCGCTGCACGGATGGCGTCGATGGCGATGCGTATGTTGCCATCGGTGCCGTTCTTGAAACCGACCGGGCAGGACAAGCCGGAAGCCAGTTCACGATGCACCTGTGATTCAGTGGTACGCGCACCGATCGCCCCCCAGGCAATCAGGTCAGCCGTATATTGCGGGGTGATCGTATCGAGGAACTCGGTTGCACAGGGCAGGCCCAGGTCGTTGATTTCGAGAAGCAGACCGCGCGCCAGGCGCAGCCCCTCATTGATCCGGAAGCTGTTATCGAGACGCGGATCGTTGATCAGACCTTTCCATCCAACCGTCGTGCGTGGTTTTTCGAAGTACACACGCATCACGATCAGAAGATCGTTGGCGAAACGGGAGGCTTCCTTCTCCAGTCTATGAGCATATTCGACGGCCGAATCGACGTCGTGGATCGAGCAGGGGCCAAGAACGACCAATAAACGGTTGTCGGCACCGTGCAGGATGCGGTGGATGCCCTGGCGCGCTTCATAGGTGGTCGTTGCCGCACGCACACCGACCGGAAACTCGCGGAAAATGTGCGCTGGAGGGACCAGTTCCTTGATCTCCCGGATGCGCACATCGTCGGTATTGGGCTTGCTCTGCAAGGTCATGCAACATTCTCCTGACTTTGGGTCGGGTTCGACCGAGGGCTCGATTCTAATGGAAATGCCGTATTGATTGTGCGCCGCACCAGCAGGACGCAGCATGTATGCGCCCATGGTCGTGATGCTCAGGCATCAAGCCGGGGTTTGCCGGGCAGCCAGAAACTTCTGCCGCGCTGGTTTACGGACGGCCTGGCTCGGTAGCCGCTGCGCTAGGGTATGGCCAGGGCGGTCTGGATCGGCGTATCCGTCTCGCGGTTGGCATGCCTTGTGGCGATGCGGATGAAATCTTCCTGGCGGGCGAAAAAGGCATTCACCACGTCCGGGTCGAAATGTGTTCCCCGCCCTGCGTCGATGATCAGCAGTGCTTGTTCAAGGGTGAAAGCCCTCTTGTAGGCACGTTGCGTGATCAAGGCATCGAAGACATCAGCCAGTGCCATGATGCGTGCAGAAATCGGAATCTGGTTCCCCGACAGTCCTTCCGGGTAGCCGGATCCATCCCACTTTTCGTGGTGATAATGCGCGATATCCTTGGCCATGCTCAGGAAGTCGATCGAGTATTCGGCATCCTGCGCAGCCTGTTCGAGCGCTTGATAACCAAGCTGACTGTGCGTCTTCATGATGGCCCACTCATCCGGCGTCAGCTTGCCTTGTTTGCGCAGGATCTGATCATCGATACCGATTTTCCCGATGTCATGGAGGGGCGCCGACTTGACGAGGACCTCGATATTGTGCGGCGTCAGGAAATCGGCAAAACGTGGATGCGAACACAGTTCCATGGCCAGCGTGCGCATGTAGCCCTGCGTGCGGCGCAGGTGATTGCCGGTTTCCGGGTCGCGGATCTCGGCCAGGCGGGCGAGTGCGCGGATGCTGATATCCTGGATCAGAAGATTGTCCGCCATGCGCTGAGCGATATCTTCCGCCAGGCTGCGGTTTCGATCCTGCAGCAGGTCGCGGGCCGCTTTCAGGTCGAGATGAGTCTTGACGCGGGCGATGACGATTGCCGGCTTGATCGGTTTGGTGAGGTAGTCCACGGCGCCTAGAGCCAGACCACGCTCCTCCTCGTCGGTTTGTTCGAGAGCGCTGACAAAGATGACCGGGATGTTGGACGTGGCCGGGTTGGACAGCAGGTGCCTGATCACTTCGTAGCCGTCCATTTCCGGCATCATCACGTCGAGCAGGATCAGATCGGGCCTTGGCAAGCCGGCTGCAGCCTGCAAGGCGAGTGGTCCGGAAGCGACAGCGCGCACCTGATACAGGGGACTCAGCAGGCCACTCAGGACTGCCAGAGATTCGGGAGCATCGTCGACGATCAGAATGGTTGCCATGATGATGATGAGGATCCTAGCGGAGAAACCAGGGGAAACAGCCATCGGATGAGCACATTATCCGGGAAAGTGTAAATGACTCGTTTCCCTTTGGACAGCCACAGGTCCGGCTTTGTTTTGGCTCAGTTGCGCTGCAGTTTGCCGTGGAATGATGCTATGCATCAATGAAGTCGAGCAAATCACGAACGAAGCGCTCGCGATCCCATTGGTGTGGCGAGTGATCGGTGCCTTCATAGATGTGTAGTACCGCGTTGGCGATTTTGTTCTGAACGTAGTGTGCGGTCTCGCTGCGGTAGTAATTGCTGGCCCCGCCATAGACCAGTAGGGCAGGAATGTTGATTCTATCGAGGGTTTCTCGATAATCGGCTTCGGTCAGGCTTTCCCAGCAGGCGATCAGCGGGGCCGGATCCAGTTCGTTCAGCCATTGCCTCGCCTTGTCGAGACTCCGCGAGCCCGTGTGATACTTCTCCCTGGCGCTCGCGTTGAGGCCCATGGCACCCAACAGGAGAATGGATTCCGCGAAGTTGGTCCGGAGATCGCTCAGGAAAGTCGCTGAACGATCGTGGTCGAAATCGCCGTAGATGCCATTGAACCATTCAGAATCGGTGAGAAGTTTGGGTGACTGGTCCAGGAAGCAGACCTTGCGCAGCTTTTCGCAGCCATGCTCCTTGATGTACTGCCACAGGGTCAAGGCGCCCATGGAGTGGCCGACGGCCACCAAATCGTCCAGATCATAGTATTCGATCAGATTACGCAGGTCTTGTGCCATTCGCTGCACCGTTGGAACGGTCTCTTGCGTCAGTCGATGTCCACCATGCCCACGGGCGTCCCAGCGGAAGACACGATGATGTGGCGTCAGTTGGTCGAGAAATGGCGACCATTCGCGGTGGCTGGCAGTCCAGCCGTGCAACATGATGATCGGCGATCCTTTACCGGACACCTGCAGGTGGATCACTTCGTTATCATCGGCTAGGAAATGCATCATGGAACCGAACACGCAGAAAAGAGTTGAAGGGGTCACCAGACCCGGGGAATGGCCATTGTAAACCCCGAATCACCATGAGGGAACAGGTTCAACAGGCCTGAATGGAATGCCTTGCGCAGCAGGCTGTGGCATGCGTAGCCGAGAGTTTCCACTCCCGAGAAACTCGTCGCCGCGAGGCGTGCAGTCAGCGTCGGACGACGCGCCGGAAGAATGCGCGCCGAAGGGGATCCGCGGGCACTGCCGTCGTGCTGACAGACTTCTCGTCGAGCGTTCTGAACATGGCATCCAGTGCGGCAATGGCGGCGGCGCGCGCGGCGGCCTGTGAGGCGATCTGGCTGGGAGGGGCGAACAACGGGCAATACTGGTAGGAGGGGATCACTGCTGAGGGGCTGTAATCCGCTATGAACTCCAGCGGACCAATGGGGAAATTGATCTGGCAGCGCTCGCCGGAACGTCGGTCGGACCACAGGTTGCCGCCGCCGGGCAGGACAAAAAGATTGATGAACCAAGGTGTAATCACCGCGCCCACCCAGTCACCCAATGCACAGTCCACATCGCTGGTGCTCGCTGCCAGAGGCGGCGGGTCGACCATGGACGCTCTGCTAGATTCCTGAGAATTCCAGCGGCGAAAGCCGACCGCTTCAACCGACAAGGCGGCGTTGACAAAAGGCAGATCGCGCATGCTGGTTGTCCAGATATGCAGAAACATCGACTCTAGGCGTACTGCCGGGTTCTCGTTGATGGGTGCCGCAGGGGGAGGTTGCGGTGCCTGAAAGGCTGCATTGCGGGAACGCGGGCTCATGGCTGGCGGTTCCAATCGTTGAATCTGCTGCTCAGGTCGGTAAAATGCTGCGCTGAGTCGTAGCTGCCTGCCCGTGAGGAGGCGAGCGCCGCCAGGGCATCTTCAATCAGCGCCCGCTCCTGATCGTCAAGAACTTCCCTGGCCAAGCCGAGGGCGACCAGAATCCATGTCCCTGGCGGCTGAGGGCCAATCAGCATCAGATTGACCTGCTCCCGCAGCAGCGAGGTTCCCTGTCGGCGCTCGACAATCGCCAGGTCGGGTCCCTCCAGGGCGACGATTTGCATCGGAATCGACAGGCACATCAGGCAGCCTCGGGGGCAAGTGGATGGACGCTGATTCCAAGCGTCGCCAGCTGCGCGACAAGCATTTGCATCAGTGCGGGCATGCTGGCCTCGATTTCGCTGCTGAGTTCCATGCCCAGCGCCAGGGAGTACGGTTGCAGGCCCATGATGGTGGTGTCCTTGGGAGCCCGTCCCAGGAATTCGAGTGTTGCCAGGACATCGCATAGTCCGACCTGGTGCGGTGACAATTTGGTCTTGAAGAATACCGGTATGGCGTCGCCGGCGAGCAGGATCGGCGTTCCCGGTGCCTGGCCGGCACGGATTGCATCCACCATGATCAGCGCATCAAGACCCTCGATGTCCTCGAGCAATTCCATGCCGCAAGTGCCGCCGTCGATCAACTTCACTTCCGGTGGCCAGGAATAGGAACGCTGCAGGCGCTCGATCGCACGCACACCCAGTCCCTCATCACTCAACAGGATGTTGCCAACGCCCAGCACGACGATGCGCACGGTGGTCTACTCAGACAGGAAAGAATGGCCGGGAGAGCATCCTGGCCTCTTGGTGAATGGAGTGCGAGACCAGACTCAAGTCTACGCCACCTTGACGACCGGATGATTCTTCTCATCGACGACATGCACCGCGCAGGCAATGCAGGGGTCGAAGGAGTGAACCGTGCGCAACACTTCGAGCGGCTGCTCGGCAATCGCGACCGGTGTTCCGGCGAGGCTGGCCTCGTAGGCGCCAGGTTCATCCTTCTCGTTGCGTGGTGCAGCATTCCAGGTGGTGGGAACGACGCACTGATAGTTCCTGATTTTCCCGTCGTTGATCACCAGCCAGTGCGAGAGAACGCCGCGCGGTGCCTCGTGTACGCCGACGCCGGAGATTTCGCCCTTCGGAAATACCGGCTTGTTGAAGGTTTTCAGATCACCTTTGGCCATGTTGGCAAGCAACAGATCCCATTGGCGAGCCAGTTCATCGACCTGTACCGCACAACTTACGGCACGTGCCGCGTGTCGACCAATCGTCGAATGCAGCGCATCGAGACCAACCTTGGTCTTGGCGACCGACGACACCAGTTCAAGGGTATGCGTTGCGTAGTCGATGGCCGGCTGGTATTGGGCGGCAACCATGGCCAGTACGGACGGCAACGGACCGACCTGCATCGGTTTGCCATAAAAGGTGGGGGACTTCAGCCACGAATATTTGCCGTTTTCCTGGAAATCGGTGTACTGCGGCCGAGTTTCACCCTTGTAGGGATGCAGGGGGCCCTTGCCACCTTCGTACCAGGAATGCTTGACCGATTCTTCGACCCCCTCCTTGAAGTATGCGTCGTCATGCGTCTTGATTTCCTTGAAGCTGCTCATGTCGCCACCGGCGATATGACCGCCAGGCAGGGCAAACTGGGTGTTCTTGCCATCGAGCGGGATGTCCGGCACCGAGATGTAATCGACAATGCCGCGCCCGATCGTCGTCCACTCGGGATAGAAACCACCGACCACCGCGACGTCGATCAGGTAGACGTTCTTCACGAAGTCAGCGAGCTGATCAATCCAGTCCTTCACTGCCAGCAGGCGTTCGACGGTCAGCACCGATTGCGAGTCAATGGACAGTGCATTGGCGACGCCACCGACAGTGACGTTCTGGATATGAGGTGTCTTGCCGCCGAGAATGCTGACCACCTTGTTGGCATGCCGCTGCACTTCCAGCGCCTGCAGATAGTGCGCCACCGCGATCAGATTGACCTCCGGTGGCAGCCTCATCGCTGGATGACCCCAGTAACCATTGGTGAAGATGCCGAGTTGTCCGGTGCCGATAAAGCTGCTCAGGCGTTCCCTGACCTTGGTGAATTCGGCCTTGCTGTTGCCGGACCAGTTCGAGAGGCTTTCGGCGAGGCTGGCTGCCTGGCCCGGGTCGGCCTTGAGGGCGCTGGTCACGTCCACCCAGTCGAGCGCCGAGAGGTGGTAGAAGTGCACGATATGATCGTGCACGGCATGCGCCAGAATGATCATGTTGCGGATGTATTGGGCGTTGACCGGCAGTTCGAGCTGTAGTGCGTTTTCCACGGCGCGAACCGAAGCCAGCGCATGCACCGTCGTACACACGCCACAGATGCGTTGGGTGATCGCCCAGGCATCACGCGGGTCGCGACCGATCAGGATGTTCTCCACCCCGCGCCACATCTGGCCCGATGCCCACGCTTTCTTGACCTTGCCGCCGTCGACTTCGACATCAACGCGCAGGTGACCCTCTATGCGAGTGACCGGATCAATGGTGACTCTTTGCGACATCTTGTTGTCTCCTGAAAAGAGCGTTAATGCGCAAGTCGCATCAGCGACTCGCGAATCTCT
>NZ_JDSS02000036.1:43692-49540 GCF_000584955.1 Candidatus Accumulibacter vicinus
AGGGGTTGGGGGAGAGGGCAACGGTCATGACTTTCATGATCGGGGGGTGCCTGGAAAAGTCATGACCGTTAGCTGCGTGCTGGCTGGGCGTACGTTTCTTCACGCGGCAGGACCGGGAATCGGCGGGTGATGTAAATGTAGCCGAACACCTCGGCGGCGAAGATCCCGATGGTGACCAGAAGTTCCGGTACGGACGGGAAATAGTTCCAGCCCGGTCCTGTGTCGAAAGCGATCAGGAAGCCGTTGAGTCGCAGCATGATACCGCTGAGCATGACCGCGATGCCGGCGAGGAACAACCGGGCCGGATTGCGGCGCGCCTCGGTGGTGCCGATGAGAAGGAATGTGCCCAGCAAACACGCGTTTTCGACCCAGAAAGTCAGCGCGACGTAGGTCGGTGCGAACGCCTGGCCGATGACTCCGCGCACGACGAGGTCGGTAAAGCGCACGACCAGAAACAGGGCCATGATGCCGAGCATTACCCTCGCCATCGGGTTGAGAAGGGAGACCTCGATTTCGCGCCGGTACGCTGAAGCGGCTACGCAGGATTCGAAGAGGATCACTCCGTAACCGAGCATGATCGCCGAAAGCAGGTAGATCAGCGGTTGAATCGGTGTCTGCCAGAGCGGGTTGACCTGGCCGCCCATGACGACCAGCATCGTTCCTAGCGAAGCCTGGTGCATCATCGGCAGGACGACGCCGAGGGCAATGAAGATGAACAGGAACTTCTCGAGTTTCCGGCGGGCATCGCGCAGGCCCAGGCGTTCGAGAAAAACCGGCGAGAACTCGATCCACATGACGATGATGTACAAGGTGATGCAGGCCGCGACCTCGAACATCACCGAGTTAACGTTGAAGTATCCCGGCCAGAAGATATGCCAGAAATTCCACCAGCGACCCAGATCAAAGGTAATGGCCGCTCCGGCCAAGGTGTAACCAAAGAGGCTGCCGAGCAAGGCTGGACGTACCAGCGGATGATATTTGCCCTTGTTGAAGATATAGACCAGCAGCGCCATCGAGAAGCCGCCACAGGCGAGCGCCGAACCGATGAAAACGTCGACCACCACCCATATGCCCCAGGAGTAGCCATCATTGACGTTGGTCGTCGAACTCAGGCCGAAGAACAGGCGGACGAGGATGATGGTTGCGGTGACGGCGATCAGCATGCAGCAGACCAGCGTCGTGGCATTGAACATGCTGCCACCGACCGGTGCCGGTCTGGTGTGTTGCAGAGTGCTCATGATCACTCCTTCCCGGGTTCGTCCGCCGGCGCATCGTCCTCATGATGAACGTTGCGCCTGGCGACATAGGTCATCACGCCAAGTACGGCGAACGGTGCCAGCAGTCCGCCGTAGAGCGTGTGCTGAATCGTTTCCGAGGTCGACGCCGACGAATTGGGGGACAGATAGGGCATACCGACCTTCTCGAAATCGACGGCCGAGAGCTTGAGCACCTGTGTGCCGCCGTATTCGGTTTCCCCATAGATATGCTGTTTGTAGTTGCCGACGTAGCCTTCATAGCTCTGGTCTGGTCCGCCGCTCAGGTTGCCGCGCGGATAGGTGGTCACGCTGCCGGGTTTGAGCGCCAGACGTCGTTTGGCTTCGGACAAAAGGTCGCTGGTCCGCCCGTAGAGCGTCGCGCCGGTTGGGCAGACCTCGGCGCACGCCGAGTAGTGCCCATCCTTGTAGCGATGCCGGCAGAGCTCGCACTTGCCGATCTTGCCGGTTGGCGAGTCGTATTGGTATTTGGGAATGCCGAACGGACAGGCGACGACACAATACCGGCAGCCGACACAGGCCTCGGCGTCGTAGGCGACGATACCCGTCTTCGGATCCTTGGTCATCGCGGTGACTGGGCAGGCGGAAACGCAGGATGGGTCAGCGCAATGCATGCACGATGTCTTCATGAAAGCATAACCGTTCGTTTCATCGTCCTTGGTCGCCATCGTTCCGCTGCGATACATCTTGATGATGTTGAAGGTATAGCCACTGGTATCGAGCGGGGTATCCCACAGCTTGTCGGTTGTTGAGAACTCGGCCGGGTTGTCGTTGGCTTGCTTGCAGGCGGCGACGCAGGCCTTGCAACCGATGCACAGGGTGGCATCGTAGAGCAGACCGAGCGCTTCGGGTGGGCGCTGGTAGGTATCGCGTGCCTCGACCCGGACGCTGATGGCACTCGCAACCAGTGCGGTGCCGGCAGCACCCAGGCAGCCTTCAAGGAATTTTCGGCGGCAGTTCACCTCGGTTCGGGGATCGGGAATGTCGACAGGCATCTCACACCTCCCTTTTTTCGCTCGCGGCCTGGGCCTTGGCAGCCTCCTCGGCCTGATGGGAAAGCCCAAGATTGCGCGCCACCATTGCCGCTCCGCCAGCCGCCGCACCCGCCACGGCGGCCAGTACCGCGGCCGACCCCAGCGTCGCGCCGGTTCCTTTTTCTTCGACGATGCGCGGGTACTGCTGCGGCGGTTCGACGTTCTTTACTTTCGCCAGCATATGAATCGGTTTGCTGAAGCCGACACCCTGCTCGGTACAGCCAATGCACGGGCAACCGCAGCCGACCGGCCAGGTGCCGGCACCGGCGTCGCCGAACAGGATGGTCGGGCAGTTGGCGTAGGTTTCCGGCCCCTTGCAACCCAGCTTGTAGAGGCAATAGCCCTTGCGGTGGCCTTCATCACCGAATTCGATGGCAAAACGGCCAGCGTCAAAGTGGGCGCGGCGCTCGCAGTTTTCATGGATGAGGCGCGAATACGCAAATTTTGGTCGGCCCAGATCATCGACCGGCGGCAAGCTGCCAAATGCCAGGAAGTGCACGACCGCGGACAGGAAGTTATAAGGGTTGGGTGGGCAACCGGGAATCGTCACGACCGGTTTGCCCAGGACCGTGGCGACGCCTGCAGAACCGGTCGGGTTGGGGTCGGTCGATGGCATGCCGCCCCAGCTTGCACAGGAACCAATGGCGATCACGGCGGCCGCATCGGCGGCGCATGCCTGGGTCAGATCGACCGCCGTCTGGCCGCCAACCTTGCAGTAGATGCCGCCCTCGCGCGTCGGGATGGCTCCTTCGATGACCAGCAGGTAACGGTTCTTGTGCTCGGCCATGGCCGTCTTGCGTGCCTGTTCCGCCTGGTGGCCAGCCGCGGCGAACAGCGTTTCGTGATAATCGAGGGAAATGACATCGAGAATCAGCTTTTCTAGCGTCGGATGTTCGGCGCGCAGCATGGATTCCGTGCAGCCGGTACATTCCTGGAATTGCAGCCAGATCACCGACGGCCGCTTCTTGTCGGCTATCGCCTCGGCAACGGCTGCGTCCGCACCTGGCGGCAAGCCCAGACTGGCGGCGACGGTGGCGCAGAACTGCAGAAAATCCCGTCGCGACAGGTCAAGTCGTTTGCTCGCCGCGGCGATACGTGAATCACCTTCCAGCTTCAGCAGACTGGTATTTGCCATCTCACTGCCCCCTATCTCGTCGTCCGACCGCTGGCCGGGAGGTTTGCGGCTGCTCTAACGGTCATGACTTTGCAAGGCACCCCGGATCATGAAAGTCATGACCGTTTCCCTCTCCCCCGACCCCTCCCCCACAAGTGGGGAGGGGAGATTCGTGAGTCGCTAACGCGACTTTCACATTAACCAGAGGCGATGCACTCAAGAAACGTGCCAGGAAAGAATAAATATAAAAAAACATGAACGTAAGCTCTTCAGAGGGGCTCTGCAGGCGAAATGGTCTTTGCATTTATTGTACGAAATGGATACTTTCTTGCCGGCGCCATCGACGGAATGCGGCGGTACCGCTTTTTTGGACAGTCGGCCCGCCTGGCGTGTGTTGAGTGTGTTGACATTCCTTGCCCGGCAACAATGCCGCAATGTCTAGCGCAAGGGCGCGTTCTGGTCGGTTGCCAGGTCGGTCCTGGCGGCAGCGAGCGACTCGCCGGCGAGGTAATGACTGCTGCGCAACAGAAAGCGCTTTTCAACCAGGTGCCACATGGCCACGGCGCCCATGCCCGTCAGGAGAATCAGGGTTGCCAGGAACAGCCCGGGGCGGTCACGCAACCAGCCGCCCTGTACGAGCAGTTGGATCACCGGAAAATGGATGATGTAGATGCCATACGAGAAATCACCGTACTTGGCGAAGTTTCCCACGTACAGGAACAGCGCGCAGAAAACGACCACTGTGGCGAGCGCCAGGGGTTCAAGGAGTGGCAAGGGAAAAATCGTATGGACCGCCAGCACCAGGGCTGCGGCAAGCAGAAACCAGACCGGGCGGCGCTCAAACAGCGGCAGAAAGTAATAGAGGAAAGCCCCCGCCATGAAATACGAGAGCTGCCCCGGCAATTGGCGAGCCAGTTCCAGGTAGATTCCGGAACCTGTGCGCTCCGCGGCTGCGGTCAGCAAACCGACATAGGCAACCGACAGGCCATAGGTCAACACGAGGACGGGCAGACGCGCAAAGCGCCGAAAAAGGAAGACAAGGAAAGGCACCATCAGGTAGAACATGACCTCGATCTTGAGCGTCCACAGCGCGCCGTTGACCGCTGCCAGAGGGTTGGATTCGAAAACGCCGGGCAGACCTGGCTGCAGGAAATTCAGGAAGAAGAGATTGGCCAGAACGTATTTGCCCCAGTCCAGGGAAAAATAGCCTCCCACTCCCTGCGAACCGACTGCAGGCAGGGCGACTGCACAAAGCATGACGACGGTGAAGTAGGCCGGGTAGATTCGCCGTATGCGCTTGCGCGCGTAAGACGCCAGCGATGACGAGCGTTCAAAGCTCATGAACACCAGAAAACCGCTGACCACGAAAAACCCCTTCAGCGCCGATGCCGGTGACAAGACGCGGGCAAGCCAGGCGAGTTGCGGGTACCCGGAAAGATCGTAAGCGTGCACCAGACAAACGGTGGCCGCGAACAACAGCCGCAGTAGATCGAAGTTGTTCCGGGTCAGTCGCGGGCTGTCGTACGGCAAGACGTCATGCTCCAGTTCGGGAAGTTTTCCGTTGCTATCGGCAGACTCATGGTAACTCAACGGTCATGGCTTCCGATGATGAAGGACAGGACCGTTTCCCCCTCGACTCGTTTCCCGCGAGCGGGCAGGGGGGCGGTTCGTGAGTCAAGGTTCCCCTGCCGTCTCACGCGGCCAGACCCGGCCAGAAAGCGACGCCGACCATCAGCGCGGCGAACAGTCCCGCCAGCACGTCGAGAGTCCAGTGCGCACGCAGCACGATCACCAGGAGCATCTGCAGCAGGGCCAGCCATACCCCGCAAAAAGTCAGTACCGGGATGTCCAGGGTGGCGATCTGGATGGCTCCGTAGACGGCCAGCGCGGTGTGCCCGGAAAAGAAGAAATCGTTGCCGACAGCGTAGGTGACGAAGAGCGAGGGAAAACCCGGGTCGCGCCAGATGATTCCCGGCGGCGGTGGCAGAGCGACCACCGCCTGACTCAACTGGCGCAAGGCGAACAAGCACAGCAAGCCCCAGAAAGGGGCGAAACTCGGGCCGAGAACGGCGTAGCCGAGGACGAACAGGGTCACTGCATCGATTCCCAGCGAGCTGCTGATCAAGGCTGCCCTGGCCGCACCCGGATGTTCGTGCAGCCAGGCGTTGCCGCGGGCAGTGAGCCGGTGCAGCTGGTCGTGGATGCCCGCACCCTCGAGATGGCGGGCGCCGATCAGGCGCTGGGTGAAGAACCAGGCCAGCAGGCTGCCGGCGATCGCCAGCAGCCGCAGCGCGATGGTTTCCCAGGCAGGCAGGTCGGCGAGCACGTTCAGTTAATGTGAAAGTCGCATCAGCGACTCACGAATCTCCCCTCCCCACTCGCGGGGGAGGGGTTGGGGGAGAGGGCAACGGTCATGACTTTCATGA
>NZ_JDSS02000036.1:49590-51523 GCF_000584955.1 Candidatus Accumulibacter vicinus
GCGGGGGAGGGGTTGGGGGAGAGGGCAACGGTCATGACTTTCATGATCGGGGGTGCCCGGAAAAGTCATGACCGTTCGCACCGTTGTCGGCAGCCGCGTCGCGCTCCAGCTCGACGCGCTGGGCGGGAATCCCGGCCCAGGTTTCACCGGCCGGAATGCGGGTGTTGGGCAGGACGAAAGATCCGGCCAGAACCTTGGCCTTTTCGCCGACCTCGACGCCGCCCATGACAATCGCGCGCAGGCCGATGGTCGCACCGGCGCCGAGCCGGACCGGTGCAATCACCAGATAGCCGCCCTGTGCATAATGCGCCATGACGCTCGCCGAGCCGCCGATGGTCACCCCGTCGGCCATTTCGATCAGCGACGGGTCGGCGATGGCGGTCGAATTGATGGTCACGTTGCGTCCGATCTTCATTCCCATCAGCCGGTAGTAGAGTTGTGCGAAAGGCGAGGGTGTCACGAACTCCAGGAACGAATAACGAACCACCAGCGTCAGCGTGCAATGCACATACCAGCGCAGCGCAGTCAGCGATACCGCCGGGCCGCGATAGGGCTGCAGCCGTCCGCCGAGCAGGAAATTCAGCAGCGGCGCGACCATCAGCAGCGTCAGGCCGTAGGCGAAATAGCTGGCCGCCAGTGCCAGACCAGTCAGCGGATAACGCCAGGCCGACGGGAAAGTGGCCAGCAACGGTGAAAAACCTTCTTCAAACAGCCCTATGGCAACACCGAGCGAGAGACCTGCCGCGGCAATCGCGAGGCCGATGAATGGCAGGGGGCCGATGAGGGCAAGAAGTCTTTGCATGGCAGTAGGCCGAAAATCAGTCGAGGGGTTCGCCAGGCCTGGCGACAGGTGCGTGCTCCGTCTGCAGACGACATTCGCAGTCTGCGCCTGCCTATCCGCGAAGTGTCCAATCATGCCATACGGAGCTTTTCCGTAACTACTCAGGTACATGGCATGCTTCGTGCTCATGACGAGGCATGAATGAACTTTGCGACTTTGAAAAGCTGAGCGTTGCCGAGAAGGACCAGTTGATCCGTGAGCTGTGGCCGCTGCGTACGCTGATGCGGGATCTGACGGGGCAAGTGGCAGCCCTTCAATTGAAGGTCACGGAACTGGAAGCGCGGCTGGCGACCAACAGTCGAAATTCGAGCAAGCCTCCGTCTTCGGACGGTCTGAACAAACCGCAGCCCAAATCTTTGCGCAAAGGAGGGGAACGCCCATCGGGTGGGCAGAAAGGGCACCAGGGGCATGGTCTCGAGAAGGTCGCCGAGCCGGATCGGATCGTGATGCATCGACCACCCTCGGATTGCGACGCATGCCAACGTCGCTTGCCCGAGGCTTCGGTTGCCGAAAGGCGTCAGGTGTTCGATCTGCCACCGTTGCGCTTCGAGGTCACGGAGCATCAGGTTCTGGCGGTGCAGTGCACGTGCGGCAAGATTTGCCGCGGCGAGTTTCCTCCCGGCATTTCTGCGCCGGTGCAATACGGTCCGGCGGCCATGGCTGCCGCTGTTCATCTCACGCACCACCACATGATGCCGGTGCAACGCACGGCGGCGTTGATGGGCGATTTCTTTGGCCTGCCAATGGCTGAGGCGACGGTGCTGGCAGCCAGCGAAGAAGCCCGAAGCCATCTGCAACCGATCGTTGATTCGATCGGTGAAGCGCTTCAAGTGGCCGAAGTCGCCCATGCCGATGAAACGGGCCTGCGTGTCGCTGGCTCGCTGCACTGGATGCACGTGCTGGCGACCGCGATGCTGACAGGGGTCGGATGCCACGCGAAGCGGGGCAAAGAGGCGTTCGATGCCTTCGCCATTCTCCCCCATTTCCTGGGCACGCTCATTCATGACGGTTGGAAGCCCTATCGTGAATTGCTCTGCAAACACGGCTTGTGCAATGCTCATCACCTGCGCGAACTGACCTACGTCTTCGAAG
>NZ_JDSS02000037.1:0-16685 GCF_000584955.1 Candidatus Accumulibacter vicinus
ACTTGCCGCTGCGCGTGAATTTTTGCGGGGGTGTGAACGGTTACTGGTGAAAGCCTCCCGCTGCTGCTCGTTGAAGCTAATCTTGTTCCCTTGCAGGTCTTCGCGGTCGTATCTCGCGAAGTCCTCCTCAGTAACGGCAATGTTGTAGGGGGTCGCATCCTTATTGCAGGCTGGGTCGAACAAATCGAGGAGTTCAGGCAAGACCCCTTCCCTATCAAGCAGCCTTTCAAGAGCAGCTTTCCGCTTGCGGTATGAAGCCCTATCTTGTTTAGTCCTGAAGAAGACGGAGTCGCCATCTTTAAGCCCATACGCTGAACTGCGCACCTTATTCAGGCGGACTTCGTTCAACGCTGATTTTTTGAGGAAGACCTCACCGATGACTTTTTCTGCACCATCCTGATCAATGAGGAGAGCCTCGACTTCATCCGTGCTTGCGAAAGCTCCCAAGGGGTCGACGTCCGCTTCATAAGGAAGCACCAGTTCGGATTCTGAGTCCGACGGCTTGAATGAGGCACCATTCAATTCGATATTCGGGCTTGACTCAGTCTCCGTGGCGAGGATTGCCCGCCAAAGTGCCTGTGTCGAAATATCGACCGTGATTTCCGAATGCTCCTCCCCGATGGAGGCTTCTGCACTCTGGAAAACATCTTTCAGTTGTCGGCTCAGTCCCGATTCATCAATTTCTGGGGAAGCCGTCTGAAGCATTTCGATCGCACGATCAAACGCCTCGTCATCGCGAAGATGTTCCGACAAGGCAGAAAGTTGAGCCGGTCGCCCTGGCTTAATTCGAATTGCCGTACTGATTTCGAATTGGCTTTCATCCGCGACCTTGAAATCGACGACAGTTCTGATTCGTGGGGGTAACCCCCCAACAAAGCAACGCTGTTCCTTGTCATAGAAGGCACAGAACGTTCCGCCAATGCCTGCAAAACTAACCAGCAGGACATGCTGTCCCTTTCTGGATGGTTCTACCTTGACGAAGAGATGACCATTATCTGGAAAAATTGTCGTTTGTTCATCGATCCCATTTAGGAGGATCTCGACGACTTTTTGCTCATCCACCTCTGCTGCAGAGGTTAGAGCCTTCTTAAAGCGCCCTAAATCCCTGAAACCGAACTCTAGATCGTTCAGTTCCGACTGAACCACTTCCGAGATTCTCGGATAGTCTTTGGACTCCTCGCCCGACTCCAAACCGAGCAACTCGCAAGACATACGGAGTACCGCAAAGATGTCACGCTGTTCGGATGAGCTTCCGTCGATATTCTCGGGGCTATACCGATGATTCTTGGATTCGGCGGTGTTGTGGGAAAAGTCAGGAATATCTATCAGATACACATTCCGGCTTTCCCTTGCCAGCATCACATTGCCGGGGTGAAGGTCGCCATGCGAAATGCCGAGACCATGAAGATGCTCGACGGCATCTGTCAGCTTCTGGATCACCCCTAGTTTGTCCGCCTCATCAAGAGCAGCTTCCGCCCACGTCGTTCCATCAACGACGTCGGTCACCAAATACATGCTGCTCGACCTCGACGCCAGCCCGTACTCATGAATACGTGGAAGGTAAGTGGGATTTACTGCCGCCAACTTGTCCAGCCGCTTCAAAAAGGCAAGGATGCGGAAATTGCTTACTGGATCATCCCCTTTGCCGCCCACATTCAACCAAGCTTTAACCAGCCTCCCTTCAGAGACATAGACCTCTTTATCATCGGTCGAAAACAGAAATTCGCCTGGATCGGGGAACTGCCGCATGTGGTTAATCGGGTGACGATAGGCTTCCAGTTCGGAGTCATCGAAAGTCGGTATCGCCTCGCCTTGCGGTTCTGCTCTCTTCAGTGCATCGAAGAATGCCGAAGCATCCTTAAATCGCCCTGTCACTGCTTCCAGCAGAACTCCTGCGTACCATTCGCAGCTTGAAAGTATCTCGTTCTGAATGTTCTCCAAGCTCTTCGGAGACATTCTCTGTGCAGTCAGGAGATGCCATGAGACAAGTCCGAGGGCATGAACGTCCTTCTGGAACGGGGTTGTTGATGTATCGTCCAGCATCTCTTTAACTTCCACAGCCCCCACCGAAAGGCTGCTCCGATAATCTCCGACCGTACCTATTGGCTGGTGGTAAGCGGAGATGAAGTTGGAGAGCGCAATTTCCTTGGACGGCGACAGCCACAGACTATGGTCTGCAATATCACGGTGAGCAATCTTGATTCCATGCAGGTCAGCGAACTTCGCAATCAGTAGCTTCGTAAGGTTCAGCCGGTCGGTCTGGTTAAACGACTGACCGTATTTGCCCACGAATTCGTTGAATCTCACATGCCCAGGAGGAAGCTCATAAACCTCGCTGTACTGCGATGTAACCTCATTCTTTTCGAAACTTGTCAGCGAGCGTAGGCAGTGGTTGTACAGGTCTCGATTCTGGTGGTTGATGTACTGCAATACTTCCCGCTCACGGGACACGATTTCAGCCCTGCCCTGTGAGGTTATTGCCTTGTTGCCATCGAGCTTCCTGAAATTCCAAACCCGCAGTAGTGCCTCGGTACCCTTCGATATCTCCGAACTTGCCAAATACTCTTTGTAAACGGAGTTCGGATGTTCGAAAACCTCCTCGACAGCGGTGTATCCACCAATTTTCAGTGCTTTCGGTGCTGTATTTCCCTTCAGGAATAACTCGTCAAAGACCGGAATGTCTTGATTCAAGACCTGCGAATCAGGATGCGGACGGAAGAAATCGTTGAACTTAACTTTGTCCGCAAAACGGAGGAAGTTTTTCAGGGATATCGTATGTTGAAGGTCGACTTCCGGAAGCTGACTAAAATCCGCATTTCCAGTCATGACGACGAAGAAATGGACGAGCGGCAGGTACTTTTTGTTGGTAAAGCGAGATGAGAGCCGTTTTAGCTTGTTTTCCAGCAAGAACTTTTTGTTTCTCGTGACACTTACGGGCGAACGCCCCATGTTCTTGTCGCCCTTAAACCAAACGTCACCATTTGCAGTAAGGGGCGCATGGTTCCAGTCCTTCAACTCTACGATGAGGACATTGCAGTGAGTCACGATTACCAAATCAAACTCACCCTCCTTGCCCTTCGAATCTACGAACCTGAACCCGGCATACCCTTTCCAAGGGTACATGCCGTTGCGCCCGAGCTTGTTTTGACGCGGATCTCGAAGTGAACCGCCTCTTGATGGAGAATTGTCATCCTGCTGGGCATCGGAGAAAGTCGCCCCGATTTTTTTTATTGCCTCAATCTCTTGTTCTTGAAGACCGCCGTCCCAAATTTCTATTTCCAACTTGCTTCCTTTGTCTTTATTGTCTGTGAAACTACCTGATTGGTACTATGGCGTGTCATCAATTGCTGGGTCATGCGCGTTGAGCGCTGCCGAACCGGCGAAGGATGGAGTGATGAACCGGCGGCACGAACTGAGAGACGACCCATGGGAACGCATCAAGGATCTGCTGCCTGGACGTGCTGGGCACGTGGGGGTCACTGCCGCAGACAACCGCTTGTTTGTGGAAGCGGTGCTGTACCGATATCGAACAGGCATACCGTGGCGCGACCGGCCCCAGCGTTTCGGGGATTTCCGCGTGGTGCACATCAGGTTCTCTCGCTGGAGCCAGTCTGGGGTGTGGAAGCGCGTGTTCAGAGGATGGGCGGAAGAGGCGGACAACGAGTGGGTCATGATGGATGCTTCCCTCGTTCGTGCTCACCCGCACCGTGCCGGTGCCCTCAAGAAGGGGCCTGAAGTAGACCAGGCCATCGGACGTAGCCGCGGTGGACTGAGCACGAAGATCCACGCCACGGTGGACGCTCTGGGCAATCCGACAGGGTTTCACCTCACCCCCGGCCAAACCCACGACCTCGTCGGCGCCGATGTCCTGCTGGCGGACTCCTCGGCGGATGCCGTCCTGGCGGACAAAGCCGATGACGCGCAAAAGCGGCTGGTTGAGCCGTTGGAAAAAGCGGGCAAACAGATCGTGATCCCTTCGCGCAGCACCCACCTGATCCAGCGCCCCTTGGACAGGCACCGGTATCGGGCGCGCCATCTGATCGAAAACTTTTTCGCCAAGCTCAAGCAGTTTCGTGCCATCGCCACCCGTTACGACAAAACTGCTCGCAATTTCCTCGGCGCCATTCATTTGGCGGCCTCCCTCGTCTGGCTCAATTGAGGACACGCCCTAGATCAACGACAGGCCCGTTTCAAGATCCTTCTGCAGATCCAGCACGTCTTCGAGACCCACCGCGATGCGCAACAGGCCCTCGGTGATTCCAGCCGCGGCCCGCTGCTCCGGCGTGATGCGGCCGTGCGTGGTCGAGGCAGGGTGCGTGAGAATGGTTTTGGTATCGCCGAGGTTGGCCGTGATCGACAGCAGCCGGCAGCTATCGACGACTTTCCAGGCTTCGGTACGGGCGCCCTTGATTTCGAAGGAGACGACTGCACCACCGCTTTTCTGCTGGCGTTGCGCGAGTTCGAACTGCGGGTGAGACGGCAAGCCGGGATAGTAGACGCGTGCCACCCGCGGCTGATCTTCCAGCCACCGCGCGAGCTGCAAGGCCTTTGACGTCTGCGCTTCGAGGCGGATCTGCAGCGTCTCCATGCCTTTCAGCAACACCCAGGCGTTGAATGCGGAAAGCGTCGGGCCGGCGGTGCGCAGGAACTTGAACACTTCATCGGTCAGTAGCTTTGGCCCGGCGACTGCACCACCGAGAACCCGACCCTGTCCATCGAGAAATTTGGTCGCCGAATGGACGACCAGATCCGCGCCAAGATCGAGCGGACGCTGGAGAATCGGCGTACAAAAACAGTTATCGACCGCCACCAGCACGCCCTGCGCGTGCGCAATGCCGACCAGAGCAGCGATGTCGGCAATCTCGGTCAGCGGATTCGACGGGGTTTCAAGGAAGAACAGCTTCGTTTCCGGCCGCATCGCGGCATGCCAGGCGGTGACATCGGTCTGGGCGACAAAGCTGGTCTGGATCCCGAAGCGCGGCATGATGGTCCCGAGCAACTGCTGGGTGGCACCGAACAAACCCGTCGAGGCGACAATGTGATCGCCACTGCTGCACAGCGCCATCACCAGCGAGAGGATCGCCGACATCCCGGAGGCGGTGGCTATGCACGCCTCTGCGCCTTCCAGGGCGGCGAGACGATCCTGAAAGACCGCGACCGTCGGGTTGGTGAAGCGCGAGTACACATTGCCTTCTTCCTCGCCGGAAAAACGGGCGGCGGCCTCTGCAGCCGTGCTGAAGACAAAACTCGAGGTCAGGTAGAGCGCTTCACTGTGCTCGTTGAATTGGCTACGTTCCTGACCCGCGCGCACAGCCAGCGTCTCCAGGGAATATCCTCGCTTGCTCTCCATCGTGTTCTCCATCGCGCTCAGCCGGCCGACAGCAGGTTGAGATGCAACTGTTTCGACGCCCAGCGCTCTTCCTTGGTCGTTTTTTGGTGGCCCGCGCGGGCCATCTCGATAGCCGTCAGATACTCCGTGCTGACGTCGCCGGTGACATAGCAGCCATCGAAACACGAGGTATCGAAATGGCAAAGCGACGGTTTCAATTCACGGATCGACGCCTTGAGCGCGTCCAGATCCTGATAGACCAAGGCATCGGCACCGATTTCACGGGCAATCTGCTCGCCGGTACGGCCGGTGGCAATCAGCTCGCTACGCGTCGGCATGTCGATTCCATAAACATTCGGGTAACGCACCGGTGGTGAAGCGGAAGCGAAGAAAACCTTCAACGCACCGGCAGCACGAGCCATCTCGACGATCTCGCGGCTGGTCGTGCCGCGCACGATCGAGTCATCGACCAGCAGGACCCGCTTGCCCTTGAATTCCTGCGCCACGGTGTTCAGTTTCTGGCGCACCGAGCGCGCCCGCGTCGCCTGGCCTGGCATGATGAACGTGCGGCCGATGTAGCGGTTCTTGACAAAACCTTCGCGGTACGGAACGCCGATGCGCTGTGCCAGCTGCATCGCCGAAGGGCGACTCGAATCGGGAATCGGGATGACCACGTCGATCTGGTCGAAGGGAATGTGTTTGAGCAGTTTGTCAGCGAGATGCTCGCCCATGTTCAAGCGTGCTTCATAAACCGAAACTCCGTCGATCACCGAGTCCGGCCGCGCCAGATAGACGAACTCGAAGATGCAGGGGGACAGTGCCGCATGCTGCGCACACTGGCGCTGATGCAAATGGTGATCGAGATCGATGAAGATCGCCTCGCCGGGGTCGACATCGCGAAGAACCTGAAAACCCAGGGTATCCAGCGCGACCGATTCGGAGGCAAACAGGTACTCGGTGCCCTCGGGCGTTTCGTTGATACCGAATACCAGCGGCCGAATCCCGAATGGATCGCGGAACGCAAGCAGGCCGTGACCGGCGATCATCGCCACCACCGCGTAAGCCCCCCGGCAACGGCGATGCACCGCCGCCACCGCGGCAAAGATGGTGTCGAGATCCAACCGACATCCCTTGGCGGTTGCTTGCAGCTCGTGTGCCAGCGTGTTCAGCAGCACCTCTGAATCCGAACCGGTATTGATGTGTCGCAGATCCTGACGGAACATCTCTTCCTTGAGTTGCTCCGCGTTGGTCAGGTTGCCGTTGTGTCCAAGAACAATCCCGAACGGCGAGTTCACATAGAACGGTTGCGAGAGGGCCGCGTCGAAAGCTGAACCGGCCGTCGGGTAGCGGCAATGGGCAATCCCCATGTTACCCGGCAAAGCCCGCATGTTGCGGGTGCGAAATACGTCGCGTACCAGCCCCGATCCTTTGTGCATATGAAACGCATCGTCTTCGGCGGTGACGATGCCGGCAGCGTCCTGACCGCGATGCTGCAGGACCATCAGCCCATCATAAAGCAGCTGGTTGACCGGTGTGGTTGCAACAACCCCGAGAATTCCGCACATAGTCTTTTTCCTACCCAAACCTGATTCGTTTCGCCACGTCGGATGGCAACCAGGACTTGCTGGCCAGAACGGCCGTTTCAAGCGGGGCAGCGAAATACGCCTCACTCCACCACTTCTCTTTCGGCAACGCCGTCATGCCGCCTGCGGCAACCAGGATCAATACGATCACCAGGCCACGGGCGACACCGAAGATGACGCCCAGGAGGCGATCGCTCAGCGTCATTCCCAGCGCCTTGATCAGGCGACTCATGGTCAGGCGAAGCAGTGCCATGACCACCAGTGTGGCGATGAACACCGCTACCCAGCCGGCCACGCTGCGTAGTGTCGGGTCAGCAATGGCCGTCTTAAACCCGTCCGCAAGCAGTGCTCCCCACCAATTTGCAGCGAAGAAAGCCAGCACCCATGCCACCAGGGCAATGATCTCGCCGACCACGCCACGCCAAACGCCCAGCAACAGGGAGGCTGCGACGATCAACAGGACCAGGTAATCAAAAACTGTCATTGCCTGCCGGCGACGACCCCAGTAACGCCAATTTTCTGCAGTTGTTCGAGCGCCTTTTCAGCGGCTTCCCGATTCGGGAAAGGGCCGGCGCGCACACGCGTTTTCTTGCCATCGGGCGAATCAAGAATCTCGGTATAGCTATTGACTCCGGCTGCGCTGATCTTGCTCTGCAACTGCCTGGCGTTATCGGCGTTGGTAAAGGCCCCGATCAGAATCACCCGTTGCCCGCCAGATTTTGCCGCTGCAGGTTCAGCGGGCTTGCCGGCCGGCGCAGAATGCGGTGGATCGTCGGCAGGCGGCTTGCCGGCCTCTTCGGAAGCAGTCTCTGGCGTCTTCTCGGCAGGCTTGTCAACCTTCTTGACCGGTGCTTTTTCAGGCGGCTTTTCCACCGGCTTCTCGACCCTTCTCTCGACCGCCTTTTCGGGCGCCTTTTCAACGGGCTTGATGGTTTTGGCCGCCTTGTCCGGCGAGGTCTCCGCGAGCTTGGCGGGTTTCTTGTCGACCGTCTTCTCCGGAACCTTCTCTGCCGGCTTGACGACTTTCTTTTCAGCGGCTTTCTCCGGCACCTTCTCCGGCGCTTGGGGGACTTTGGCAGCCTTGTCGCCGCTTTTCTCGATCGGCCGGGCAACCGGGACAGCGGCGGGAGGAGCCGCCGGCTTGGCGATCGGAACGGCCACTGATGACTGCTCAGTCGCACCGCCAGGTGGCATGGCTTTCTGCGGCTCGCCACTGATGGCAGACGCATCGGGAGCGGCGGCCCTGGCGGCCAGATCCCTGGGTTGGTAAGGCAACTGCTCTTGACCAGGAATGCGTATCGGCACATCCTGCACTGGCTGTTTCGGCTCCTCGTCCAGGACCATCGGCAGGATCACGGCAGCCAGTCCGGCGAACGCGACCGCACCCACGAGGCGGCGACGAGCCCGTTTCTTGAGCTGAAGTTGCGGATCAGGTGATTCGGTCATCGCTGGAATCCACTCGCGTCGCTTTGATCAGCGACCATGTTGCATGCTGCGCATGACGGCCGCGACCGTGTAGAACGATCCAAAAACGACGATTTTACCATTTTCCTCGGCCAACTCTGCAGAACGCGCGAAGGCTTTCTGCGGTGAGGCAAAACATTCGACGCGGCCGGTGAGGCCGGTGCTGCTGACGGCCGCGGCCAGGACGGCCGCTGATGCGCCACGCGGCACATCGAGGTCGGCCAGCAACCAGGTATCCACCTTGCCGGCCAAGGGCGCCAGCGAGCCGGCGATGTCCTTGTCGGCAAGCATTCCGACGACGGCAATCGTCCTGCTGGAGAAAGCCATGTCGCCCAGGTTGTCTGCCAGGACACCCACCGCCTGCGGATTGTGTGCCACATCGAGGACAATCACCGGACGACCCGGCAACACCTGAAAACGCCCCGGCAAATCCAGTTCGATCAGTCCGCGCCGGATCGCCTGCATCGAAACCGGCAAGCGCTGTCCAAGCAGGTCGACGACGACGAGCGCGGCCGAGGCATTGCGCAGCTGGCAGGCACCGCGCAAACCGGGATTCGCCAGGCCACTCCGGCGCCGGCCACCATGCCGCCAGAAGGTCCATTGCAAGCGCTCTCCGGAATAACCGAAATCACGACCCAGCAGGTGCAGGTCGGCGCCAATGGCCTGCGCATGTACCAGCAGCGATTGCGGCGGTTCGGGATCCGCGCACACTGCCGGTCTGCCCGCGCGAAAGATGCCGGCCTTCTCGAAACCAATGGCCTCGCGTGTCGAACCGAGCCAGTCGGTATGATCGAGCGCGACACTGGTCACCACGGCGCAATCGGGATCGTAGGCATTGACGGCATCGAGGCGGCCGCCCAGCCCGACTTCGAGAATCATCACTTCGACCTCGCGGACGCGGAAGACCTCGAGGGCGGCCAAAGTGCCAAACTCGAAATAAGTCAGCGCGACATCGCCAGCGGCCTGTCGCGCCGCCTCGACGCGGGCAAAGGCCTCGCATAGCCCGGCGTCGTCTACCGGGATCCGATCAACGCGTACCCGCTCGTTGTACTTCAGCAGATGCGGCGACGTATAGCAACCCACGCGGTAACCGGCGAAACGGTAGATCGCTTCGAGGTAGGCGCAGGTCGAACCCTTGCCGTTGGTGCCGCCGACGGTGACCAGTGGGCATTGCGGATGCTGGCCCAATTCCCGCTTGACGCGCTGGACTCGTTCCAGCCCCAGCTCGATTCCCGCCTGCCCGCGTGGGTGGAGGCTTTCGAGGTGCGCCAGCCAGCGTTCCAGTGTGTGCTCAGGAATCGCCGATGCCCTGCCCTCCCCGTTGCTCACGCCGAGCCGCTCACGGCAATGCCGGCCACTTCTGCAACAAGGCCAGCAAGCCGGCAATCCGTTCCTTCATCTCCCGGCGGTCGACGATCATGTCGATCGCACCTTTTTCAAGCAGGAACTCAGATCGCTGGAAACCTTCCGGCAGAGTTTCACGAACGGTCTGCTCGATGACGCGCGGACCGGCGAAGCCGATCAGGGCGCCGGGTTCGGCAATCACCACATCGCCGAGGAAGGCGAAGGATGCCGACACCCCACCCATCGTCGGATCCGTCAGTATCGAGATGAAGGGCAATCTGGCTTGCGAAAGGCAGGTCAATATGGCCGTCGTCTTGGCCATCTGCATCAGCGAAAACAGCCCCTCCTGCATGCGCGCCCCTCCCGAAGCGGTGACACAAATGAACGGTCGCGCCTGCTCGATCGCGGCCTGAACACCACGCACGAAGCGTTCGCCAAGCACCGAACCCATCGAACCGCCCATGAAGTCGAACTCGAAAACGGCGAGGACCACCGGCAGGGCGTTGATCGAACCGCTCAGGACAATCAGTGCGTCGGTCTCGCCGGTGGCCTCGGTCGCATCCTGCAAGCGATCCGGATAGCGACGACTGTCCTTGAACGACAGCGAATCGACCGGCAGCACCTCCGAACCGATCTCGGAACGTCCATCGACGTCAAGCAAAAGATCGATACGGGCCCGCGACTCCAGGCGCTTGTGATGACCACACTTGGGACAGACATTGCAGTTGCTCGCCAGGTCGGTCGCATAGAGCACCGCCTCACAGGCCGGACACTTGCTCCACAGGCCTTCGGGCAATGATGATCGGCGTGCCACACCGCTGTCATTGCGTTTGATTTTTGGCGGCAGCAGTTTGTTCAGCGAGCCCATGTCGTTCCTCCCGGAGCATTCATTACCGTATCCATCCCGCGCCGAATGTCGGCGACCAGCGCGAGCACCCTTGCGCAGGCCTGATCGGGTGGCGATTGCTCGATTTCTTCAATGATCCGGCTACCGACCACCACGGCATCGGCGATCGCGGCCACCGCGGCGGCCGTCGCCGCGTCACGAATCCCGAAACCGACCCCCACCGGAACGCCGGTGCGCGCCCGGATTTCCGGAAGGCGCGCGGCAACGGCCGCGATGTCCAGGGCTGCAGAACCGGTCACCCCTTTCAACGAGACATAATAGAGGTAGCCGCTGGCCAGGGCGCCCACCTGCAAGACTCGGGCATCGCTCGAAGTCGGCGCCAGCAGGAAGATCGGATCGAGGTCATGGCGTTTCAGGATGCGGGCAAACTCGATCCCTTCCTCGGGTGGATAATCGACCACCAGAACGCCATCCACCCCGGCAGCGCAGGCGGCTCCGGCGAAGTTTCCGACGCCCATCGACTCGATCGGGTTGGCGTAACCCATCAATACAATCGGAGTCTGCTGGTCGTCGACGCGGAAGTTCTTGACCAGTTCAAGGACCTGGCGCAGGCTGACGCCTTTCGCCAGAGCCCGCTCGGAGGCCCGCTGGATGGTCGGTCCATCGGCCATCGGGTCAGAGAAAGGCACGCCCAGTTCAATGATGTCGGCGCCGGCACTGACCAACGCATGCAGCAAGGGCACGGTCAATGCCGGATCGGGGTCGCCGGCAGTAATGAACGGGATCAGGGCCTTGCGCCCCTGCGCCTGCAAACGCTCGAATACAGCCTGTATCTTTGTCATGATCAGAATTTGATCCCTGAGCGATCGGCAACGGTGTGCATATCCTTGTCACCACGACCGGAGAGGTTGACCAGCAGGATCTGGTCCTTGGCCAGGGTCGGTGCCAGCCGGGTCGCATACGCCAGGGCATGGCTCGACTCCAGCGCCGGGATGATGCCTTCGAGACGGCACAGGTCATGAAAAGCCTGCAGCGCCTCGGCATCACTGATGCTGACGTACTCGGCGCGACCACTATCCTTGAGCCATGCGTGCTCCGGGCCCACCCCCGGATAATCGAGACCCGCCGAAATCGAGTGCGTCTCGGTGATCTGGCCGTTCTCATCCTGCAGCAGATAGGTTCGGTTACCGTGCAAGACACCGGGACGACCCGCCGTCAATGAGGCGGCATGATGTCCCGTGGCAATCCCTTCGCCCGCCGCCTCAACGCCGATCAGACGCACCCCGGTGACCGGAATGTAGGGATAAAAGATCCCCATCGCATTCGAACCACCGCCCACACAGGCAATCACGGCATCGGGCTGGCGACCGCACTGCTCCTGCATCTGCGCGATCGACTCCCGGCCGATGATCGACTGGAAGTCGCGTACCAGCATCGGATAGGGATGCGGACCGGCCACCGTACCGATGATGTAGAAAGTGTCGGAGACGTTGGTCACCCAGTCGCGCATCGCTTCATTCAAGGCATCCTTGAGCGTCCTGGAACCGCTGTCCACCGGCACCACCCTGGCCCCCAGCAGTTTCATGCGATACACATTGGCCGCCTGCCGCCGGATGTCTTCCGAACCCATGTAAACCACGCACTCCATGCCATAGCGCGCGGCTACGGTGGCCGTCGCCACGCCATGCTGGCCGGCGCCCGTTTCAGCGATGACGCGTGGCTTCCGCATGCGCCGCGCCAGCAGTGCCTGACCGATGCAGTTGTTGATCTTGTGTGCGCCGGTATGGTTCAAATCCTCGCGCTTCAGGTAAATCCGGGCACCGCCGAGGAGTTCGGACCAGCGTCTGGCGTAATAGACCGGACTTGGCCGGCCCACATAATGTTTGAGTTCATCATCGAATTCGGCGACGAACTGCGGATCCCGCTGCGCGGCGGCATACGCTTCCTTCAGTTCATCCAGCGCCGCGATCAGGGTCTCGGCAACGAAGACGCCACCGTAGGGGCCAAAATGGCCTCTGGCGTCAGGCAAATCGTAGTCATGCTCGGCCATCAAAATTCTCCTTGCGACAGGTGGGGGCAGCGTGCACTGCCTCTGTGAAAACAATCCGACCGTCGCGCCTCAGGTATGTTTGGCCAGGTAGTACCGCCAGCAAGTCCGCGTCCGACCCCCCGTTTTTCTGCGCATGAACAATCCCATCAGACCCTGCCGCATCAATCGCCACTCATCGATTCAGCCGCCCGCACGGCGGCGACAAAAGCACGCATCTTTTCGGCATCCTTGATTCCCCTGCTTGCCTCGACACCCGTCGAAACATCGACCGCCGCCGGTCGAAGACGGCGCACCGCTTCCCCGACGTTATCC
The DNA here is from genome assembly GCF_000584955.1 of Candidatus Accumulibacter vicinus. Lineage (NCBI taxonomy): Bacteria > Pseudomonadati > Pseudomonadota > Betaproteobacteria > Candidatus Accumulibacter > Candidatus Accumulibacter vicinus. The sequence goes on from NZ_JDSS02000037.1 coordinate 12,930, forward strand.
GCATCCAGCCCACCGGAGAGGATCAGCGGCTTGCCCAGCGATGGCGGCACCAGCGACCAATCGAAAACCTTGCCGCCGCCGCCGTAACCGTCGACAAAGGCGTCGAGAAGAATGGCCTGCGCCGAAGGAAAAGCAGCCGCGTATTGTACCAAATCCATTCCCGGCCTGACGCGCGCTGCCTTGATGTAAGGTCGACCGAACTGCCGGCAATAGGCGTCATCCTCATCCCCGTGGAATTGCAGCAGATGGACCGGCACGGCCGCCAGGGTTGACTGCAGCACGGCCGGATCCGCATTGACGAACAGGCCGACCATGCTGACGAAGGGCGGCACGGCACGCGCCAGCCGCGCCGCCGTCGACAGATCGACGCAACGCGGACTCGGCGGGTAGAACACCAGACCCAGCGCATCAGCTCCCGCGTGCACGGCAAGTCTCAGGTCTTCAATACGGGTCAGTCCGCAGATCTTGATACGTACTTGCATCGGCGGGATAGGCTTCTCTTCAAAGGTTCAGAACGTAAGGCAGAAACAGCGTTTCATCGCTGCTCGGCAAACCCCAGTGCGGCAGATACCTGACAGCGGCGAGATACAAACCGGCCGCAGCAAAGGTCGGTGCAGCCAGACGGCGATCGCCCTTCGCCAGCAACTCGGCGATCCATTCCGGCGGATGCTTGCCCTGACCCACTGCAACCAGACTGCCGACCAGGTTACGCACCATGTGGTGAAGGAAGGCGGAAGCCTCGAAATCAAAGACCAGCAAATCGCCGAAACGTCGTATATCGGCTCGGTGCATGATTTTCACCGGCGATTTGGCTTGGCATTCGGCCGCACGGAAAGCGGAAAAATCGCGCTCCCCGAGCAACTGCTCCGCCGCCGCCTGCATCTGCGCCAGGTTGAGCGGATGATGATACCAACCCACTCGACCGTGCCAGGCACCGGTCCGATGCGGCCGGTTGATCAGCAGGTAGCGGTAATGTCGGGCATACGCCGAAGAGCGCGCATGAAAATCGCCAGGGACGGCCTGCGCCCAACGGACGGCCACGGCCGCCGGCAGGAACGTGTTGGCTCCGCGCACCCAGGCATACATTGATCGATCAAGATCGGTATCGAAATGCACCACCTGCCCGGTTGCATGCACACCGGCATCGGTACGCCCGGCGCAAACCACCTGTACCGGCACCGTGGCAAACTGCTGCAAGGCATCCTGCAGGGCGTCCTGAACAGTCCCCCCACCCGGCTGCTTCTGCCAGCCGCGAAAACCGCCACCGTCGTATTCGACAGCCAGGGCAATTCTCATTCCTCACGCCTGCCAATAGCAGACGAGCGGGAGGATCCCTGCGACGGCAACAATCATGATCCAGTAGTCCCGGCTGGAGAGTCGGCGGTCGGCGAGTTCGAATGCCTCGCAGTGACCACTTGCCGGCAGTTCGAGCAGCTGGCGCCAGTCGCGTGGCCGTGGCATCGTCTCAAGATAGTGCAAAACCAACAACAGCCGAACAAGACCACGATCAGCATCAAGTCCGCAGCGACGAAGCGGCTCGAGCAGGCGATGTGTGGCCGTCAGCAGATCGGCGACGGGCATCCGCGCACGCAGCACCGCGACCGCCATCAACACCAGCAGCAAGCGTCCGACATGCGTCGAGGCATCCACCAGCCCCTCGTGACTGGGTGCCATCGCGCCGGTCCATGCGGGATCGCCAGCACTGCCCCAGGCAAGGATGACAAACACTGACAGCAACAGCCAGCGCGCACCCCGAATGAGTTGCCCGCAATGTCGCAGAGCCCGTCCTCCGAAGAGCGGCAAGATCAGCAGGGCAGCCATCAGCAGGTAGCCATCGAGACCTTGAATGGCCACCAATACCAGGAGCCAGACGACCAGACAGGTGCTTGGATGCACGACAGCTTCCGACCTTTCGTGTCCAGGGAACGACTGATTGCCCTGGGGGGTGCCTACAACCGGACGCCCGCTACTCGCGTATCCCGCCAAGGAGACTGAGCGCCACTTCCCGCTGTGCCGCATCGCCCTCATTGACGACTTCCTGCAAGAGTTCACGCGCTCCTTCCAGGTCACCCATTTCCTGATAGGCTTTGGCTAGGTCGATCTTGGTGGCCACCTCTTCGCTGGAGGTGATGTCGGGAGCCATCGTCATATCGACCAGCGAACCAAACGGCGCGTCTACCCCGGTATCGGTCACTTCCATCGAAAAACCGGGATTGACCAGGGTATCCTCTTCCTCCTCGAAGGAGAAATCGCCTGCACCGCTGCCCGCTGTCTTGGGAGCTTCCTTGGCGGGGGCCTCGCCGCCGGCCAGATCAAGGTTGATCGCCGACAGGTCAAATCCTGCACGCTGCATGGCATCGCCGAGCACGGTAGAATCCGTCAGCGCGATGTCGAACTCCAGCGCTTCGGTGCCTGCGGACCCGATGTCAAGGGTCTGTTCCGGCTCGGCTTGTGCCAGTATCCGTTCATCTGCGGGCGCCTCGTCAGACAGATCGGCTCCCAGATCAAACTCGAAATCAAGGCCGGCACCCGGCTGCGATTCTGAAGCCACCAGCATGGTGACCTCCAGCGCACTGGCGTCATCCACCAGTTGCACCTCCTGCGTGTCTTCCTCTGGCGGCAACTCGGCCTTCGGCAGGGAAGCGGCCAGATCAAAATCGAGCGTCTCCTCTTTGGCAGGACTCGGGTAGGCGAGAGTGGCTTCCAGGTAGGCATCGTCAGCGACATCGGACGGCGCTGAACGGGGCTCGCTGCGGCCAAGGTCGAAATCCAGATCCGCAAGAGAGACCGGCTCCGGCTCTGCTTCCTGCACCTCGTTCGTCAAGGCCGCTTCCGGCCGCCCTGCTACGCCCGCCGCGGCAGTGGCAGTGGCCATCGCCTGGATCAGTTCCGGTCTGGTCAGCGTGTTCTGAAAGGGTTCCTGGGCAACGAAGATGGCAGTTGCAGGTTCGACAGAACGAACTTCAGTCTGTCCGGCCGCACCAAAGAGCGGATTCCCGGGATCAAGCTGGAAACCCATTGCCACTGCTTTCTCCCAGTCCGCACCGACTCCTCCGGTGGCGTTGAACAGTTCAGTGGCGAGCACGCCAAAGGGTCCGGGATCCTTGCGACCCGCATAGATCTCAAGCAGCTTCAGGTGGATGGCGTAGCGCCTGGGATCCTTCTGTTTTGCCTCGAGAAGAATCTCCTCGGCTTGGGCGTCACGGCCGTACGCCATGTAGACATCAGCTTCAGCGACCGGATCAACTTCATCGGTATCAATGCTGCCCGGACCGGCCTGGCTGAAATCAGTTTGTGGTGCCGAATGGGTGGTATCAACAGTCTGTCCGCCGGTAGCGTGGAATACCGACTTGGGCGCGACGCTGTCTTGCACGGGCGTCAGGGCACTGCTGTCATCAAGCGGCATCCCGCCGTCACCGGCGCGACGACGTTTGGCGAGCCAGTAAGCGGCGAGAAGCGCGATGAGGGTACCCCCCGCTGCCAGGGAGGCCGTACTGCTGAGCAACCATTCGATAAAACCGGGCTCTTCCGGCGGCGGTGGAACAGGTCTGGCTTTCGGCATCTCGACCGGCTTGGGCGTTGCGGCCGGAGGCACTTCTGCCTTGACCTCGGGTTTGGCGGCCTCCGGCATGGGCGTGACGGCCTCGGGCTTGGCCACGGTTTCCGCCGGTTTCACCTCTACCGGCGATTCCATGGGCTTCGCAGGAACCGCAGGGGCGGCTGCCGACGTTGGCGGCGCGGCCGCCGGAGTCGGCA
>NZ_JDSS02000037.1:17037-21458 GCF_000584955.1 Candidatus Accumulibacter vicinus
GTGCCGACGAGGCGGCTGCTTCCGGCATCTTCTTCACTTCGGCCGCTGGCGCGGCCTTGGCAGCAGACTGTCGCTCCAGATCCGCCAGGTTCTGGCTCTTCAGTTCCACCAGCCGCTGCAGTTCCGCAACATTCCTCTCGAGGCTTGCCAAGCGTTCGTTGGCATCCTTGAGCGCCTTCTCCTTGGCAATCAGATCTTCGTCTGTGCGCTTGGCGGCTGGCAGGGGTTTGGTGCCGGGGAGATCGGTTTTGGATACTTTCAGCTGGTCCTTGGGTTCGGCAGCAGATCCAGCACGGTCCTCAACCTTGGTGGTGATCCTGCCGGCTGCTTGCCTGGCACCCTCTTCTCTGCCAGGGACATCCGCGGCGACGGTGGCGAGTCTCCGACGATAAGCCCCCCAATTCGACGATTGTGCAACGATGACGGTCTTGGCCTCGCTCCTCGGAATGGCTTCCAGAGTCGCTTTGTCCGGTATCAAAAGAATTTTGCCCGCCTTCAGGCGGTTGATGTCGCCACCGTCGAACGCATTCTGATTGGCTTGAAAGAGCCCGAGCAGCATCTGGTCCAGAGAAACGCCCTCAGGCCGGAGTTCACTCGCGATCCTGCTCAGTGTTTCCCCGCGCTTGACTTCGTAGGTGGCACCGCCGTCCACAGCCGGCTGCACCGGCTCACGGGTCCGCAACCTGGAAGGCGCGGCGCTCCTCGACCGCTCCTCCAGCGCTCGCGTTTCGACCGGCGGCCTGGCTTCCGCGAGCGGCCTGACGATTGCTGGTGTCGCAGCAGCGGTTTTGGCAGCGAATTCGGGCGGATCGAGCAGAAAGGTGTACTCGCGAATCAGGCGGCCGGTTGGCCAGTTGAGTTCAAGCAGCAAATCGACGAATGGTTCGTTGATCGGCCGGGTTGAAGTCAATCTGATGATCGGCTGACCGTTCGGGCGCTTGTCGATGCTCAGGGTTACGCCGGACAAGGCCGGCGCATAGTCCACACCCGCCTGTTTGAAGGCCTCCTGGGAGGCGAGTTGTGCCTTCATTCCCGCGAGTTCCTCGCGGGTGGCGAAGACCTCCATCTCGGCGCGCAAAGGCTGACCGAGAGCAGAGAAGACGGTGATCTTGCCAAGCCCGGCAGCTTCACTGGCGAGTGGCAAAGCCGCCAGCGCCAACGATGACGCGACTGCCCATGCCGAAGCTTGTAGTCGGAAATTAGCGGTTGTGTCATTCATTTTCTTGGCCACGGCGCATCCCTGAGCATCCACATCGATAATTAAAATAACATCATGAACTTAGCCATGCAAGCTAAACATTCTTCTGCTTCAAAGGTCTCGACAAGGTGAAAAACCGGGTTCCAGTACCCGGTCATGCAATCAGTCATCCAGCAGAATACGGAGCATTCGGCGCAGCGGCTCGGCCGCACCCCAGAGTAACTGATCCCCCACCGTGAAGGCGCCAAGATATTCCGGTCCCATTGCCAGCTTGTGCAAACGACCCACCGGGATGGTCAGGGTTCCGGTGACCGCGGCCGGCGTCAGCTCCCTCTCGGTGATCTCGCGTTCATTGGGAACCACTTTCACCCACGGATTGGCCTGTGCAATGATCTCGCCCAGCTCAGTCAACGGCACATCGCGCTTGAGCTTGATGGTCAAACCCTGCGCATGACAACGCATCGCGCCGATACGCACGCACAGACCATCGACAGGGATGCTGCCCGGAGTGCGAAAGGCCGGACGACCGAGGATTTTGTTGCATTCGGCACCGCCTTTCCACTCTTCCTTCGACTGACCGCCTTCGACCGGCACATCGATCCACGGGATCAGGCTGCCGGCCAGTGCGGTGTTGCGAAAGTTCCGAGTCGGGAAATCCGGCGAGCGCATGCTCTTTGCAACCTTGCGATCAATCTCGAGAATTGCCGAAGCCGGCTCGGCCAGTTCGGCCCGTACTGCGTCATGCAGCGCACCCATCTGCTGCAGCAGTTCACGCATGTTCTGTGCTCCGGCCCCGGACGCTGCCTGATAGGTCATGGCGCTGACCCATTCGACGAGATCCTGTCGTAACAGGCCGCCAATGCCCATCAGCATCAGCGAAACCGTGCAGTTGCCGCCGATCCAGTTGCGGCCGCCCTGGGCCAGTGCGTTCTTGATCACGTCGAGGTTCACCGGATCGAGAATGATCACCGCGTCGTCGTGCATGCGCAAGGTGGACGCCGCATCAATCCAGTGCCCCTGCCAGCCGGCGGCACGCAGCCGAGGGAAGATTTCCTTGGTGTAGTCGCCCCCCTGGCAGGTGATGATCAGGTCCATCCGGCTCAGTGCATCGATCGACATCGCGTCCTGCAAGACTCCGGCATCCTTGCCGGCCAGCACGGGCGCCTTGCTTCCGACCGATGAAGTCGAAAAATAGAACGGATCGACCTGTTCGAAATCACCCTCTTCAAGCATCCGCTGCATCAGGACCGATCCCACCATGCCGCGCCAACCCACCAGACCAAGTTTCCTCATTCGAGCGTTCCTCCACAATCTACTGATTCATTCAAAGCGCCGCCAGTACGGCATCGCCCATGGCGCGTGTACCCACCTTCTGCATCCCTGGCTCGTGGATGTCAGCCGTTCGGTAACCCTGTGCCAGCACTTTCCTGACCGCATTTTCAATACGCAAGGCCGCCGACTCCTGCGCGAAGGTGTAACGCAACATCATGGCTGCAGAGAGAATCGTCGCCAGGGGATTGGCCAGACCGCGACCGGCGATGTCCGGAGCCGAACCGTGACAAGGCTCGTACAAGCCCTTGTGGTTCGCATCCAGCGAAGCCGAAGGCAGCATGCCGATCGAACCGGTGAGCATCGCTGCTTCATCCGACAGGATATCGCCGAACAGGTTACCGGTCACCAGCACGTCGAACTGTAAAGGTTTACGCACCAGCTGCATTGCCGCATTGTCGACCAGCATGTGGCTGAGTTCGACATCAGGATACTCGGCCGCCGTTTCAGTGGCCACGTCACGCCAGAGCTGGGTGGTCTCGAGCACGTTCATCTTGTCGACCGAGCACAGCTTCCGGTTGCGCTTGCGTGCTGCCTCGAAAGCAACTCGTACGATGCGGCGAATCTCGCTTTCGCTGTAATGCATGGTGTTGAACGCGAAACGTTCCTGCCGACCATCCAGCACGCGCATCTCGATGCCGCGCGGTTGCCCGAAATAAATGTCGCCAGTCAGTTCACGAACGATCAGGATATCCAGACCGGCCACCACTTCGGGTTTAAGTGACGAAGCGTTGGCCAGTTCCGGATAAAGGATGGCTGGGCGCAGGTTGGCAAAGAGGCCCAGTTGCTGGCGAATGCCGAGCAAACCCCGCTCCGGGCGCTGCGCGCGCGGCAGGCTGTCCCATTGCGGGCCACCGACAGCACCCAGCAACACCGCATCGGCCTGCTGGGCCAACGCTTGTGTCGCCTGCGGGTAGGGTTCACCGGTGGCATCGACGGCGCATCCGCCGAGCAGCCCTTCCTCCATCTCGCAGCCGAGTTCGAGTGCCTGCAGAACACGCACCGCTTCGGCGATGATTTCCGGGCCGATGCCGTCTCCAGGAAGAACACAAATTTTCATTTCCGATTCCTCAGGCGAACAGCCAGGGCTGCTCGATACGTCGTTGGTCTTCAAAAGCCTTGATCAGATCAGCATGGCGCAAGGTCAGCCCGATATCATCCCAGCCGTTGAGCAGGCACTCGCGCCGGAAAGAGTCCACGGCAAACGGCAGCACCTTGCCATCCGGACGACATACCTGTTGCTGCTCGAGGTCGACCACCAGCCGACAGCCCGGGTGGGCCTCGACCAGCGCAAACAGGGCATCGATTTCGGCAGCCGGCAATACGATCGGCAGAATACCGTTCTTGAAGCAGTTGTTGTAGAAGATGTCGGCAAAGCTCTCGCCAATCAGCGCGCGAAAGCCGAAGTCGAGCAACGCCCAGGGCGCGTGTTCGCGCGAACTGCCGCAACCGAAGTTCTGGCGCGTCAGCAGGATTTGCGCCCCCTGATAGCGGGGCTGATTGAGAACGAAATCCGGGTTGAGCAGCCGCGCCGACTGATCCTTGCCGGGCTCGCCGGGATCGAGATAACGCCATTCGTCGAACAGATTCGGACCGAAACCCGAACGTTTGATCGACTTCAGGAACTGCTTGGGAATAATGGCGTCGGTGTCGACATTGGCCCGATCGAGGGGCGCCACCAGCCCTTCGAGGGAAACGAATTTGTCCATGCTTCTCCTTGTCCGGGCGCCCTACCTGGCAGCCCGCTCGATGGCCTGGCCGCCTTTTTCAATATCCCGGCCCAACCCTTGTATCGTGTTGCAGACCATCAGCAGTCTCCAGGTCAGACTGTTCATGGCGTCTCCGTGCCACCCAGTCCCTCATCACTCAACAGGATGTTGCCAACGCCCAGCAC
>NZ_JDSS02000037.1:21483-26073 GCF_000584955.1 Candidatus Accumulibacter vicinus
GCACAACGCTCACCCGCTTCGAGGCGGTCAGCATTCATCGCCAAGCACATCGAACAGCCGGGCTCTCGCCACTCGAACCCGGCAGCGAGAAAAACCTTGTCCAACCCTTCTTGCTCCGCCTGCTGTTTGACCGGTCCCGAACCCGGAACCACCATCGCCAGCCGGATGTTGCCGGCGATGGTTCGGCCCTGAACCACCTCGGCGGCAGCCCGCAAGTCCTCGATTCGCGAATTGGTGCACGAACCGATGAAGATTTTGTCGAGTCTGATCTCCCGGATCGGCTGCCTGGGGCGCAAACCCATGTAGCGCAATGCCCGTTCCATGCCTTCGCGCCTAACCGGATCGGCTTCATTGGCCGGATCCGGCACACTGGCATCAATCGACACCACCATTTCGGGCGAAGTCCCCCAGGTCACCTGCGGCCGGATACCCGTAGCCGAGATCTCGACAACGCGATCAAAGCGAGCGTCGGCATCGCTGTGCAGGCCGCGCCAAGTGGCAACGGCCTGTTCCCAGCGCGCCCCCTGCGGCGCAAAGGGACGCCCACGCAGATAATTGATCGTGACCTCGTCGACCGCTACCAGACCCAGGCGTGCGCCGGCTTCGATGGCCATGTTGCAGAGTGTCATCCGACCTTCCATCGACAAGCCGCGAATCGTGCTCCCGGCGAACTCGATGGCATAACCAGTGCCGCCGGCAGTGCCGATCTGACCAATGATCGCCAGCGCCACGTCCTTCGCTGTCACCCCCTTGGCGAGCCTCCCATCCACCTGCACGAGCATGGTTTTCGACGGCTTCTGGAGCAGGCACTGCGTGGCCAGAACATGTTCGACCTCGGAGGTGCCGATGCCGTGCGCCATGCACGCGAATGCGCCATGCGTGCTGGTGTGCGAGTCGCCGCAGACGACCGTCATGCCCGGCAAGGTCGCACCGCTTTCCGGGCCGACGACATGAACGATCCCCTGGCGCGGATCCCTGAATGGAAAATAGGCGAGCGCACCGACCGCACGAATGTTGGCGTCGAGCGTTTCGACCTGCAGGCGCGAAACGGGATCCTCGATGCCCCGATCCCAGTGATCGGTAGGCGTGTTGTGATCAGCGGTAGCGACGATCGAAGAAACGCGCCAGGGCTTGCGGCCAGCCAGCTGAAGACCCTCGAAGGCCTGTGGGCTGGTCACTTCGTGCACCAGATGGCGATCAATATAGATCAGCGCGGTTCCGTCGGCCTCCTGATGGACGACGTGGTCCTGCCAAAGTTTTTCGTACAAGGTCTGCGGCATTGATGGATCATCCGAAGAAGTTCGGCCCGCATCGGCAGGCAAGTGCGGGGATTATGTCACACCGCTGTCGCCGCTGTCAGCCACCAGGTCAGAGACTGCCGCCTCTCCACCACTTTGATCCAATCAATCTTGAGCTATCATCCTGAGCATTTCGCTTTCCGCTCCTGTGTTGATGAGTCTTTATGCCCTGAAACCCCGCTTCCAGGCCTTGCTGCGCCCTGCCGCACGCGCCCTGCACGGGCTGGGTCTGAGTGCCAACCAGGTGACCGCAGGCACCTGCGCCGCTTCGCTGCTGCTTGGAGGCGGTCTTGCCCTCGCCGCGCACAGCGGGCACCTGCAATGGTTTCTGCTGTTGCCGCTGTGGTTTCTGTTGCGTATGGCGCTGAATGCGATCGACGGCATGCTCGCCCGTGAATTTGGTCAAGCCTCGACACTCGGCGCCTACCTCAACGAACTGTCGGATCTGCTCTCCGATGCGGCACTGTACCTGCCTTTTGCCTTTCTTCCCGAAGTGGGCATCGCGCTCACCGTGGGGGTGATCTGTCTGGCGAATGCCTCCGAGATGGCCGGGGTGCTGGGAGCGATGAGCGGTCACCGTCGCTGCAATGACGGACCGATGGGCAAGAGTGACCGGGCGCTGGTTTTTGGCTTGCTCGGACTGCTGCTCGGCACCGGCGTCGCGCCCGGCGCGTGGTTGTCGGCCGTGATGGCGCTGGTCGTGCTGTTGTTGCTGATGACCATCGTCAACCGGGTCAGGCACGGCGTCGTCGCAGAAGGCACCGGCAAGGATCAATAGAAATATCAACCGGAATACCCATCGGAGACCCACCAGGATGCGTGTCGCGCAGGAAAAACAATTCACCACTCACGATGGCACGACGCTGTTCTACCGCTACTGGCCGCCGGTCGGTGCCGCCAGCGCTGACCGGGCGGTGTTGCTGCTCCACCGCGGCCACGAACATTCGGGGCGACTGCAGCATGTCGTCGACGAACTCGGACTCGATGATTTCGCGATGTTCGCCTGGGATGCGCGTGGGCACGGCCGCTCGCCGGGCAAACGCGGCGACAGTCCGAGCTTTGCCGCCCTGGTCAAGGACCTCGACCGTTTCGTCCGGCACGTCAGCGACGGCTACGCCATCGCCAGCAGCCATCTTGCCGTCGTCGGCCAGAGCGTCGGCGCCGTCCTGGCCGCGACCTGGGCGCACGACTACGCCCCGCAGATCCGCTGCCTGGTGCTGACCGCTCCAGCATTCCAGGTCAAGCTCTATGTTCCCCTGGCGCGGCCGGGGCTGAGGCTGCTGCAGCGACTGTTCGGCAACTTTTTCATCACCTCCTATGTGAAGGCCAAATTCCTGACCCACGATCCCGAGCGCGTGCGTTCTTATGACGAGGATCCGCTGGTCACCCGGGCCATTTCGGCGCGTGTTCTGCTCGGTCTCTACGACGCGGCCGACCGGATCGTCGCGGATGCCGCCGCGATCCGTCTGCCGCTGCAACTGCTGATCTCCGGCAAGGACTGGGTCGTGCAGCGCGCGCCACAGGACCGCTTCTTCGAACGACTGGGCTCGCCGGTCAAGGAGCGCCACCTGCTCCCCGACTTCCTCCACGACACGCTCGGAGAACGCGATCGCAAGCTCGCCATCGACCGGATCCGCGCCTTCATCGCGCGCCTGTTCAGCGCCCCCCTGGCCAACGATTCGCTGCTGCAGGCGCATCGCGACGGCCATACGCGCGACGAGGAGATCCGTCTTGGTCAGCCGCTGCCGCCCGTCTCGCCGCGCGCCCTCCATTTCGCCCTGACTCGCCTGGCGATGCGCACCCTGGGTCGCCTCTCGGACGGTATCCGGATCGGTCTGACGACCGGCTTCGATTCCGGCAGCAGCCTCGACTACGTCTACCTGAACCAGGCCAGCGGCCGGTTGATGATCGGCCGGCTGATCGATCGTGGCTACCTCGATTCGATCGGTTGGCGCGGCGTGCGAGTGCGGAGAGCCCACCTGCTGCAGGCGATTGCCTTGGCTGCAAACGGACTCCGGGACGACGGCCAGGCACTTCGCATCGCTGATCCCGCCGCCGGTCATGGACGTTACGTCCTTGACGCCGTCGCGCAGTTGCCGGAGCGCCCGCAATCGATCGTCCTGCGTGATTTCAGTGACCTGAACGTCCGCCAGGGGCGGGCCCTGATCACTGCCAGGCAACTCGATGACATCGCCCGCTTTGAAACCGCGGACGCTTTCGACGAAGCAGCGCTCGCTGCACTGACGCCAAGACCGAATCTGGTGATCGTTTCGGGCCTCTACGAACTCTTCTCCGACAACGAACCGGTGATGCGTTCGCTGCGCGGCCTGGCCCGGGCTGTCGACACCGGCGCTTACCTGGTCTACACCGGCCAACCCTGGCATCCGCAGATCGAGCTGATCGCGCGCACGCTCACCAGTCATCGCGGCCACCAGGCCTGGGTGATGCGCCGCCGCACCCAGGCCGAACTGGACGAACTGGTGCGCGCCGCGGGTTTTACGAAGATCGAGCAATGGATCGACGACTGGGGGATGTTCACGGTCTCACTCGCCCGCCGGAATTGAGCCCGCACCGCAGCGAAAGCCCCGCCGGACCCGCAGCCGAAGCCCGTCCCTGGCGCAGGGCACTGGCCTGGCTACTGTTCCTGGGGCCATTCTTCTTCGCCAGCTACGGCTTTGCGACCTGGGTCAGCAGCCAGCGACCGGAGGTCGGCTTCATCGTCTTCGCCTGGGAGCGCCATATTCCGCTGCTGCCCTGGACCATCGTTCCGTACTGGCTGATCGACCTGCTCTATGGCGTTTCACTGCTGCTGTGCACGACACGGCGCCAGCTCGACACACACGCCCGGCGTCTGCTGCTGACGCAACTGATCGCCGTCGGCAGCTTCCTGCTCTTCCCCTTGCGCTGCACTTTCGAGCGTGGCGAAGTGAGCGGCGCATTCGGCTGGATGTTCGCTGCCCTGATGCGCTTCGACCAGCCCTACAACCAGGCGCCATCGCTACACATCGCCCTGCTCGTGGTGCTGCTCGAACCGTATCTGCGCGCCGTGCCCCGCGCCTGCCAGGCGCTGGTCGTAGGTGTGGCCCTGCTGATCGGGGTGTCGGTGCTGACCACCTGGCAACACCATTTCTTCGACGTTCCGACCGGACTGTGGCTCGGCTGCTTCGTGGTGTGGGTGTTTCCGACCGACGCCAGATCACCGCTGCGCCGTGCCGCCCTGCACTGCGAGCGATCGCGGTGGCATCTGGCGCTGGCCTACGCGGCGGCGGCGCTGGCTGTGGGCGGCCTGGCG
>NZ_JDSS02000037.1:26401-33129 GCF_000584955.1 Candidatus Accumulibacter vicinus
GGCCACCTACCGTGGCGGTGCCTGGCTGTGGCTGCTCTGGTTGTCCGGCGCGCTGGCGCTGGTCGCCGCGATCTACCTCCTGTTCGACGCCGACGCCTTCGGGAAACGCGCTGACGGTTCGCTGCCGCTTGCCGTGCGCTGTCTGCTCGGGCCCTATCTGCTCTGCGCCTGGCTGAACTCGCGCTGGTGGACCCGTCAGCTCGCGATGGCCGATCCGGTCACAGCGGGTGTCCTGCTCGGCCGGCTGCCGACAGCAGCCGAAGGGCAGCGTCTCGGCATTACGGCGATCATCGATGTCTGCGCCGAACTGCCTTGTCCGACGCCGGCCTTGCGCCATACGGTCATCCCGATGCTCGATCTGGTGCCGCCGAGCCTGGAACAGATCGAGCGTGCATCGGCGGCCATCGCTGCAGCGCGTGCCGCCGGTCCGGTGCTCGTCTGCTGCGCGCTGGGCTTCGCACGCAGTGCGCTGGTGGCCGCGGCCTGGCTGCTGCGTGCGGGGATCGCCGCAACGCCTGAAGAAGCCGCTGCACAGGTGCGCAAGGCGCGTCCGGCCGTGGTCCTCGGTCGTCCCCAGATCGATCTGCTTCGCCGCTGGCAGCAGCAGTATCCGCAGCCGAAATCGTGAGCGGATGACGAGCCACCTGCTCCCGACACTTCCAGACGAGGCCTGGCCACTGATCGCCGGTATCGGCACGGTCCTGATCGTCGCTTCGCTGCTCGGACGGGTGCTCAAGTTCAGAGTCGCCCGGCGCCAGACCCATGCCGCCATCGATAATCTGAACAGCCGCATCAATGCCTGGTGGGTGATGGCCGTCCTGTTCGGACTGGCCATGTGTGCGGGCCGCAGCGGCGTGACCCTGCTGTTCGGCCTGGCTTCCCTGGCCGCACTGCACGAATTCCTGGCCGGCGAACCCTCCGGCATGATCCCGAAAACGCTGCGAGTGGGGAGTTTCGTGTTCGTCGTGCCACTGCAGTATCTATTGGTCTGGAATGGCAGTTACGCGCTCTACGGCAGCTTCATCCCCTGTCTGGTGCTCATCGGCCTGCCGCTGCTGACCACCCTGCGCGCGGCAGACAGCGGCGACTGCCGGCGGCACGTGCGCACGCTGCAGGGCGGACTGCTGATCTGCGTGTTCTCGGTCTCGCATATCCCGGCGCTGCTGAACTTGCCGATCAGCGGCCATCCGGATCACAATGGCTACCTGCTGGTGTTTCTGTTGCTGGTCGTTCAGTCGAGCGACGTGCTGCAATATCTCTGGGGAAAGCTCGCCGGTCGGCACGCGATCGCCCCCCGGCTCTCGCCGGCGAAAACGGTCGAAGGGACTGTGGGCGGCATCGTCACTGCCAGCGTTCTCGGCACCTGGCTGGCATCGATGACGCCGTTCACCGTTCCCGAGGCAGCGCTGATCTCGCTGCTGCTGACCCTGCTCGGCTTTCTCGGGGGCCTGGCGATGTCGGCAATCAAGCGCAGCCGCGGCATCAAGGACTGGGGCAGCCTGATTCCCGGACATGGCGGAATGCTTGATCGACTCGACTCGCTCTGCCTTTCGGCGCCAGCCTTCTACTACCTGTTGCAATTCGGCTGGGCCAGTTGATGTAAACGTCGCGTCAGCGGCTCACGAAGGCGGATATCCGTTAATGTGAAAGTCGCGTCAGCGACTCACGAATCCCCCCTCCCCACTTGCGGGGGAGGGGTCGGGGGAGAGGGAAACGGTCATGACTTTCATGATCAGGGGTGTCTTGCAAAGTCATGACCGTTAACTGCGCCGCCGCATCCTGCCGATCAACCCTCCCAGCACCAGACCGGCGAGTCCGGCGCCGCCCGCCGCCCACCAGATGGCCTCTTTCGCTTCGGCGATCAGCGAATTGGTGAACACGTTTGACGACAGGTGCATCGACACCACTTTCCACTGTCCATCGATTTTCGCCGAGGTCGAGGTCCAGTTCGAATTCAGGGTGAAAGGGCCTCTGGCCACCGGAAAGAATTCATCCACCATCGTCCCGTCGGCGACCGCGACCTCGCCGTGACCGAAAAAATGAGCCGAAGCGCCGATCTTGGCCGTGGTGAGATAACGGTCGAGGATACGCTGCTCGCCCTTGACCATGCGATGGTAGTAAGCCTTGATCTCGGCGTGCCCGCGCGAAACCTCGCCGTTCAGCCAGGTCACCGTCGCCTCGGGAGCCATCTGTGCGACCATCCGGTCGACATCCTGAGCGTTGATGCTCGCCTCTATTTCCCGGAAAATCCTGATCAGCGCCTGGCGATCCGCTGCGTACGGGTCGTTGTCGGCAGCCAGGGCGCTCGCTGGACCCAGCAGGGCGAGCACGACAAGGAGCAGGTTCAGGATCGAAAGCATGATGGCATCTCCAGTGATCGAATGGTCGGACGCGACGCATCATAGCCTGCCGCTGCCTCGTTGCACACCTGGCTTTTCAGCAAGCGCGCCGCCAGCTTGCCTTGCACCCGTGGATGCGCGATGACTCACGGCCAATGCCATCAAGCCGACCGCGTTTTCCACCACAATCGGAGCTTCCATGCTGCTTCAAGCCTTTCTCCATGCCTTCAAGAGATGGCTCGCTCAGGAACGGACGAGCATTGCCGAACCCTGTTGGCAAATCGAACCCGATCCGCTTCGCCGCCGGGCAGAACCGAACCAGATCCTGATCGGCGTCGGTGCCTGGGGTAGCCGCGAACAAGCGGTCGAACATCCCGGCGTCTGTCTGAACAACAAAGGCCTGGCCGAGCGTTTCGGCGTCGCGGCAGACCCGTCCACAGTCACCGAAATGGTCCTGAATCCGCCACCGGAACTGGCAGCGCATTGGCGGGCCGTGTGGGGAAAGGGCACGGAGTTGGGTCGGCGACTGGGCGAACTCACCCTGGTGATTGAAGACGCTTCTCCCGATTCGGTGCTCGCGCTCCTGTTCTGGCTCGCCGTCATGAACGGGGTGCCGGCGGAATCGTTTGACCGGCCCGAGGTCGCGCGCTGGGTCGCCGCCGTGCGACGCTGGGAACTGACGGGAATGGTCGCCGACAATCCGCACACTTCCTGGGCGGCGCTGCTGGCTGCCCTGTCCCACAGCCATTTTGCCCCGCTGCCGTCAGAAACAGGTCGCAGCTACGATTTCGCTGGTGCCTGGCGCGAGGCGCTACAGTTCACCACCGCCCTGCTGCTGCAAGACATCGCGCCGGACGCCGTGCCGGAAATGTGGGAACTGGAAGCCTATCGCCGCGCCGCCGCGCTGTTGCGCAATGAAGAACAGAATTATCTGCGTTCGCTGCCCCGCTCTACCTGCCTGCAACTGCTGGTACCGATGGCCGGTCCGGAACCGCGCAAAGATGTGCTGGTGGATGCCTACCTCACGGTGGAAACCTGGCCCAGCGGCGCCCGCAAGCTGTTCGCCCGGCTGGATCGCAGCCACAGCCCCACGGGGCAGGGTTTCGCCGTGATGGGCGTCTACCGTCCGGACCCGCGCATGGCCGGCGCCGGTGATGACATGGTGGTGTCGGTCAACCCCCTGACCGGCATCAACCTGCCGGATCTGTGGCGGGAACTGGAACGGCTGGAAAACGAACGCTGGGCAGACCAGCGTCCCACCGAGAATGCCCGTCCGATTGCCAGCTATCCGGCCGGCACCGGGTTCACCCAACCCTGGTGGGACGACCACGGCCGCCACACCCTGCTCGCGGCGCCTCGCCGCCTGCCGGACGGTCGTCTGGGCAGCCGGCTGACCTGGCCCGATGTCGTCAATGCCCTTTGGCGGGTGTACAGTCCATTGCGACGCCTGCGCGTCGAAGACGCCCTGCACGCCGGTTCGCCGATCCCGATCGAGGCTTGTGCGCGAAAAACCTATCGTCATGACGGCGGCGACAGCACGACCAAGTTCCTCCTGGGGATGCGCTGGCTCCCGAACGCCGCCCAGTCGGGCGCGCTGTTCGACCTGCCGAGCGTACAGCGTTATCTGGCTGCCCTCATCGCCCGCCAGGACGAACAGCAGGCGATCAAGGTCGAGGACCTGCCCGTGCCGGACGAGTTCAACGTGCTGCCCCTGCACGGCGGCTTTGCCATCCTCCACGATCAAGGCGCCCTGGTATTCGACGACTGGCGCACCGAACGTCTCCGCTTATCGCAGCTTGTTGAAGAGTTCGAGCGGGTATTCCAGACCCTCGGCACCGGACGCGACGTGGGGAGGGCGCTGGACGCCCTGTTTGAAGAGCGCACCTCGGGCAGGAAACCTCGTCCTACCGCTGCCGTGCTGGGTGATCTCGCCACCCTCCGCAGCCGCCTGACCGAGGCCGGCTACCAATATCAGCCCGGCAGCCATTGGGCCGACGTGCGTGCCTTCCGGGCCGCACTGGAAACCCGCTGGTGCGTCGGTGATGCCATCAAGAACCTGCACACCCGCGTTTCTCAACTGGAAGACGCCATCCGTACTGCCAGCACGCTGGAAACCCAGCGCCTCACCTATATTCTCTCGACCATCGGTTTGCCCTTCGTCATCAGCAACGCGCTGACCGGCTTCCTGAAACCCTGGCTCGTCGGCCCCCAGCTTCCTCCCGGACCGCGAGAGGTGTGGGCTCCGACGCTGTTCTACTTCGGCGTGGCGTTGATCCTGATCGGCCTGATCCACATCGCTTTGAAACGCTGGCTGTTATCCGCGCGCAAACGCAGGCAAAAGGTGGCAAGAAACGCCTAATCCATTCACACTCCGGATTGTGGTTGCTGGGTAATCGTTCACACCCCCTGCTCGTCCTTGGCGTTGCGTATCGTCTTGCGTCGTGGCGCGCGTACCGGTGGGCAACTGGCAATCGTCCTCTGCTAATATTCGGCTCCGACGATCCGGAGTATCCACTTGACCCCCTTGCTGGTTTCCGCCTACACCCTGACCACCTGCCTCGGCCGCGGTCTGGCTGCGACGCTGGCAAGCCTGCGCGCGGGCAGCAGTGGCCTTGCGCCCTGCGCTTTCGAAACGACCGCGATCGCCACCTGGATCGGCGAAGTGGCGGCGGTTGACGATCAGTCACTGCCGGCAACGCTGGCGCGCTACGATTGCCGGAACAACCGTCTGGCGCAACTCGGCCTCGAAACCGATGGCCTGGCCGAACGGGTGCGCGCAGCGGCAGCGCGCTACGGCAGCCACCGCATCGGGGTGTTCCTCGGCACCAGCACCGGCGGCATCCTGCAGGCCGAACTCGCCTACCGCCGGCGCGACCCGCACAGTGGCGCCTTGCCCGACGATTTCATCTACCGCAACACGCACAATCCTTTCTCGCTGGCCGAATTCGCGCGCGATTATTTCGACCTCGAAGGCCCGGCGATGACGGTGTCCACGGCCTGCTCGTCGAGCGCCAAGGCCTTTGCGGCCGCGGCTCGCCAACTCGCCTGCGGCAGCATCGACGCGGCGCTGGTCGGCGGCGTCGACTCCCTGTGCCTGACGACGCTCTACGGCTTTGCTTCGCTCGAACTGACCTCGAGTCAGCCGTGCCGGCCTTACGACACGGCGCGCAACGGCATCTCGGTCGCCGAAGGGGCCGCGTTTGCGCTGCTCGAACGGCTGCCGGAGAATGCCCGCCCAGGCTCGCTGCTGCTGCTCGGCTACGGGGAGTCGAGCGACGCCTACCACATGTCCTCGCCGCACCCGCAAGGCCTCGGCGCCCGCATGGCGATCGAGGCAGCCCTGCACTCGGCTGGCCTGTGCCCCTTCGACATCGACTACATCAACCTGCACGGCACCGCGACGCCGAGCAATGACGCGGCCGAAGGCCAGGCGGTGGCCGCGCTGTTCGGAGAGCGCACGCCGTGCAGTTCGACCAAGGGTGCGACCGGCCACACGCTCGGCGCCGCCGGCGCCGTCGAAGCGCTGATCTGCGCGCTGGCGCTCACGCACGAGCTGCTGCCCGGCAGCCCGCACACCAGGACAGCGGACCCGGCGATCCCGATCGACTACCGGCTCACGCCCCGCCCCGCTCGCGTGCGGCGGGCACTGAGCAACTCCTTCGGCTTCGGCGGCAGCAACTGCAGCCTGGTTTTCGGCGTCAGCGCATGAGCCAGACTCCGCTCACCGCCTGGGTCGACGGCGTCGGCTTCCTCGCCCCCGGCATGCCGGACTGGCCGACCGCCTGCGCCATCCTGCGCGGCGAACAGGCTTATACGCCAGCGCCTTCCGTGCTGCCGGTGCCGAACGTTCTGCCACCGGCCGAGCGCCGGCGCGCCAGCCGCGTCGTCAAGCTGGCGCTCGCACTTGGGCTGGAAGCCGCCGCCCATGCCGAAACCGACGTCGGCACCCTGGCCACGGTGTTCACGGCCTCCGGTGCCGATGGCCACAACTGTCACGCGCTGTGCGAGCAATTGGCGACCGACGACCGCCGGATTTCGCCGACCCGCTTTCACAACTCGGTGCATAACGCCGCCGCCGGCTACTGGGGCATCGCCACCGGCGCGATGGCCCCGTGCCAGGTGCTTTGCGCCTTCGACGCGAGCTTCGGCGCCGGCCTGCTGGATGCGCTGGCGCAAGTCGTCGTCGACCGATGGGCGACCTTGCTGATCGCCTACGACAGCGAGTATCCGGAACCCCTGCACCGTAAGCGGCCGATCCCTGATTGCGCCGGCGTGGCGCTGCTGCTGACCCCGCTCCAGAGCGTCCGCTCGCTGGCGCGCATCGCCGTCACGCCAGGCACCGACGCCGCCGCCAGACTGGCCGATGGCGAACTGGAAAGCCTGCGCACG
>NZ_JDSS02000037.1:33470-34043 GCF_000584955.1 Candidatus Accumulibacter vicinus
ATTCCGGCGCTGCGCAGCCTGCCGCTACTGCACAGGCTGGCCAGGCGCGAAGGGGGCAGCGTCTGCCTCGACTACCTGCCGCCGATGCAACTGCGCGTGGACTGCGTCCCTTGCTAGATCACCGCTGGATCACCGAGCATATCCCCCACCAGGGCAGCATGTGCCTGCTCGAGTCGGTCGTCGACTGGTCGGCGACGACGATTTCCTGCCGCGCAACCAGCCATACCGACCCGGCCAACCCGCTGCGCGCCGAGGGTCGCCTGGGCGCAGCGAACGCCATCGAGTACGCGGCGCAGGCGATGGCCGTGCATGGCGCGCTGCTTGCCGAAACCGGTGGACGGCCTCGCCATGGCTACCTGACCAGCCTGCGCGGCGTGACCCTGCACGTCGCCCGGCTTGATGACCTGCCTGGGGAACTGAGCGTCCAGGCCGAGTGCCTGTCGAGCGACAGCCACAATCTCCTCTACCGCTTCTCGGTCAGCCACGCCGGCCGCTGCCTGGTCGACGGACGCGCCGCCGTCGTCCTCGACGCCGCCACGGTCGCCGCGGCACGACGGCCATGAAGCGCGCGCT
>NZ_JDSS02000037.1:34068-46056 GCF_000584955.1 Candidatus Accumulibacter vicinus
CCTGGCCGCCGACGGCTGCCACGTGATCGTACACGCCCACCGCGGCCGCGCGCAGGCCGAGGCGGTCGTCAGCGAAATCGTCGCCGGCGGCGGCAGCGCCGAAGCGGTCGTTTTCGACATCACCGAGCGCGAGCCTACGGCGACGGTGCTGGCGGACCTCCTCGCCGCCGGCCCGATCCAGATCCTGGTCAACAACGCCGGCATCCATGCCGACGCGGTCTTTCCCGGCATGTCCGGCGAACAATGGGACCGCGTCATCGATGTCTGCCTGAACGGCTTCTTCAACGTCACCCGGCCGCTGATCCTGCCGATGATCCGTACGCGCTGGGGGCGGGTCGTCAACGTCTCGTCGGTCGCGGCGATCACCGGCAACCGTGGCCAGGTCAACTACTCGGCGGCGAAGGCTGCGCTGCAGGCCGCGAGCAAGTCGCTGGCGCTGGAAGTGGCCAGCCGTGGCATCACGGTCAATGCCGTGGCGCCGGGGATCATCGCCACCGGCATGGCCGACGGCGCTTTCGACGCCGAAACGATCAGGACACTGGTGCCGATGCAGCGCGCCGGCAAGCCCGAGGAAGTCGCCGATCTCGTCGGCTTCCTGGTTTCGGATCAGGCCGCCTACATCTCGGGCCAGGTGATCTCGATCAACGGCGCGCTGATCTAGAAGAGCATCGGACGGTCATGGGATGGTGCAGCGTAAACGCCCACTCGCGCTGCCCATGAGTAGTTTCGCTCCCCGCTGTCTATCCATCGACCTGGAAGTCGGGCTGCGCGATGGGCGGATTCACCGCTTTGCCGCCGTTCGTGGTGACCAGCCGGAGATGTCGCTGCGTTTCCGGCAGGGCCATCTGCTGGCCGCGCTGGAGCAACTCGACGCGCTCGCCGCAGGCGCCAGCTTCCTGCTCGGCCATAACCTGATCGCTTTCGACCTGCCGCATCTGGTCGCCACCAAGCCCGATCTGCGGCTGCTGCAGTTGCCGGTGGTCGACACGCTGTGGCTGAACCCGCTGGCCTTCCCGCGCAACCCCTACCACCATCTGGTCAAGCATTATCAGGACGGGCAACTGCAGCGCGGACGCCTGAACGATCCGCTGCTCGACGCGCAACTGACGCTCGAGGTCTTCCGCGACCAGCAAACGGCGCTGGCCGAAGCGTCGCCGAGCCTGGCCCTCGCCTGGCACTGGCTGACGACCGTGCAGAGCACGAAGTCGACGAAGTCGGGGCTGGACCGCTTCTTCATGGCTTTGCGCCACAAGGCCCGCCCGAGCGATGGCGAAGCGCTCGCCGCCATTCGCCAGCAACTCGCCGGACACGTCTGCGCGACGCAGCTCGGCGAGGTTGTGGCCGATGCCGCCCACCAGGGCTGGGCGCTGGCCTACGCACTGGCCTGGCTGTCGGTGGCCGGCGGCAACTCGGTGATGCCACCATGGGTGTGCCATCAGTTTCCGCAGGCCGGCATGCTGATCAGGCGCTTGCGCGACACCGCCTGCACCGACCCGGCCTGCCAGTGGTGCAGGGAACGGCACGATGCCCGCAAAGAACTCGTGCGCTGGTTCGGCTTCGCCGAGTTTCGTCCGGAGCCGGCCGACGAAGCGGGCCAGCCTCTGCAGCAGAGCATCGTCGAAGCCGCGATGCGCGGCGAACACGTCCTCGGGATTCTGCCGACGGGAACCGGAAAGTCGCTGTGTTACCAGATCCCCGCGCTCTCGCGCTTCGACAAGACCGGTGCGCTGACCGTCGTCATCTCGCCGCTGGTGGCCCTGATGGCCGATCAGGTGTCCGGGCTGGAGGCCCGCAACATCAGGAGCTGTGCCGCACTCAACGGGCTGCTGTCGATGCCCGAGCGCGCCGACGTGCTCGATCGCCTGCGCCTCGGCGACATCGGCATTCTCATCGTTTCCCCCGAGCAACTGCGCAACCGCACGCTGCGCAAAGTGCTGGCGCAACGCGAAATCGGCGCCTGGGTCCTCGACGAGGCGCACTGCCTTTCCAAATGGGGGCAGGATTTCCGCCCGGATTATCGCTATGTCGGGCGCTTCATCCGCGAAAAGGCCGGCAATCAGGCGATCCCGCCCGTCCTCTGCCTGACCGCCACCGCCAAACCCGCTGTGGTGGTCGACATCCTGGATCATTTCAGGGACAAGCTCGGCATCGAGCTGCGCTGCTTCAACGGCGGCGCCAGTCGTGCCAACCTCGATTTCTGCGTCGTCCCGACCAGCCCGGCCGAAAAGTTCTCGCACATCCACCAGATCCTGGAAACCGATCTGCCGCCCGAGCTGTCCGGCGGCGCCATCGTCTATTGCGCGACACGCCAGCAGACCGAGGAAGTCTCCCGCTTTCTGCAGCAGAAAGGCTGGGCGGCCGACCACTTTCACGCCCGGCTGCCGCCGGAAACGAAGAAGAGCACGCAAAAGGCATTCATCGAAGGCGACCTGCGCGTCATCGTCGCCACCAATGCCTTCGGCATGGGGATCGACAAACCCGATGTGCGTCTGGTCATCCACGCCGATATTCCCGGTTCGCTGGAGAACTATCTGCAGGAAGCGGGCCGCGCCGGCCGCGACCGTCAGTCGGCACGCTGCGTTCTCCTCTACACGGTCGAGGATGTCGAGCGGCAGTTCGGCATGTCGGCGCGCTCGCGGCTGTCGCGCAAGGAAATCCAGGCCATCCTGCACTCGCTGCGCAATCTCGACCGCAAGAAACGCAGGGGTGGCGGCAAGGAGGGAGACCTGATCGCCACCGCCGGCGAAATCCTCGCCGAGGACGAAGACGGCGCTTTCGAGCGTGATTCGGCCACCGACGACACGCGCGTGCGCACCGCCGTGTCGTGGCTCGAAGAAGCCGCGCTGCTGACGCGCGAGGAAAACCGGGTACAGGTCTTCCCGTCCTCGCTGCGCGTCGCCTCGCTCGACGAAGCGCGCAAGAAGATCGAGAAAAGGGTCATCGCGCCGGAGTATCGGAAAGGGCTGCTGGCGATTGTCGGCGCACTGATCGGCGCGCCGGTCGATGAAGGCATCTCGACCGACGAACTGATGCTCGTCTCCGGGCTTTCCGCCGAGAAAGTCCGCGCCGCGTTCTACGACCTCGAGGCGCTGGGACTGGCCAGCAACGATACGGCGCTGACCGCCTACCTCCACGTCGGCGTCGAGAGCTCGTCGAAGAAGCGCTTCGCGCAGGCCGCCGCACTCGAATCGGCGTTGATCGGCCTGCTGCGCGAGCAGCATCCGGACCTGGGCCGTGGCGAATCGTCGATCCTCCATCTGCGCCACGCCAACCAGCACCTGAAGGATGCCGGCCACGCCGACGCCCTGCCCGAGCGCCTGCGCCAACTGCTGAGCAGCCTTGCCGCCGACGGCCGCGACGAGGAAGGCGGCCAGGGCAGCCTGAAGCTGCGGCGGGTCGATGTCGAATCGCTGGGCATCGAACTGCAACGCGAATGGTCGGCCGTGGAAGCCACCGCCCGGCGCCGGCGAGCCGCTGCCGGCTGCCTGCTCGACCACCTGCTCGACTGTCTGCCTGCCGGCGCCCGCGGCAACGATCAACTGGCCGAAACGACGCTGGGCAAACTGCTGGCCGCGCTGGAAGCCGATCTGCTGCTCAAGGCAGAAAGGACGATCACGCCCAAGCTGCTCGACCGTGCGCTGCTGTGGCTGCACGAGCAGGAAATCATCCGCCTCAACAAGGGACTGGCCGTCTTCCGGCCGGCGATGACGATTCGCCTGGAGCCGGACTGGAAGCGGAAGTTCATGCCGGGGGATTTCGCGCCACTCAAGCTGCACTATGACGAACAGGTGGTACAGATTCACGTCATGGCCGAGTACGTACAGCGCGGACTCAAGGCCATGGCCGAGGCGCTGCACCTGACGATGGACTACTTCAGCCTGCAACGCGACGAGTTCATGCGCCGCTGGCTGCCCGATCGCGACAAGGAACTGACGCGCCAGACGACGCCGCAGTCGTGGCACGACATCGTCGAGGTGCTGAACAACCGGCGACAGCGCGAGATCGTCACCGACGAGCGCGAAAGCACCAACGTTCTCGTCCTTGCCGGCCCCGGCTCCGGCAAGACGCGGGTGCTGGTGCATCGCATCGCCTACCTGATTCGCGTCCGCCGCGAGAACCCGCACGGCATCCTGGCCCTCGCCTACAACCGCCACGCCGCAGTGCAGATTCGCCAGCGCCTCGGCGAACTGATCGGCGACGATGCCCGCGGCGTGGCCGTACTCACCCTGCACGCACTGGCCATGCGCCTGGTCGGCGCCAGTCTGGCCACGCAGAGCGGAGGGACGAACGGTGACTGGTTCAAGGAGATCATCGAACAGGCGGTCAGGCTGCTCAAGGGCAAGGACCTGCCGCCCGAGGAAGCGGACCTGCAGCGCGAACGCCTGCTGGCCGGCTTCCGCTGGATTCTGGTTGACGAATATCAGGATATCGCGCCCGAACAATACGAACTGATTTCGGCGCTGGCCGGCCGCACCCGGCCCGATGAGGACGGCCGCATCAACCTCTTCGCCGTCGGCGACGACGACCAGAACATCTACGCCTTCAATGGCGCTTCGGTCGCGTTCATCCGTCGCTTCGAGGCCGACTATGCCGCCAGGCCGTCTTTCCTGACCGACAACTATCGCTCGACGGCCAACATCATCGAAGCCGCCAACCGGCTGATCGCCCCGGCGGCAAACCGCATGAAGCAGGCGCACCCGATCCGCATCGATGCGGCGCGCAAGGGCCAGGCCGCCGGCGGCGAATGGGCCGGCATCGACCCGGTCGGCCAGGGGCGCGTGCAGATCCTGCCGACCGGCGACAACGATCGGACGCAGGCCCTGGCCGTGATCACGGAATTCGAGCGCCTGGCAAATCTGGCGCCGGCGTGGGACTGGACGCGCTGCGCGATCATTGCCCGCAACTGGCGCTCACTCGACCCGGTGCGCAGCTATTGCGAACTGCGGGGCATTCCGGTGCAGCAGGCCGACGAAGACAGCAACGGCTTCTGGAGTCTGCGCGAAACGCAGACGATGGTCGGCTGGTTGCGGACGCGCGATAGTGCGCTGATCGACGTACCAACGATCCGCCAGTGGCTGGCGATGCAGCCCGCGAAGCCGCCTGCCGAGCACTGGTGGAGCTATCTGCGCGAAGCGGTAGCCGAGTATGCGCTCGATGCCGGCGACGGAGAACTGCCGTTCGACCACTTCCTCGACTGGTTGGCCGAGTGGGGCCGGGAAGCGCGCCGTCGGCAGACCGGCCTGCTGCTGCTGACCGCGCACCGGGCCAAGGGTCTCGAATTCGATCACGTCGCGGTCCTCGATGGCGACTGGCTGCGGAGCGGCGCCAACGAGGATGCGGACGCCACGCGCCGCCTGTACTACGTGGCCATGACACGTGCCCGCAAGACGCTGGCGCTGGCGCGCTTCGCTCGCGGCCAGGCCTGGCTCGACGTGCTGGCGGGAGGGCCGGCGGACTCTTCGTCTCACTCCTCGTCCGACTCGCCGGCCTTCCTGCGTCGCCTCGCGACGCCGCTGCCAGCGCCGCCGCCCGAACTGGCGCGTCGCCATCGGCGACTGGGCTGGCGGCAGATCGACCTCGACTTTGCCGCGCGCCATCCCCCCGGCCACGCCATTCACCGGGCGCTTGCCACACTCGCGGTAGACAGCTGGATCGCGCTTCGCCAGACATCGGCCGGCGCCTGGCGACTGTGTGATGCGCAAGGGGTCGACGTCGGCGCCCTGTCGCAGCACTTCGAACCGGAAACCGACATGCACTGCATCGAAGCCCGCGTCGCCGCCATCCACGTGCGCCGACCGAGGGACGTGGCGGAGGCATACAAGTCGCGGATCAACGCGCAGTTTGAATCCTGGGAGATGGTGGTTCCCGAGCTGGTGTACGCGCCGGGTGCTTGACGCTCCAGCCACGCGTAGAGGCTCGTCGTAGGCCCTGAGCTGCGAAGAATTGCTTTGGTGGCGAACGCCGGGGACGAATCTACCCCTATCGCAACTCGTACCAGACGCCCCTGCCGGCGCCGTGCTGACCCAGGTGGCCTTGCTCCACCAGCGCCCGGAAATGCTGCTTGAGCGTGTTGCGATTGGTCTGCAACAACCATCCGTTCCCGATCGAACCACTCGGTGTCCATGATCGCGCCCGCCAGGATCATCACGAACAACATCACCGCCCACCCGTGAGGGTGGTTATCTGCCCGCCTTTCTTGCCTCAGCCAGTCGGTCATAGACCTGGCTACCCAGCCATTTTGAGACGAGTTCTTGCATCTCCGGCTTGCCCATGTAATCGGAGAACAGGTCCTCGTTCAGTTCCATCCGCTCAATGAACAGGGACTCGAGCACCTGCCGGAACACCAGCTGGAACTTGTCGAGGGAGTTGACCTCCGCCGCCTTCTGCAGTGATTCGTTCAGGCTCGCTGCTTCAGCGATCTGATCGAAAAACAACTGGTCCGCCTCGTTCAACTCGCCGCCGAAGCGCTGGTTGATGAAATCGATCAGGCGAGACAGCGAAACGAGCTCTTCGCGTACCATGCCCGACCCCACCTCGCACGGGCCGTCCAGCGGTTTGGCATAGCCCTCGCTGAGGCTGATCGAGCCTTCACTGATCTTCTGCAAGCGATAGTAGTCGAGCTCAACCTCCTCGTCGAACTGGTAACCCGGCCCGCTCTTGCGCTTGGGCAGCTTCAACGCGAGGTGCCGCAGGTACGTGAACAGCTTTTCCAGATCGCTGTCCTGGTAGGGGATCACCTGGCTCAGAAAGCCGTAAAGATTGCGGAAGGCCTGCAGCTTGCCGCGCCACAGCTCGGCCTCCTCTTCTTCGGTGTTCTGCAACTGCACGAAGCGCGCGACCGCCTGATCAAGAATCGCGTTCATCGTCTTGTGGTCGCCGGGACTCTGGCGGCGCTTCGGGGCGAAGAACACCCGCACCAGTTCGGCCACTTCCGTCTGCAGGTAGATCCCCGAGGCATCGAGCTCGGCCTTGACCGCGTAAAGCTTGTCGGGATCGACCTGCTCGCCCATCACGGAGCCTTCGTAGTATTGACGGAAAGCGTCCTGGATCTCGCCGGGCTCATTGACGAAATCGAGCACGAAAGTGTCGTCCTTGAGCGGATGGGTACGGTTCAAGCGCGACAGCGTCTGCACGGCCTGAATACCCGCCAGGCGCTTGTCCACATACATCGTGTGCAGCAGCGGCTGATCGAAGCCGGTCTGGTACTTCTCGGCCACCAGCAGCACGCGGAAGTCCGGCTTGGCGAAGGCGTCGGGCAGTTCCTTCTCCTTGAGGCCGCGATTCATCTCGACCTCCGTGTACGACTTCTCCGGGATCTTGTCGTCTTCCACCGTACCGGAGAACGCCACCAGACTCTTGATCGGGTAGCCCTTCTCCTGGATGTAGCGGTCGAACTCCTGCTTGTAGCGGACGGCCTCCAGCCGCGAGCCGGTCACCACCATCGCCTTGGCATGCCCGCCGATCTTGTGCCGGGTAAAGTGCTGAAAGTGCTCGACCATCACCTCGCTCTTCTGGCCGATGTTGTGTGGGTGCAGGCGCATGAAGCGGGCCAACGCCTTGGCGGCCTTCTTGCGCTCGACGTTGGGGTCGTCCTCGGCCTTCTTGATCAGCTTGTAGTAGGTCTTGTAGGTGACGTAATTCTTCAGCACGTCCTCGATGAAGCCTTCCTCGATCGCCTGGCGCATGGTGTAGCGGTGGAAGGGTTGGCCATTGCGGCCGAAGATCGCCAGCGTCTTGTGTTTGGGCGTCGCGGTGAAGGCGAAAAAGCTCATGTTCGGCTGATGGCCGCGCTTGGCCATGGAGCGGAACAGGCGCTCGAGTTCGAGCTCGCCCTCCTCCTCGGCCATTTCCCACGCCTTGCGGCGCAGCTCCGCGCCGCCCAGCACACCCTTGAGTTCCGTCGCCGTCTCGCCCGATTGCGAGCTGTGCGCCTCGTCGATGATCACCGCGTATTTGCGTGCGGGCAGATGGCTCTTGCCGCCTTCGCCGCGCTCCTCGCTCAGCCTGGCCAGCTGCCCGGACACGAACGGAAATTTCTGCAACGTGGTGATGATGATCGGCACGCCGGCTTCCAGCGCCTCGGCGAGCTGGCGCGAATCCTCGTCGATCTTCTGCACCACGCCCTGGCGATGGTCGAACTGGTAAATCGTGTTCTGCAACTGACGATCCAACACCACCCGGTCGGTAATGACCACCACGCTGTCGAAAACCCGCTCATCGCGTTCGTCGTGCAGGCTGGACAGGCGGTGCGCCAGCCAGGCAATCGTATTGCTCTTGCCGCTGCCTGCCGAGTGCTCAACCAGATAGTTGTGTCCCACACCTTCACTGGCAGCGGCTGTCACCACCTGGCGCACCGCCTGCAACTGGTGATAGCGCGGGAAGATCAGGCTTTCCTTGCGAATCTTCTTGCCGTCGTCCGTCGTCTTCTCTTGCACATCGAGATGCAGAAAGCGGGCGAGCAGGTCGAGCAAGCTGTCGCGTTGCAGGGCCTCTTCCCACACGTACGCCGTCTTGTAGTTGCGCGCATCAAAGTCGGGCGGGTTGCCGGCTCCGCCCTCCATGCCTCGGTTGAAGGGCAGAAAATGAGTGGATGAACCGGCCAGGCGCGTGGCCATGTGCGCCTCTTCGGTATCGACCGCGAAATGCACCAGCGTGCGTTTGGTGAACACGAAGATCGGTTCACGGGGGTCGCGGTCGTGGCGGTACTGGTGGATGGCATTCGCCGCCGTCTGTCCGCTCAAGGGATTCTTGAGCTCCAGTGTCACCACCGGGATGCCGTTGACCGACAACACCACATCCAGCGACTTCTCCGACTTCGGGCTGAAGTGCAATTGGCGGGTGAGCCCCAGCCGATTGGCCTGATAGCGCGCCTCCAGCTCCGGGTTCAGGCCGTGCGCCGGGCGAAAGAAGGCCATCCGCAAGGTCTTGCCGAAACACTTGAAACCGTGACGCAGCGTGGCCAGCGTGCCGTGGGTGTCCAGCCACTTGCACAGCGATTCCAGCACCCGCGTGCCGGTCTGCTCGCCGTGCAACGCCGTCAGCTTCTCCCACACCTTGGCTTGGGTGGCGCGGATGAAGTCCAGCGCTTCATCGGGGAAGATCGCCCGCTCGCGGTCAAAGCCCGTGCCATCGAGCGGCGTATAGCCCTCGCCAAGCAGGACCGACTCGATGGCGGTCTCAAAAGCGGCTTCGCTGGTGCGCTTCATGCTGGGTTCCGTGGTCGGTGGGGGTCCAGAAGGGTCAAAGCACTACCGCAGTCAGCGCGCCCTGGCCGGCACGACGGGCGCATCTTCACCCCGCACCATCGGCTTGCCGTTCTCCCAGGTGACGGCGTACTGACCCAGACGCCGCTTCTTCTCCAGAACATTCGCAACGGACTTGCGGAGCGCGTCCAGTTGCTTCTGGCCCTCCGGGGATGGGGTCGTGATTCGCTTGGCGTTCATCGTTCGGCCTTCTCAAGCAATAGCTGATAGTGGTCAGCGCACAGGATGTCGCGCTGGTCTCCGCACTGTTCGAAGACCAGCTCCGGATTTTCACCATCGTTCATGAAGCAGATGCAGCGGTCGACGCGCTGACTGAAGTCGTCCAGCAGGTGGCGCAGGCTGCGCGGGAAGCGCCGCTCGATATCCGCCTCCGGGATGGCGTGCCCACCGTGGGCCACCCGCTCGGCGACGCGCAGCTTTGACATCTCGGCGCTGGGCAGCGCCAGATAGATCAGGTCCACCCGCCAGCCGTCGCGGCGCAGCCGGTCGACCATGCGCAGATAGGTGCGTCCAGCCAGGGTGGTTTCGAACGCGAAGCTTTCACCGGCCACGATCCGGGTTTCCAGCTCCCGCAGGAAGAGGCGGCTGGCGGCCAGCAACTCCCGCTCCGGGGCAAGCGGCGCAAGCCCGGCGGCGATCAGGTCGGCGTTGATGAAGTGGGAGCAGCCCACCACCGTGGGCAGGTACTCCAGCGCAAAAGTGGTCTTGCCCGCGCCGTTGGGGCCAGCGATGATCCAGCAGGTGCGGGTCATCCGGTCATTTCCTCCAGCGGGATCTGGCCGGTGACGGCGGCGGTGATCAGGGCGGCGCGGCGTTCCTTGGGAGCACCAGCAAACCGCGTCGTCTTGCCGAAACCCTTGAAGCCGTGACCTGGCGTGGCCAGCGTGCCATGAACAACCAGCCACTTTCGCAGCCATTCCAGAACTCGCGCGCCGGTTGGCTTGCCGTGCAGCGATTCCAGTTTCTTCCACACCTCGGGCTGCATCGTGCGGATGAATGCCAAGGCCTCGTCCGGGAAGATTGCCCGCTCGCAGTCGAAGGCCCGTGCCTCGACCCGCGTGTATCCCTCGCCGAGTAATACCGCCTCGATGGCGGTCTCGAAAGCGGCTTCGCTGGTGCGCTTCATGCGGCGGCCCTCGCTTGCCTCTTTCGCAGCCAGTAAACGACGACCTGTGCGAACTCCGGCAATGCGCCAGGTTCGCTGCCATCCCATCTGGGCAGCTCACGCGATGGATCAACACGGCGCCCATCCTCCAGGCGCTGCTGGAACGCCGCGAGCACCGCCTTGCGATTGCTGACCAGGCGCGGCAGGTTCAGGTTGAGTACCGCATTGATGGCCTTGTCGATGTCGGCATCGTCCGCGCTGATCTTGCCGTCACCCAGAAACCGGATGTGCCGCTCGATGGGGTGAGCAGGGTCACACACGCTGAAGCACAGGTCGTTGTTGCCCTTGCGCGTATCGCAATGCTGCTCGCGCTCGGGACGGCCTTGCCCACCCAAGCAGGCGCCGAGCAGATTGTTGTAATCGAGCTGCCGCCCGGGGTGGTCGGCTTGGCATTGCCAGTGCTCGATCTTCATACCCTCGGGCGTGGCCCGGATGCGTGACTGGCAGTAGCAACACAGGCCGCGCTGCTCAGCCACCAACGCCTGCCGCAAGGCCGCTTTGTCGGCGTAGTTGTCATAGTCGGTATGCGGCTGCTGGCGATGCTGGGTCAAGGTGGCGGGCTCCGGCCCCTTCTGGATGGTCCGCATCTACTCGGCGCCCTCCAGAAAGCGGATCAGCGAACTGGCACGGGTCAACTCGGGCTCGTCTTCGCACAGCTTGTGTTCAAGGGCCGCAATGGCGGAGCGAGCCTCGTCAAACCGCTCCTGGTCTATCAGTTCGAAGAGGGTCTTCAGTTCACCGTCCACCTCCCGGTTGCGCACCGGGGCACCCATGAACTCCTGCAGGATGCGGTTGGCATCCATGCCATAGGCCTCTGTGGGCACGGTCACGCCCACCTTGCCATTCACGAATTCGAGGAAGCGCACGCAGCGCGCCGGCACCTCGCCCAGCACCAGTGGCGAATGGGTGGTCACAACGAACTGGCAGGCCTTGAAGATGTCGCGCAGGCGCTGCAAGACATCGCGCTGCCACTTGGGATGCAGGTGGAGTTCGATCTCGTCGATCAACACGAGTGCCACGCCGTCGGCGATAGGGTTGTCACTGTCCGAGTTGGCGATGGCCAAGCGCCGGGTGAGATCGAACATCAGGGCCAGCAGGCCGCGTTCGCCGTCGGAAAGCTGATGCAGGTAGAAGGGCTGGCCGCGCTTGTCCACCACGAAGCCGAGGCGCGGTTGCTCCTGAATGCGCAGGTTGCTGAACTCGGGCACCAGTTCGCCCACCACGGCGCGTAACGCGTCCAGCACCTTGAACCGGCGTGGCTCATTGGCAGCACCCAGCTTCTCCTGGGTGCGGAACCAGTGCATGAACTCGCGCAGTTCCACCTCGCGGTCATTCAGGGCGCGACCGTAGGCGATGGACGGGTCGAAGGGCTTGGCCTCTGGCAGGCTGCGCGGTTGGCCGGGCAACTGGCGCTTGGGCGAGAAATACACCGCCAGCGGCGGATGGGCCGCGCTCTTCAGGTTCGCCAGCGCGGCGCGGGTCTCCTTCATGCCCGCTTCCAGCTCACCGGTCAGCGTGCGGGCGCTCAATGCCTGGGCGAAATCGGTAGCGGCGGTGGCA
>NZ_JDSS02000037.1:46358-58690 GCF_000584955.1 Candidatus Accumulibacter vicinus
GCCGGGGCGAAATCGGTAGCGGCGGTGGCAGCTTCCGCCTGCCGCAACAGCATAAAGCGGTCACCCTTATCGTCCGCCGCTCGCAAGCGCTGCACTCCGGCGTTGATGGTCTGACCGTCGATCTGGATGCGGGCGGAGACCTCCAGCAAGGCCTTGTCGCTGTAGATGTCGTCATCGGTGAAGTAAAGCGGTGCCGAGCGCGAGGGTGTGAACTCCGGCAGCGCCCGCGACAACAATACGGCCAGCGCGTGCAGCACCGTAGATTTTCCCACCCCGTTAACGCCTGCGATCAGTGTCACATCCAGCTCGAAGGCGATGTCGAGCTGCTCGAAGCCGCCACAGTGCGCGAGGGAGAGGGTTTCCAGTTTCATCCGGTCATCTCTCCAGCGGGATCTGGCCGGTGACAGCGGCGGAGATCAGCGCTGCGCGGCGTTCTTTGGCAAGATCTATCGACTGCGAAACGGCAGACATTGTGTTATCGAACCGGATCGAAGTTTGCTCTAGAAACTCCGCGATCGCGTCACGCTCCTCAAGCGGTGGTGTCGGGACCTCCATATTCGCCAGGGTTTCAGTGGTGAGCTGATTGATCGTGGAAGTACCAAAGGCGCCCGCCTGAAACTCAAAGAGTGTCGAATTGAATACCCAGAACAGGAATCGGTTTAGACTGCTTCTGTAGACTGTCATGAACGCCCCGAATGTGAGATCGCTAGTCTCATTAGTAATTAACGCGTTCTTGCCTATCAACGCTCTGCTGCCGCTTCGGGAGCAGATAAGAATGTCGAACGGCTTAGTCCGCAGTTTTTGGGGTATGTCGGTCTGGACGAAGATATTGTCCTCCAGCACAATTTTTCTGTTCTTCACATTTGAGGCACGAAGGACTAGCATGCCTTCTCCCTCGTTGACCAGATCGTCGGGGTTAAACGTTAGCCCGAGAACCGTTTCACCTAGATATTTCAGCCTCGACATCTCCCAGTGCGCCGGAATCTCGCCCAGCCATTCCTGGCTGGAGGGCCTTAGCCGCGCGGTGGGATCGAGGCCGCGGGTAACGACGCGGTTGATGAGAGCGGCGCGCTTTTCCTCCAGCAGCGCCAGCATGCGTTCTTTCTCGGCAATCAGCCCGTCGATGCGGGCGGTCTCGCGGTCGAGGTAGGAGGCGATGAGGCGCTGAATATCTTGGCTTGGGAGAGGCAGATGATGTTGGCGGAGGATATCGGG
Source organism: Candidatus Accumulibacter vicinus (assembly GCF_000584955.1). Lineage (NCBI taxonomy): Bacteria > Pseudomonadati > Pseudomonadota > Betaproteobacteria > Candidatus Accumulibacter > Candidatus Accumulibacter vicinus. The sequence continues at coordinate 47,574 of NZ_JDSS02000037.1, forward strand.
TGACACTCGCTTGAGGCCGCCCGCGCCTGTCATCGAAGCTTCCCCGGCTTGCTTAAACGTCAAAGACTGGAAGTAGTAGAAAAGGAACCTGCGCTCAGCCGTGGTCGGGCGAATCACGAAGAGTTCTGAGCTACCAAATCCTTTGCCGCTTACGAGGCCGTCGGCAATCGCAATGTTGCCGTTTTCAAAGCAGGGCGTGACCTTCGCCAGGACAATATCGCCATCCTCGAAGGCGGTGTATGAGGAACCGTACTTCGATAACTTGTCCGTATTCGGAATGAAGTACCCGCTCTTTACCCTGTCCATAGGCAGAAAGGTAAGGTCGTCATCCTCATCAAACCCATCAAAGGCAACCGATGGATTCAACTCGCACACATAGCGTAGCGGGATGGTTTCCCATCCCGCTCGGCGTGGATCAGCGCCGCTCACTCCGTCACCTCCCGCAGCGATTCCAGAATCCACAGATCTGCGTCCGGCCCCGACATCTTGCCACTTCGCTGGCCGCATGGCCGCGGTGTCCGATCGCATCATGGCCGCTCCTCTACAGCGCGATACGCCTGTTCCGGGTCGTTGGGCACCTCGGGCCGGGTCATGCGGATCCGACCGGCACGCAACAGCGGTCGTAGATAATTCTGTCGGACGGTTTCTACGTTGCGGGCCAGCAATGCCAGTTCTTCGGCACGGCATTCCCGGTGCTGACAGAGTGCGACGACCAGATCGCGCACTTCCTCGGGCGGACGGCGCTGGCCGATGGCGCCCACCTGGGCGGCCAGTTCGCCAGACAACTCGTTGAGCAACCCACGCCGCGCAGGGTCGGCCAATGGGTCGGGGTTACTAGACAAGCCCAGGGGGTTACTAGATAAGCCGTCGAGCTTACTAGATAAGCTGACGGGATTACCAGACAAGCTGTCATCGTCACCCAGCATCTTGCCGGTGGGCTGGTACCAGGTGGCCGAGCCACGACCCTTTTGCTGGAGCAGACCGGCGTCGCGCAACTTTTTCAGCGACTGGCTGGCGGTCAGGGTGTCCACCTTGTTGGTGTCGCGCCAGGTGGCGTTGTCGATGGCGCCGACTTCGCGGGCGACGACGAGCGCGCGGGCCTCGGCCTCGGACAGGTGAAGATTCTTGAAGCGCGCCATCCAGGCCAGATCGTCCGGGCCCAGAAAGTGATAGAACAGGCGAACGACGAACTGATCCTGCCCGCGGTCGGATTCGAACAGCGGTGGCGCCAGCCCGGCCTTCTCGCACATCTCGCGCATGACGCGCACGCCACTGCCCTTGGTTTCGGCAAAGCGGGTGTCGTAGAGCGCGGCGGCGAGCTTGGGGTTGCGCGGTAGCGACCCAGGTTCGCCCAGGTGGTCGGGTGATTTGAGCGAAAAGCCGGGGTTGCGGATTTCCAGACGATTGCTGTAGCGGATGATCTGTACCGGCGCATGGCTGCGGTAGCTGCGGTGCATCAGCGCATTGACGACGGCTTCGCGGATCACGCGTTGCGGCACGATGGGGCTGTCCTTGCGCTGCAGGTCGCCTTCGGCGAGGCCGAACGCCTTGGGCAGGTCGTCGAGGATGGCGGCCTGCACGCGGCGGATGAGCCGGAACAAGGGGTCGCGCAGTTCCAGACTGTCGAAGCGCCGCTCGGGGTCTGGCACCCACTCGCGGCCGGGAACGCGGATGTAGTCAACGCGCGTCATCGGGAACGTGCGGCGCAAGGCGACCGGCTTGCCGAACAGGACCAGCCCGGCAACGGTGGGCTGCCATTTCCCGTGCTCGTTGAGCCGCACGCAGCCGAGCGCCTGCAGCAGTTCCTCATCCCTTCAGCGCAGCTCTTCGGCATCGGGGTTGGTGTCGCGGCGGGACTGACGGCAGTCGGCGAGGGCTTCGGAGGAGTAGTCGTCGAGCCTGCCGTCCGGCACCAGACCGGCATCGAAGCTCTCGTGTGTCGCCCTTGGTAGAGCGCGATCAGGTCGTCTTCGCTGCAGTGCTGATTTTCGAGCAGCGACTTGCCGATCTCGTCGGCGCGCTTGGCCTCGATGCGCTCGTTCTCGTCCAGCAGGTTGAGACGTTCGAGCAGTTCCTGCGCGGTCACTGCGTTACCTCGCTGAGCAGGCAGAGGATGCGCTTTTCCACTGCAGCCAGTTCGGCATCGATCTCGTGCAACGGGCGCGGCGGCTGGTACTGGAAGAACACGCGGTTGAAGTTGATCTCGTAGCCCACCTTGCCGATGCCACCGTCCTGCTCATCCAATGTTTCGCGGTCGATCCAGGCATCGGCCACGTAGGGGCGCACCTCGCGCAGCACGTAGCTGACGATGTCCTCTTTCAGCGGGACGCTCTCGGTATCCTTCAGCGCCGGGTCGGGTTCGTACTCGATGCAGACGCCCTCACCCCGAGCCCCTCGCGCGCGGGGTGAGGGAAGTTTATGGAGGCCCAACAGGGCATGGAGATCATCGTTGGTGATGTCGGCGGGCAGGGTCTGGCTGGGGAACAGAGCGGCGCTGTCCAGCGGCTCGATCTTGTGGTGCTTGGCGATCACCGGCGCGGCTTCGGGGTCCACCGTGGTGAAGCAGTCGCGGTAGATCTTCTTCTGCGCCGCGCCCTTGGCGCCCTTGGCCCAGCCTTCCACGTCATCGGGCAGGGTCCTGAACACCTGCTGCACAACGTCCCACACGCGGTTCCAGTCCAGCAGCGTTTCGGTGCCGAATTGGTCCTGCACGGCCTGCAGGGCATCGAACAGCTCGGGGCAGGTGTTGAGGAAGCGCTCGCGGGCCTCGTCGGTGATCTGGAAGCGCAGGCGCAGCGGGCGCAGCACGGTGATGCGGCGATAGCCGAAGTCGGTGTTGTCGAACACGCGGCTGGTCTTGCTGTCTGCACAAGCACCGTGTTCGCGGGTAACGGCGTCGAGCGCAGCCTGGTCGAGATAGCGTCGCTTGTCGCCCAGGCTGCGCTTCATCGGCGTGTAGCGCTCACGGGCGTCGATGAGCTGGATCTTGCCCTTGCGGTGGGCAGCCTTGCGGTTGGTGACCACCCAGATGAAGGTTCCGATGCCGGTGTTGTAGAACATCTGCTCGGGCAGGGCGACGATGGCTTCGAGCTGGTCGCGCTCGATGATCCAGCGGCGGATCTCGCTTTCGCCGCTGCCGGCGCTACCGGTAAACAGGGGCGAGCCGTTGAAGACGATGGCAGCACGCGAGCCCGGCTTGTCGCGATCGCCCGCCCTATAGTCCTGGAACTTGCTCATCATGTAGAGCAGGAACAGCAGGGCACCGTCGTTGATGCGCGGCAGCTTGCCGCTGTAGCCGCGGAAGTTGGGCCAGCGGTCGATGACCTTCCTTTCCGCCTTCCAATCCACGCCGAAGGGCGGGTTGGCCAGCAGGTAGTCGAAGCGGTGCTCCGGAAACGGGTCGTCGGTGAGGGTATTGCCCAGCACCACCTGGCCGTCCTTGTGGCCCTTGATCAAGAGGTCGGAGGCGGCCACGGCATAGGAGCGCGGGTTGTAGTCCTGCCCGAAGACCTTGACCGTGGCCTGTTCGTTGTGGGCGCGAATCCAGTTCTGCGCCTCCGCCAGCATGCCGCCCGTGCCGCAAGCCGGATCGCAGATGGTGACGATGACCCCGGCCTGCGTGAGCACGCTGGTATCGGGCTCCAGCAGCAGGTTGACCATGAGCTGGATCACTTCACGTGGGGTGAAGTGATCGCCCGCCGTTTCGTTGGCCGCTTCGTTGAAGCGCCGGATCAGGTCTTCGAACACCAGACCCATGGTGATGTTGTCGACCTTGCGCGGGTGCAGGTCGATCTCGGCGAACTGGGCGACCACTTGATACAGACGATTGGATTCTTCGAGCTTCTCGATCTCCTTGTCGAACTCGAAGCGTTCGAAGATCTTGCGGATGTTCTCGGAAAAACCGGCGATGTAGTCGGCCAGGTGGCGACCGATGTTGTCCGGATCGCCCTTGAGCTTCTGGAAGTCGAGTTGGCTGTGGTTGTGAAAGCCCAGCGCGGTGCCGTCTTCATCCTTGGCCAGGTTGTTGAGGATGGCGTCGATATTGGGGATGCCCTTGCTGCTCAGTTCGGCATGGCGCTTGAGAACGGCCGCCTTGCTGGGCGCCAGCACGGCGTCGAAGCGGCGCAGCACCGTCAGCGGCAGCATCACGCGCTCGTATTGTGGTGGGCGGTAGGGGCCGCGCAGCAGATCGGCGACGGACCAGATGAAGTTGGCGAGTTGTTGAAAGTTGGCGGTGGCGCTCATGGCTTGCTTCTGAGATGTGAGGAGTCAATTGGCATTGCCATTGCCCGATTTATTGCCCGTGATGATCACAACGATTTGACTTTCCGGTATGCATGAACACTGCCTGACAAGATGAAGCGAAGGGTAGCATTTCAGGGGCTGCTTTTGGGTGCGGGAGACGTAGCGCTTGTTCGTTCCGAATGTCTTGTCCGGCGCGCATGGCGGACAGTCTGCTTGTGGTCACCATGAGTCAGCTTTGGCCGAAGATCAGACAGCCGATGATGCTCGCCTCGCCCGGCGCCCAGTTGAGTAGCCAGCCAGCGAGGTGCGCTCCGAGCAGCTTGCCGCCGACCAACCGACGCTTCATCGTGCAAGCCAACCATAGCCGCGAGAAGGCCGAGGCGGTCGTCGGTGAAATCGTCGCCAGCGGCGACGACGTGGAAGCAGTCGTTTTCGACGTCACCGAACGCGAGCCTGCGGCGACGGCGCTGGCCGACCTCCTCGCCGCCGCCCCCATCCAGATCCTGATCAACAACGCCCGCATCCATGCCGACGCGATGCGAGGGCACGCTGCATGCGGCGAGCAAGTCGCTGGCCCTGGAAGTGGCCAGTCGCGGCATCACGGTCAACGCTGTGGCGCCGGGGATCATCGCCACCGGGATGGTCGACGGGAGTTTCAACGCCGCAACGATCAGGACGCTGGCGCGGATGCAGCGCGCCGGCAAGCCTGAGGAAGTCGCCGATCTCGTCGGTTTCCTGGCGTCCGAGCAGGCCGCCGACATCTCCGGCCAGATGATCTCGATCAACGGCGCTCTGATCTGGAGCTTCTCCTGAAGAGGAAATCCGAGGTCAGAGGCGGACGCGGAGTGCACTCTCTGTACTCTCTGCCCGCGAAATTTCGTTCAAGAGACAAGGTCGAGGCACCCCTGAGATTGACCGCTTGTCGGCCAATCCGGCCGTACGAGTCTCCGTGCTTGAAGGTCCGCAATGCGCCGTTCTGAGGGGCCGCTCCTGTGTCCATTACGGCCAATGGATCATCGATGACTGGGAGCCAAGGCCACTGCCCCAGGAGGCGGCCAAGTGCCGGATCACGAGCAATCCCTGGTGGGCGATACTGGGCGTTTTCCGCAATTCGCGGCTCATGCGGGCGCGACATTGGCGACTGACTACGACATAATGCGTCAGCCATGCCTCTTGACGGCTCCTTGGATTTCCTATCGTTGCCGATGCATCGACGACAAAGACACGTGACATGATTGCTCTGCTACAGCGCTCGCTCAAGACCCGGGTGACCCTGTTCACGCTTTCCATTTTCGTCATCAGCCTCTGGGCGCTGGCGTTCTACACCAGCCAGGTGCTACGCGAGGATATGGAGCGCCTGCTGGGCGAACAGCAGTATTCGATCGTTTCCGTACTCGCCGCCGCCATCAATCAGGAGTTGGGCGACCGCTTGAGTGCGCTGGAAAAAGTTGTCGAAAGACTGACCCCGGCCATGCTGGGCGACGCGGCGACCATGCAGCGATTCCTCGAAGACCGCCCAGTTCTTCAGACCCTCTTCAACGGCGGCGTCATCACCTACCGGACAGACGGTACCGCGATTGCCGACAGTCTTCCCGCGGCTGGACGGATTGGCGTCAATTATCTGGACATCGATGCCGTGGCGACGGCGTTGCAGAAGGGCAGATCGACCATCAGCCGACCGGTCATGGGCAAGAAACTGCGGGCGCCAGTTTTCGGCATCACCGTGCCAATTCGTGGTCACCAAGGCAAGGTGATTGGCGCTATGGCGGGCGTGGTGAACCTTGGGATGCCGGGCTTTCTGGACAAGATCACCGAAAGCACCTACGGCAAGACCGGCGGCTATTTGATGGTGGCGCGTGAATACCGGTTGGTTATCACTGCGACTGACAAGAGTCGCATCATGGAAACGCTCCCTCCACCCGGTGTCAATTGGCTGGTTGACCGCTTCATTCAAGGCTACGAGGGGTCCGGTGTCGTCGTCAATCCACAGGGTGTGGAGGTGCTGTCCTCGGCCAAGGGCATTCCCGCAGCAGGCTGGTACCTTGCGGCTTTCCTGCCCACCGCGGAAGCCTTTGCCCCGATTCTCGACATGCAAAAGCGCATGCTGTTGAGTACCTTTCTCCTTACGCTGCTGGCCGGTAGCCTGACTTGGTGGATGCTGAGACGCCAACTGGCACCGATGCTGGCGACCGCTCGGACATTGGCCGCCCAGTCGGCTGCAGCCCTGCCGCTCAAAGCCTTGCCGATCACGCGCCAGGACGAAGTCGGCGACTTGATCGGCGGCTTCAATCGCCAGCTGCTAACCCTGGGCCAGCGTGAAGACGCTCTGAAGGAAAGCGAGGAACGTTTTCGCAATCTGTATGAAAAGGCACCACTGGCCTATCAGTCTCTTGATGCGGCGGGGAACATTCTGCAAGTTAACAACGCCTGGCTGAAGTTGTTCGGCTTCACGCATGACGAGGTAATCGGACGTTTCATCGGTGATTTCCTCGACGAGCGTTCGCTCAAGACCCTCGGTCGGGAGTTTTCTCAATTTCTATCAAGAGGTAGGGTGGATGGTCCGGTCTTCGACATCAGACGCAAGGACGGTAGCAGTCGGCTGGTTGAGGTCAACGGTCGAATTGGCTATGACAGCGAAGGCAATTTCTGCCAAACCCACTGCATCCTGACCGACATTACCGATCGCACGAGGGCCGAGGCGGCATTGCTGGAAAGCGAAGAGCGCTGGAAGTTTGCACTCGAAGGGGCAGGTGAAGGCGTTTGGGATTGGAACATCCAGACGGGTGACGCGGTGTATTCCAGACGATGGAAAGAAATGCTCGGCTTTGCGGAGGGTGAGATTGGGAATAACTCCTCCGAATGGTCGAGCCGTGTCCACCCGGAGGACATGCCCAAGGTGATGGCGGCAATCCAGGCCCATATCGACGGCAAAACACCCTCGGCTGCGATTGAGTTTCGCATGATGTGCAAGGATGGCAGTTGGCTATGGACGCTTGGCCGCGGCATGGTGGTTAGCCGCGACGCCAGCGGCAAGCCTTTGCGCCTGGTTGGCACCAACGCCGACATCAGCGAGCGCAAAGCGTCCGCCGACAAGATCGAACGCTTGGCCTTCTACGATCCGCTCACCGACCTGCCCAACCGGCGACTCCTGCGTGACCGGCTGGAACAGGCTCTGGCCAGCAGCACCCGACGCAATCGCCATGGCGCCTTGATGCTGCTGGACATGGATGATTTCAAGACCCTCAACGATACGCTGGGGCATGACGTCGGCGACCAGTTTCTGGTGGAGGTGGCGCGCCGCCTGCAGGCATCGGTTCGAGAAGGCGATACCGTCGCGCGTCACGGGGGCGACGAGTTCGTGGTGATACTCGAGGATCTGAGCGAAGACGCGCTCGCCGCCACGCAGGCAGAAAGTGTTGCCGAGAAGATTCTGCACGTCGTTAGCCAGCCTTACTTGCTCGATCTGACTCTTCGAGAGGGTTTGAAGAACACGTGTAGCTATCACTGCACATCGAGCATTGGCATCACTCTGTTTCGAGGCCACTCCCTCTCGGCCGATGAGTTGATGAAACACGCCGACACGGCCATGTATCAGGCCAAGGCCGGTGGCCGCAACTCGCTGCGCTTCTTCGATCCGGAGATGCAGGCAATCGTCGCTGCCCGCGCCACCCTGGATAGCGATCTGCGCGAGGCGGTGCGGGAGGGTCAGTTCTGCCTTTACTACCAACCCCAGGTGGACAGCGCCGGAAACCGGACGGGGGCCGAGGCGCTGGTGCGCTGGCAGCATCCCCGGCGCGGTCTGGTATCCCCAGGCGAGTTCATTCCCCAGGCCGAGGCAACGGGACTGATCATTCCCATCGGTCATTGGGTACTTGAAACCGCATGCGCCCAACTGGTGTCCTGGGAAACCGTGCCGGAGATATCTCATCTCACCGTGGCGGTCAATGTCAGCGCCCGCCAGTTCCGCCATGTCGATTTCGTGGGTCAGGTACTGGCGATAATCGACAGCACCGGAGTTAACCCGCAGAAACTCAAACTGGAACTGACCGAGAGCCTGCTGCTGGATGATGTGGAAGACATCATCAGCAAGATGACCGTGCTGAAAGCCAAAGGCATCGGCTTCTCGCTGGACGACTTCGGCACGGGCTATTCTTCGCTGTCTTATCTGAAACGCCTGCCGCTCGACCAACTCAAGATTGACCAGTCCTTCGTCAGGGATGTGCTGACGGATCCCAACGACGCCGCCATTGCTCGAACCATCGTGGCCCTGGCGCAAAGCATGGGTCTGGCCGTGATCGCCGAGGGAGTTGAAACGGAGGCCCAGCGTGAATTCCTTGCCGCCAATGGCTGTTCGGCTTACCAAGGCTATCTGTATGGTCGGCCAATGCCTCTGGGGGAGTTTTCGCAGCAGACCGGAGCGACTGCAAGGGAAGTGTAAGCGGTCATTCACGATGTCAATGGCAACACGGGGGGGTGGCTCGGTTTCGTCCAACCACTCGCACTCGATGCGGCGAACCAAAGCGACCCTGACCTACAAGCGCACCAAGAATCTGCGGGCCGTTCAACTGCTGCTTGGTCACGCCAAGCTGGAAAGCACCGTCCGATACCTCGGAAGTGTTAAATGGCTAGGAATACGGCCAATTTCATTCTGAACATGCCGCTTGGACTTTAAAAATGGTATTTGAAATGCCTATACTCCTTGTGACCTATGGTGGAAAGTGTAGCGCCCTCCTCGTACAGTGCTGCTGTTGCGGTGGTAACGGTGGCTTACCCTGGGGAGGTTCCCGAGCAGGGGAGATGATTGATTTACCATCGCCGAAAACAAACCACATCGAGGATGTGACCCATGAAAAAGCGAACCGCAGCGATATTTACGGCCGGGGCATTGCTGAACGCGACTGCGCTTGCCGTCCCAATCTCATTGCCGGCGGGTCCAATCTATCTTCGATTTAGCACCCAGGAGCAATTCAGCAAGAACAACGATATCAACAACTCGGTTAATCCAGCTGCGGTGATCGGCCCTCCTACAGGCAACTGGGGAATCGTCGGAATCACCTCGATCGAGCGCGGCGCGGTTCTCCCTCCGACGGGCTCCGACATCGCTGGCGGCGGAGCCACGATATTTTCAGATGGGCAAAACGGCGGCCAACAGATCCTCGGGACTTTCTATCAAATTCTGAACAATGCCGGCGGCCCCCCGGACACCGCCACCGGTGGCAACCTCGATCTCTACTACTGGACCACCAACAATCAGAACATCACCGCACCGCTTGTGGCCACCGACCTGGTAAAGCGCGGTGCTGGCGGCAGCTACAGCGGGACCCCCGAAAGTGCCTACCTTGGGTTCACTTGCGCGCCCAACACGCTGGGTTGTACTTTCCTCGCGCGTTTCAACTTCATGGCGGGAGCCGATTTGAGCAGTCAGACGAATACGATCTTTACAGCGGCAGGTTTATCCGACGCTTATCTGAGCGTCGATACGACGGTCCTAGGCGCGTGGACCAATCTCTTCAATTCGGACTTCTTCACGCTCAATCCTGCCAATCAATCTTGCGGCGCGGCGGCAGTTTTGTGTACGAGCCCCAATGATCTGCGGGTGGATACCGCACTTACGCGTGCGACGGGGTGGGACGTGGTAAATACGGACATCATCGGATTCCTGATCGAACCACTCGGTGTCCATGATCGCGCCCGCGAGGAAGGCGCCGACCATGAAGTGCAGTCCCGACCAGTCGGCACCGAAGGCGCAGACGGTCAGCCAGACCAGCGCCACATGCCAGTGAGCGGCCCCCGGAAATTCGGACAGGGGGATAAGTGGTAGCCTTGCCCCAACGAACGGCTGCGGAAGCATCCACCCCAGGAGCAAGAGCATGACAAGAAGGACGAGGCGGAACCACACACCGGCATTCAAGGCGCAAGTGGCGCTGGCGGCGCTGAAGAGCGACAAGACGCTAGCGGAGCTGGCGCAGCAGTACGACATTCCCCCGAATCAGATCACGGACTGGAAGCGGCAACTGACGGAACGTGCGGTCCAGGTTTTTGGTGACGCCAACAGTCCCGCGAGCAGTGACCCGGACCTGACGAAACTGCACGCCAAGATGAAGCGGAAAGGGTAGAGTAGAGGGCAGGCGAAAGCTTGTCCTCTACTCTACCCTTTCTGTTCCTAAGCCCAGGCCGGCTTTCAAGCCGCTCGCTCCGGCGGTGCAGCGACTGATAGATCACCTGATGGAGGTAATGCAAATGCCCCCTGCGAAAACCAATCCGGAGTATGTCGACGTCGCGGCTGCCGCCCGGGTGCATGACCATAGCATTGTCGCGCTGATATGGGCTCGCGCAGCCGTCCTGGGTGGCTGCTCATTTCTTGCTGCAGGGCTGTGGCCGCCCGTGAGCTGGGAAATCGCGGTCAATGGTCTCGCACTGTCGGCGTTTGGGCTGGGGCTGTTGTGGCTGCTGTCGGATCTCGGTAACCGGCGTGTTGCAATCATTCTGTGTGTCGGGTTGGCCCTGGCCGGGCTCTCGATCGGGTGGAATGCGTGGCAACGGGCGCAGCCCGGCTATGTCATCGAGCCGCTGTTCACCATGCAAGCAGCTTTCCTGGAAGCCCTGGCGGAAATGAATCGGCAGGGCGGCAGCGGAGGTTGGCATGACGCCAGACTGATCGGCGCCGTCGCCGGCATGGTACTGGCGGTGGAAATGTTGCTCCTGGCATGGTATTTGGCGAGAAGTATCGGAGATACCCGCAGCAACTTCTCGCCGATTCGTGCAGGCATGCGATCGCGCTTGCTGGATCTGGCGCTGGGGGTGCCACGCGGGTTGTGGCCGTATGTCAGGCGGACCTTCCCGGAGCCCTTGAGGTAAGTCATTGATTAATT
>NZ_JDSS02000037.1:58715-62890 GCF_000584955.1 Candidatus Accumulibacter vicinus
AGTTACAGCATAACTGCGCTTGCTGGCTGGGGGAAGATCCGTCAGGTCTGCCAGGCTGAGCATGCTGTTGCTGCTCCTGGCGATGGTGTTTTTGGCCATCGCCGGCATCAATATGGTAGCGGGAATGTGGTTCCAGAGCTTTCAGGCGCAGGCTGATATCACCGATTGTGTGGGTTTCACCAACAACGCGCTGGCCGGGTGCATTGCGGAAAAAGGTAAATTTGCCCGCACCGGCATGGTGCTCCAGTACGTGTTTGCTGTCGCGATATTGCCTTTTTTTGCGTACTGGTTGTCTCGTGGGGGTGAGTACCTTGCGGCCAAAAGTGCCGCTGACCGACTCGCTTGGGATCAACGTGCCCCACTGATTTTTCTTCGGTCGTTCGATGATGATCAGGTGACGCTGAAGAACTCGCCACGAACCCCCCTACAACTGCTGATGTCGCCGCGTCGGTGGCGCCTCAACCTGGATCGCATGTTGCTGTCGGAGTTCATGTCGTGGGCACCGCCGAGGGCTTTGGGAAAGCCAGAAGAAAAGGACAAGGCTTCCCCGTTCGGAGCATTGCGCAAGTTCTCCGAACCGGATCCCCCGGGAACCCCGGAGGAAGAATCGCACTGGCGCAATGATGTGCGCCACTACACCGATGCGGCGCGCGTGATCGTGATGATATTTGACGAAAAGATACTGGACGGCGACAACGGTGTCAGTTGGGAAATGCAATACATCGGCGACAACCCGGCGATCCTGCGGAAGACCGTTTTCTTCGTCAACCCGAAATATGCCGAGCGCCATCGGCAGGAAACCGCAGACGAGCATGCTGCTCGCTTGGCAAAGTTGTGGCGGCGCGCAGGCGAGATGTCGGGTTTTGCAGTGATGCAGGACACCGCCCGCGCCTTTGCCTGTTTTCCCTCCCAGAAACTGGTGTTCTCCGGTGAGCGTTGCAGCGCCAGCGAATATCTGATGGCGCTACGGGCATCGGCGCATACGTTCGATCCGGCGGCCGTCTGATCGATCCGATCGTACGCGGGTCGGGGTGCAGCCCACTGTTAACCAAAAATGGGAAATCCCCCGGCTTTGCCGGAGGACTGGAAAAGTTTGACATTTCAGGGAGTCCATCAGGAAACTTCAAGCCGTGAGCCGCCAAGCACACGATCGTCCGGGAAAGCCAGCTTAACGATCTCCTCGTAGGAAATCGACTTTCCGGTCACCTCGCGCGGGCGACCATTGACGATGATGAGGACGGTCTTGTTCTGACCGGGAGCCTGACCACTGTTGGAGTTGCTCATTTCAAATCTCCTTGTGAGATGTTGGGTAAGTGATCTCATACATTGCCGCCCTCCACAGAATGTCTGTTAGCGTGTCTAATAGTACAACCGGGTTTCACAAATTGTCAAGTAACGTGTATGATTAAAGCAAACAGACGCTGTACCCCACCCATACAACAGGAGGTATAACCGTGAGCAATCACGAGCAGGCGCTGGGCAAGTGGCCCAACGCGCCGTTGGCCCTTGTGCTGGCGCAAGTCCGTTTTGATCCCGAAGTTGATACCGAATACAAGGAGGTTGCTGCGCGCCTCAAGGCTGCGCTGGGCGAACGCTTTCCTGCCATGAAGGCCGTGCGGCAAGTGACGTTTTTATTTGGCAATACGCCCGGTCCAGCCATGGAATCCAAGTCGAACGAGGGCGAGGTTGGCCGCGAACTGCGCAGTGACGACAATCGACGTGCTTTGCGCCTTCAGGACGGAGTGATGACCTACACCACCTCCCTCTACGAGGATTCGCTGCACTTTCTGGCGGAATGGCGGTCCATGCTGGACTGCCTGTGCGCCACCGGAGGGGTCAAGGTGCAGCGGCTGGGCCTGCGTTACGTTGACTTCATCATTCCCACTGCTGGGAAAGTGCCCGAGGACTACTTCAAGGACGGGTTCGGCCACTTGACCAACGTCTTCGGCGAAATCGCCCAAACTGCCTTCATGAGTCACGAATACCCCAGAGGGACCGATGGGGCGATGCGTGTCCAGTTTGGCCGTGGCTTTGCACCACCTTCCCTGCCGCCAGATCTCGATGGTTCCGTTCAGCCCCCTCCCGCCTTATTTGGGAAATACTCCGAAGGGCAGCCATCGGCGGTTCTGGACATTGACCGCTGGCGCGTGGATTCCCGCCGAATGCTGGCGGAAGAAATCGCTGGGGAATTCCAGCGTCTTCGCGACGATATCTGCACGGCATTTGGCCGTATCATTACGCCGGAAGCCGAGGCCGAGTGGTCGGGCCAGCCGGTATAAGGAGGAGAGGATGCACAATTCACAAGCGCAGGCCAGCCGCGATTTCGCCATCCGTCGGGGTGCCATGCGTACTCTCTATGGCGAAGGAACCGGAAGCGCCTTCGTTGAGGACCAGTCTGACCCTTTCCAAGGCGTTCCGCGCATGTGGACGCTGTTGAACCACGCCACTCCGTATTTGCGGGAAGGCCATTCGGCGACGACCGGCGCCTACATCGTTATCACCAAGAATCAAATCGACCTCCCGGAAGAAACCCCTGCGGCGATGGAGTTGAACTTGGAGGCCGCGCTGCCACCCGTCGCGCTCTCCCCGGCGTCCGTTCTGGATGGAGTGCGTACCGTCTTCGGCCTGAACATCAGTGAGACTGCCGAGGTTTTCGGTATCACGCGGCAGACGGCCTATCAGTGGATGAAGCTCACTGACATGGAGCAAGTGCGCGCCCACGAAAATCGCGACCGCCTCAAGCAACTCTACGGCGCGGCGCAATTATGGCAGAACCTCCCGTCTCTCAAGGGGAGGTGGCTCTATGCGCTGCTGCCCGCCGGCAACACCATGCTCGACCTTCTAAAAGCTCCACAAATCGACCATGAGGTTCTGCAGACCGCCTACCAGGTGCTCGTCGCCAGCACGGCAGATAGGCGGCGCGAGGAGGGTGAGCGCGCGACCCAGGCTGCAACGGCGCTGACAGGCGCTTTCGCTGGCCTCGGCGCCGGGCGCAAGGCTCGAAAGGGGATAAGCTGAGTCCGCTTGAAGTCTTTCTGGAGCGATTGCAGGCGCGCTTGGATCAGATCGCCGAAGAGGACCGGCGCCTTCTGGTGGTGATCGCCGGCCATAACGGTGCCGGTAAAACCACGATCTACCGCGAGCGGATCGCCAGCGCCCTCGCCTGCCTCTTGACGGAACACATCAATCCAGATGAGATCGAGAAGGTCATCACCTTCGATCTGGGTGAGCACAGCCTTTCCAAGGAGGAGTTCGAGGAACGTGCAGCGACGGAAGCGACCCGCTTGCGCCAGCAATACCTCGACCGGGAGATCAACTTCAGCTTCGAAACCGTGTTCTCCGATCCCGAGCAAGATAAGGTTGGGTTTATGGATGAAGCACGTCGCCGCGGCTATTTGGTGCTGCTCATTGCCGTCGGTCTAGGATCGATTGAGAAGTCCAAGGCGCGCGTGGCCATCCGGCACGCCAAGGGGGGCCACAATGTCCGCGACGACAAGATCGAGGGTCGCTACGAGCGGGTGCTTCTGAATTTCGCGCACGGCGCCCGCATCGCCACGCTGGCGATCTTTTTCGACAATAGCGAAGATCGCAGCGAGGACGACTTGGATACCTACTGGGACATTGCTTTCTTTGAGAATGGGAGGTTGGGTGTCAAGGATGAATATCCACCGGCGTGGTGGCACCAAGTTGAGAGCACCTTCTATCGGTTAAATGCCGGTGCAATGTGAATCACCCCGGCTGGATTTCGTCCTTGAACGCGGACAACGACTCGTCGCCATCGAAGTAAAAAGCGGTGCCATGCCGGCGCAACTGCGCGGCCTTGCCGCCTTCGAATGCCAATTCGGTGCCTGCCGCCACCTGTTGATCGGCGACGGTGGCATCCCCTTGGCCGAGTTCCTTTCCTATCCGGCGGAGCACTGGTTTTGAGCCAAGTCTGCGATCCCGACCTGCTGGTGCCGCGCACCTGCACGACGCGCAACGAGCAAAGCGGCGAACGCAAGAGCCAGCCGCTGGAGGATTTGCGTGCCGTGCCGGCCTATGTGCTGCTGGGCGACCCCGGTGCCGGCAAGACCAAATCGTTGAAGCGCGAGGCAGCGGCCACCGGCGGCCATTACCTCCCGGCGCGCAGCTTCGCCACCCTCGAACCTGGTCCACAGCTTGCCGGCAAAACACTG
>NZ_JDSS02000037.1:63252-68363 GCF_000584955.1 Candidatus Accumulibacter vicinus
GGCCGGCGGCGACGGCCGCACACCGCTGTACCAAGTTCGGCAGCATCTCGACCGTCTCGGTCGTCCTGCCTTCCGGCTCTCATGCCGCGAGGCCGACTGGTACGGCGACAGCGACCGTGCTGCCCTGCTAGAGGTTGCGCCCGGTGGCTCGCTCGCCGTCCTGCACCTCGATCCGCTGAGCGACGCCGATATCGCCTTGTTGCTCGCACACAAATTCGGCCGCACCGATCCGGCAGATTTCGTCCACCAAGCGGAACGCCACGGACTGGCCGAGCTGCTACGCAACCCGCAGACGCTGACTCTGCTGGCTCGCGCTGTTGGCGAAAGCTGGCCCGACGGTCGCCGCGAGACCTACGAAATCGCCTGCCGGCAACTGGTGCGCGAACTCAACGCGGAGCGCCGTGCGACGACGCGCGCCAGCGCACGGACGGACGACGCCCTGCTCGACGCGGCAGGTTTCCTCTGCGCCGTGCAACTGCTCGCGGGTATCGCGGGCTTTGCCCTCGACGACGACGCTGTGGATGATCAGCACAGTCTCTGGCGCGAGCTTGCCGCCTCCTGCGACAGGCCATTGCTCGATGCGCTGGCCAGCGGCCTGTTTCAGCGCGACGACTGCGAACAGCAACGCCTCCCTGTCCATCGCAGCATTGCCGAATACCTCGGCGCACGGCATCTGGCGGCGCTGATCGACAGACAAGGCTTGCCGCTCGGTCGCGTCGTTGCACTCATGGCCGCCGAGGACGGCGGCATCGCCCCCGACCTGCGCGGCGTGGCCGCTTGGTTCTCCGTGCATTGCCGCAGCGCGCGCGCCGAACTCGTCGAACGCGATCCGCATGGCGTCGTGCTTTATGGTGATGTGCGCGACTTCCCGATCGATGACAAGCGCCGCGTGCTCGCCGCGCTCAAAGCCGAAGCCGAGCGCTATCCCCATTTCCGCTTTCAGGACTGGACTGCCGCACCTTTCGGCGCTCTGGCCACATCCGACATGGTGCCGGTATTCCTGGAATTGCTCGCTGACCACTCGCGCTCAGAGGCCGACATCGCCCTGCTCGAGTGCGCGCTGGATGCGCTGCGCTACGGCCCGCGGTTGGCCAAGATCGCAGCGCCGGAGGAATTGCTGCGCTTCGATGCGCTGCTCGAGGCCGTGGCTCGGGATGCGAGCTACCCTTCGCACATCCGCCACTCGGCCCTGAAGATTCTGCTGCGCGACCTGCCGCGCAATGCCGCTCGCCTGGTCGCCATTGCCAGAAGCGTTCAAGCCGGAATAGTGGAGGACAACGACGACGAGTTGCTCGGTTGCCTGCTGACGGAGCTGTTCCCCGAGTTCATCCGGCCGGTCGAATTGTTCGACTTCCTGCACCAGGAAAAGCAGGATCGCCTCATCGGCGTCTATCGCATGTTCTGGGGACACCATCTGCCGGAAACTGCGCAGGCGGAAACGCTGCCAGAACTTCTCTACCAGTGGGCAAAACGAAGTCCGGCCTTGCGCAAATCGCTCGACGATCTGCAGGTGGAACGTATGGCTGGCGGCCTGCTGGCGCGCGCACTGGAAACGCACGGCGACACCATCGACGATACGCGCCTGTACGATTGGCTTGGTGCGGGATTGGACGAACACGACTCGCCGCGCATTGATGACCAGCACCAAAAGCGTGTCGCCGCCTGGCTTGCGGCGCGGCCGGAACGCTACAAGGTGACGTTGCTTGTCGGCGCCGTACGCTGCATCGACAAGGAAAACGTCTGGTTCTGCCTGTCAAATTGTACGTCCCGCCTGTACGGCGCGGAGCCACCAGCCGACATCGTTCCCTGGTACCTGGACCGGGCGGCAGCCGCAACGCACGGCGAATTTCAGCACTTTTATTTTGCGCAGGCGGCATGGCGGCTGATCGGCCAAGGTGGACAGGGATTTCTGACGCTTGATGCCCTGGACTACCTTGCCCCCTGGATCGCCGCGCATCCGGAGTTTGAAGCCTATCTACGACCTCTTGTCCCGATCTGCTCAAGGGCTTTCCTCTGCGGGCCAAGAACCAACTGTTGGTGAACGTGCTCGACCCGCTGCTCAAGGGCGCGCTGCGCCATCTCGACGGGCCGACATTGGCCGCCATTGTCTCGGCACGGCTGGCGCAGGGCAGCATGAGTGCTGCCCTGCGCGTGTATTGGCTCGCCTGCGGCCTGATGATTGCGCCGCATGGGTATGAAGCATTGCTTGCCGCCCACATCGGCAAGAGCAAGACCTTGGCTGCGCATCTCGGAGCATTTCTGCGTGATCGCGAATGGCGCCCTCGCGCGAGCGACAATCTGCCCGAGTCGACGCTGGCCATGCTGATCGAACTGCTGGCGCCGGGCAGTCCTCCCGAACGTCCACTGGGCGCATTCTGGGTCAGCCCGACCATGCAGACCGTTGAACAGGTGTGTTCCCTCATCGACGCGCTCGGCGGCAACCCGAGCGAAGCCGCCAGGCTGGAGCTGGAGCGTCTGCTGACCATGTCAAAGCTGGAGCCGTGGCACAAGCGCTTGCGTCATGCCGCGCAGGTCCAGCGTATCGCTCGGCGCAAGGCGTGCTTCCAGCGGCTGGAGGTCGCTGAGGTCTGTCGCACCCTGGCCAACCGCGAGCCGGCCAACGCCGCCGATCTCGCGGCGCTGGCCGATGCGCATCTGCGCGATCTGGCTGGCAAGATTCGCGACGGCAGTACCAATGATTACCGACAATATTGGAGCCTCGACGAGTCGAACAATAGGCTGTTACGGCCGAAACCGGAGAACGATTGCCGCGATGCCCTGCTGTCCGACCTGACCGAACGCCTCGGCCGGCTCGGCGTTGACGCAGTCAAAGAAGGTTATTACGCCGAGGACAGGCGCGCCGATATCCGCGTCTCCTTCGGCGGCGCACAGGGCTTCAACGTGCCCATTGAGATCAAGAAGGACAGCCACGCAGATCTATGGCGTGCGATTCACGAACAACTGATCCAACGCTATACCCGCGACCCTGGAGCGGACGGTTTCGGCATCTACCTGGTGTTCTGGTTTGGCGGCGAGCACATGCCATTGCCCCAGGAAGGAAAGAAGCCGCGTAGCGCGGCCGAACTCGAAGAGCGCTTACGGCAGACGCTCTCCGTCGAAGAGAGCCGTCGCATCCAAGTCTGTGTGATCGATTGTGCGCTACGGAAGTAAGGTGGAATGTTTCCGCAGGGCAGGGAAGTTCTGACCGAAGTGAAGCGCGTCTGCGAGCTTGCCCGCAATTCGCGCGATTCGGGTTGGACTTGGGCACGCACCGCCTAACCTCCCGGCCTCAGTTACTCCGCAAGACGATCTCCCGCAGCCGTTGCAGCTTCGGCGCCACGACCGGTACGGTGAGCATGGTGCTGGCGACGGCCATCAGCAGCAGGGCGGTGAAAGCCTCGCTGCTGATGACCTGCTTGTCGAGCAGGATGTTGGCGAAGATGATCATGATCAGCGCCTTGGTCTGCAGCAGCCAGCCAATGATGCTCGCCTCGCCCGGCGCCCAGTTGAGCAGGCGGCCGGCGATGTGCGCGCCGAGCAGCTTGCCGCCGACCGACGCGACGAGCAGGATGCCGGCGGCGACGAATACGGCCTCACCGCCGAGCGTCCAGTTGGTGCGCAAGCCGGTGCTCAGGAAGAAGACCGGCATGACGACCAGCAGCACATGGTGGCGCAGCAGGTCCATCCGTTCCTGATCGAACCACTCGGTGTCCATGATCGCGCCCGCCAGGAAGGCGCCGACCATGAAGTGCAGTCCCGACCAGTCGGCACCGAAGGCGCAGACGGTCAGCCAGATCAGCGCCACATGCCAGCGGTCGCGTTCCGCCAGCCGCCGCATCAGCGCCCGGAAGGCGTAGCCAAGGAGCGCGAAGGCGACCAGGAAGCCGAACTGTCTGCCCACCCGGCCCCAGTCCATCAGGATCAGTGCCAGCACCCCCCAGATGGCGATATCGTCGAGACTGGCGTAGCGCAGGATGCGCTGGCCGATCGGCTGGCGCAGGATGGCGAGCTTTTCCATCAGCAGGATCAGGATCGGCAGCGCCGTCACCGCGCAGGCCATGCCGATGCCGAGAACGAACTGCCAGGCCATCGCCCGTGGCCCGATCCAGCCGTCGTGCAGCAGCATCAGGCCGGCGGCCAGGCAGCCGAAGGCGAGCGGCGTGCCGAGCGCCAGTCCGGCGGTGATGCTGCTCTCGCGACGATGCGCCCAGGCCTGTCTGAGATCGAGTTCGACGCCGGCGATCATCACGAACAACATCACGGCCCACCAGGCGATGCCGTTCAGCGACTGCACCACCGTCGGGTTGAAAACGAAGGCGTAAGCGTCGGGAGAGAAGCGGCCAAGGACTCCCGGCCCGAGCAGGATGCCGGTGACGATCTGGACGACGACCAGCGGCGCGTAGTAATCGGTCCGGCCGACCCGCCAGATCAGCCAGGGCAGCGTGAAAATGATCGCCATGGCGATCAGGAAGATCTCCGTCGTGTTCATACGTTTATGGACTCAGCGAGTCATCGATTCGTCGCGTCATCGCGCCGGGCATGGGCTCAGGGTGACCGGACCTTCAGCCGCCGAGTTTCCTGGCCAGCAGCCAGGGCAACCGGAGCAGGAAACCGAGAAACAGCCGGGCGTGCATCCAGGTCAACAGGGTGTTGTCGCGCAGGTAGCGGAAATGCGAGACGCCACCCTCGTCCGGTCGCAGGTAGCGGACCGGAGCGTCGCGGTTGAGCGGCGGCACGCCGGCCCAGCACAGGCGAACGACGGCCTCGGGGTCGAAATCGAAGCGGCGCATCCAGCGGTTGGCCTGCATGATCCGCTGCAGCGGGGCGATCGGGTAGACGCGGAAACCGTAGAGCGAGTCGCCGACTCCCATCCACAGCGTCTCGAGATTCGCCCAGCCGTTCGACACCTTGCGCCCATTGACGCGCAGCGCCGGCGCGTCGGCGGCGAACACCGGCTTGCCGAGAACCATCGCTTCCGGACGATCCTGCGAGGCCGCCATGAAGGCCGGAATCAGGTCGGCCGGGTGCTGGCCGTCGGAATCCATCGTCAGCGCGTGCGTGAACCCGGCGACCCGCGCCTGGCTGATGCCCGCCAGCACCGCTGCGCCCTT
>NZ_JDSS02000037.1:68388-74269 GCF_000584955.1 Candidatus Accumulibacter vicinus
TCGCGGCGCTGCCGTCGCTACTGCCGTCGACGACCACCCACACCGGCGTCCACTGCGCACGCGCGGCGCGAACCGTGTCGACGACGCGCGGCCCAGGGTTGTAGCTCGGGATGATGACCAGATGGGTGGACGACGCAAGCGGCATGGCAGGCGGTCAGCAGCCTTTCAGTGGGCGTTGCGGGCGCGCGGAAAAGCCGAGCTGGCGACGGTGGTCGGCAATGGCGGCCGCAGTTCGGCGCGGAAATGGCTTTCGAGTTCGGCGGCGAAGGCGGCGACATCCTGCGGCGGGTTGAAGCGGCGGCCCAGGCGGATGCGGCAGCGCAGGGGCAGGGCCGGTCGCCTGGACAGCGGCCAGTGCTTGCCGAGGTAGGGGGTGGAGAACTCGATCAACAGCGTCTGCACCGGCACCTGGCTGCGGCGGGCGATCAGACCGGCCGTCGGCAGGCAGCGATCGACCGGAAAGGCGGTGGTGCGGCTACCCTCCGGAAAGATCAGCAGGCGGGCACCGCGGCCGAGTTCCTCGCCGGCATCGAGAATCATCGCCAGCGGCGCATCGTTGCGGATGAAGCGCGCCAGACGCGCCGCGGCGCCGAAGAGGAGGTTGTCCATGAGATCGGCCTTCATCACGCAGACGGTATCCGGCACGCGCGCGAGCACGAGCACGGCGTCGAGCAGCGAGGGATGATTGGCGACCAGCACCAGCGGCCCCGCTTCGCGCAGTTGGTCGAGTTCGTCGAGATCGAAGCGGCACGCACACAGCACGGTCAACACCCCGAGATAGCCCCGAAAACCGGCACGTGCGACGAAGCGCCCGAGCGGCTGGCCGAGGCGACGGGGGAGCAGCGGATGCAGGAGCATCGCAAACGGCAGCCAGATCAGGCAGGCAAGCGCCAGCGCCCCCAGTCCGAGCGCCATCGCGAGACGTTCATAGGCGACCCACAGCGGCTTGCCGACACGCGAATCAGTCATCGACCCGCACGCGCGTCGACGATTCGCCGAGGATCCAGTTCACGGACAGTCCGGCGGCGAAGTAGTCCTTCTGCCGGACCAGCGGACTGTCCTCGAAAGTGGCGCCGCTGAGGTTGTCGTAACGGGCGAAAGCGCCGAACCAGAATTTCGGGAAACGCTTGGAGACCGCCACCAGGTACTGCGTGCCGGCATAGCCGCCGCCGGCCTGATACGCGGGACGCGTCGCCGTCGCGTACTGCGGCGCCACCGAATAGTAATAGGCATTCTGCCGCTGGTCGCCGAACACCACGCCGGCGAGCAGGCCGAGGTTCCAGCCGGGCATCCCGGGAAGGTCGGTGATATCCAGGTTGAGGCGGGGATGGAAGACCCAGCCGATATCCCGGGGGGAATTCTCGACCGTGAAAGCGGCGCGTAGCGGCAGCAACAGCTTGAGGAAACGGGCGCGGTTTTCCGATCGCCACAGGGTGATGTCGATCTGCGGGCCGATCTCGAAAGTCGCGTCGAGGTTCGGCATTCCCTTGCGCGCCCGGATGTCGTCGCTGCTGCCCGGTGGCGACAGCGCCAGACTGACGCTCAGGTCGATGCGGTCGGAATCGAAGAAGCTGCCGCGGATGCCATGCCGGTCGGCCTTGAAGAAATCGCCGTGATAGGTGAAATAGGGAACCGGCAGAACGAAATTGTTGGTCTGATCGGACCCGCGGTAGTACGGGAAGCTGAAGGCCGCGACGCCGGCCCCCAGCTCCCACAACGGCTTCTCCTCGGCTGCCGGCGCGACGAGCGAAAGACAGCCCAGCCCCGCTGCCGCCAGACGGCCGATCCGGCGACCGTTCGATTTCAATGCATTCATCATGGACTCCCCGGAACATTGACAGCCACCGCCTCGATCTCGACGAGAAGGTCTTTTCGGCAGATGTCGGCCTGCACGAAGAGAACCGCCGCCGTACCCATCGGAGCGCTCAGCAGATCCCGCACGACCGGAAAATCCTCCGCATGGCGGATGTAGACACGGTACGCAAGCCCCCCCAGCGTAAATGTCGTGCGGTGGCTCAGACGGTTGGCTTCGGCCAGAACGGCCTCGACATTGGCCAGCGCCTCGCGCGTTTGTCCGAAGATGTCCCCGAGGTGCACCGTACGGTGTCCGACGATGCTCGCCGTCCCGGAAATGAACAGGCACTCCCGTTCGGGCAGGGTCACGAGTACCGCACGTGAGAAAGTGGGGCTGCGTGGCCCGTACTCCATCGGGTAGTGGTAGGCACTCACCTGGCGTGGATTCTCGACCGGCTGTACCGGCATTCGACCGGCGAGGAAGGCGATGCTCAGCGGTCCCTGCGGCAGGCCGATCGTACAGGCTGCGGGAACGTCACCGGTGGCCGCCCGGGCGCAGGCAGCAAAGGCATCGTGCCGGCCAATGTTGAACTGGCGATAGCGTTCGAGGCCGTTGGTTTCGCCGTTGATGTCGGCAAGATAATTCCAGACGCGCCAGAGGTGTGGCAACTCCTGCGCGGCAAGCAGCCGGAAAATGCGCCGGTAGGCTTCCCCGGTTGCCTGCTGCAGGGCGCTTTCCCGGCCGGTGGTCGAAAAGGCCTGCTCGTCGAGTTCGATGACACCGAACAGGACTTCCCGGCTGCACCGGAAAGCGATTCCTTCAAACTCGCCGGGGTGACAGTCGCCGGCACTGATCCACTGTTCATGGACGGCTTCGCCAGGATAACCGAGCAGCGGCGCGACCACCGTCTGCACCGGCCAGCGATGCGCCGGAGGCGCGGACGGCCGACCGCCGATCAGCGTGCCGCCGAGGATCTCCGCAGCTTTGACTTCGGCATCCAGCAGCGGTCGCGAACGGCAGGCATCGGAACGAAAAGCGAGGCTCACGGGGCGGCGTTCAGGGCAGGATCATCGACCCGGCGGATGTTGAAACGCCGGCGCTTCCAGCCCATGAAGGCGCGCCGGGGCTGGATGGCGTTGGCGAAATAGTAGAGCAGCTTGAACATGCGCAGCGAGCGCCAGATCGGCGTCCTGCCGAAAATGTCGCCGGCGAGCACCGACAGCAGCGCTTCCTTGACCCGGAAGATGTTCTTGGGTCCCATGAAGAAGTCGCGCATGATCGGATTGGTGACCCGGTAGATGAACCACGAAAACTGTTTTGGACCGTGCTGCATCAGGTGGTCGAAGTGCTTGAGCGCCGCCGCTGCTTGGTCAGGCCGCTGCAGACAGGTATCGATGGCTTCGGCGCCAATCAGGCCGCTGTGCATCGCCAGCAGCACGCCGGAAGAAAAAACCGGGTCGATGAAGGCGTAGGCATCGCCGAGCAGCAGGTAGTTGCTGCCATGCGTGCGCTCGGACACGTAGGAAAAATTTCCGGTGGCCTCGACCGGGTTGATCAGCCTGGCATCCTTGAGGCGCATCGCGAGTGCCGGGCAGGAGGCAATGCCGTCGTGCAGGAAGCGCTCGAGGCTCCGTTGCCCCCTGGTCTTCATGAAATACGGCCAGGTGACCATGCCGACGCTGGTCACGTCGCCCTGCATCGGAATGAACCAGAACCAGCCATGCTCGAACCAGAAGATGGTGATGTTGCCTTCCGCCTGCCCGGCGCTGCGGCTGGCGCCCGCGAAATGCCCATAGACGGCCGAACTGTTGTGCCGGGGGTTGCGGTGCTTGATCTGGAAGCGATTGGCCAGGAAGGTATCACGCCCGGAGGCATCGACGACGAAGCGTGCCGTCCATTCAAGCTCGCGACCATTTTCCTGGCGGGCACGGACCCGCGCGCGGTGGTCGGGCAGGAAGTCGACTGCCTTTGCCTTGCAACCCTCGTGGACCTCGACCCCTTTGCGCGCGGCATTGCGGATCAGGATGGCGTCGAACTCCGCCCGTTTCACCTGGTAGGCGTAAGGCATCGACTTGTCCCAGGCCTCTGCGAAATGGAAGGTCTGCGGCATGGGGTGCTGCGGCGAGACAAATTCGGCTGCCCATTTTTCCATGCCGATGGCCCTGACCTCGTCGGCAACGCCGAGCCGTTCAAAGAGCGGCAGATTGGCCGGCAGCAGGGACTCGCCAATGTGGAAGCGCGGGTGTCGCGCTTTCTCGAGCAGGACGACACGATGGCCTCGCTCGACGAGCAAAGGCGCGATCGTCGACCCGGCCGGACCGCCACCGATCACCAGGACATCGCATTCCCGGCGCTCCCCTCCCCCAGCCTCAAGCTGCATGCCCTCAACCCCTGTCAGTCACTGCTCCAGCGGCGAAAGTCGCCAAGCGCCCCATTATACTGTCCCCGGCACGGTTGATCCCAGCGCTTGCGGCGTGCAGCACGCATCCGGTTCCGCTGCCGGCCGCGCTGGACGGCGGGAAACCTTGACCGGCGACATGGCGACAATGGCATCCGCTTTCAGCTCCGGACTCAGGAAGGGCTGCAGGCCGACCGGTTGGCGCGGATGGCGGGCAAACTCCCGCCTGGCAAGTTCCAGCTGCTTCTGGTTGGCACTGAAGTAACGAGCCGCGGCAACGGTTTCCGGCAGGTGCCGGGCGACATGCCAGAGGCTCCAGCGATGCTGCCAGAGTCGCTTCGCAAAGCGATGACGATAGCCCCGGCTGTCGTAGTAGCGCTTGACGTGCCAGTTGTAGAGCGCGTCCATCTCCTCGCGCGACGAGAACCCGTGTGGCTTGAAGACAAAATTCAGGCAGTTCATCAGCCGCCAGTCTTCGATGAAGTCCCCTTCCTTGCCGCTGATGCACTCGTCCCAGATCGGCGCACCATACATCGGGCTGAACTTGGTCATGTTCATTTCGTCGAGATCGAGAGACAGAATGAAATCACTCGTCTGCCTGAGCGTTTCCGGTGTTTCTCCCGGCAAGCCGAAGATGAACAGGCCCTTGGCGCGCAAACCGGCGGCGTGGATCCGTTCGACGGTCTTCTTCACCTCGGGTAGCGTCACCCCGGCCTTGTGGCGCTCCATCATTCCCGGATCGGCCGATTCGATGCCCATCGACACCATCAGCGCACCGGCCTTCTTCAGCATGGCCAGCATCTCGTCGGAGGTATGACCGGTGCGGATGGCGCAGTTGAAGTTCATGCCCAGCGGCTGTTCAATCAGCATTTCGCACAGTTCGGTGACGCGTTTCCTGTGCGCCGTGAACAGATCATCGTAAAAGTTGATGTGGCGGACACCGAAGCGGTCCCGAAGATATTTCATGTGCTCGTACGTATATTGCGCCGAATTGGTCTTGTACAGGCGCTCGAAAACCGTGCGGTCGCAGAATGAGCAGGTGTAGGGGCAGCCACGCGAAGTGATCATCGTCGCGCCGTGGCGTTTCTCGTAGGCAAACAGTGGCAGGTGATAGCCATGCGGAAAACCGGCCAGCTTTTCGTACGCCGGAAAGGGCAGCTCGTCGAGATTCAGGATGCGGTGTCGGCGCGGATTGCAGACGACCCGGCCGTCGCCGTTGCGGAATACGAGGTTGTCGATCTCCGCCAGTGCCTTGCCGTTGGCAAGGTCGAGCAGGCAGCCCTCACCCTCACCGATGCACAGGTAGTCGATTTCCGGGAAGTGCTCGAGAATCGGCGCGCCAATCGATGACACATGCACGGCCCCGAAAACAATTCTGATCTCGGGCCGCTTCCTCTTGATGTACACAGCGAGGTCGACCCCGTCCATGAAGCTGGAAGTTGTCGCACTGATGCCTACGAGATCCGGCCGGCTCGCCAGGACGATTTCGGCGTTGGCCTCTATTCCCGGCGGCGCATACGGGCCGAGGCAGTCGTGCAGTTCGGTCGAATGGCCATGCTTCTCCAGCCAGCTCGCGAGCTGCATGATGCCGATCGGCGGCATGCGGTTGGCCAGCACCGAAAAATCGGGCTGCCCCGGAACGAAATTGAAACCGGCTGGGTGAACCAAGGTTATGCGCACGCTTTGCT
>NZ_JDSS02000037.1:74294-77863 GCF_000584955.1 Candidatus Accumulibacter vicinus
GACCGAAACCGCATTAAAATCTGAACATCTTCTAATTCACAGATATTCAGAATCGTAGCGTAGCATTTGGGGGGTTTTAGTTATTTTTTGGGCCATGAAAAATTCAACAAACCGGGTTATCCAATTATTCAACATCCAACATCCGATAGTACAGGCCGGCATGGTGTGGTGCAGCGGCTGGCGCCTGGCCTCGGCCGTGAGTAATGCCGGGGGACTTGGTCTTATCGGCTCTGGTTCCATGCATCCCGAGACGCTGGAGCAGCATATCCGAAAGTGTAAGGCAGCCACGACAAAACCTTTTGGCGTAAATGTGCCGCTGCTCTACCCCGAGATAGACAAGCTCATGAATATTATCGTGAGGGAAAATGTAAAAATCGTGTTTACCTCAGCCGGAAATCCTTCCACCTGGACGGGCCATCTGAAGGATAACGGAATAACTGTTGTGCATGTGGTTTCCAGTGTGAAGTTTGCGCGTAAGGCAGAGCAGGCCGGAGTTGATGCTGTTGTGGCCGAAGGCTTTGAAGCCGGAGGACACAATGGACGGGAGGAAACGACAACATTTGTTTTGATTCCCCTGGTTCGGGAAGCTGTTTCAATACCCCTTATTGCCGCAGGCGGTATTGCCACCGGCCGAGGCAGCCTGCCCGGCCGCGTAAAACTGCCTTCTGCCCTGCGCGCAAGCGCGAAACGGTCATGACTTTGCAAGATACCCCTGATGATGAAAGTCATGACCGTTTCCCCTCCCTTGCACGCCGGAATCGTTCGATGGGCGCAGAGCATGCTCTGCGAATTCCCCATCTCACCCCCCGATCCCTATCTCCCACGAGTACAGAGGGGAAATTCGCGAGTCGCTCGCGACTTTCATAGAAGAGCTTGCGGAATCTATCTTTCAATCAGTGCTCTGTCAATCCATTGCCAAGTTTGTGGTTGCTGCCGTTTCCAGGGCAATCGATGCCGGAAAGTCATCTCGAAAGCCTTGAAATTCACGTCACCCGGATCTATTATTAGCACTCGTTAGCGGTGAGTGCTAATATTTATGCTCCTGAGTCTTGTACCCAGGGCTACAGGATCTGACCGTCAATATCCGTTTATATGCTTAACCCCAAGGAGAAACTGCATGAAAATTCGCCCGTTGCATGATCGCGTGATTGTCAAACGTCTTGAAGAGGAGCGCAGGACCGCCTCCGGTATCGTCATCCCCGATACAGCTGCCGAGAAACCTGACCAAGGCGAAATTCGCGCCGTTGGCAATGGCAAGATTCTTGATGATGGCAGCGTCCGCGCCCTGGCCGTGAAGGTTGGCGACCGGGTCCTGTTTGGCAAATACGCCGGTCAGACCGTCAAGGTCGATGGAGAGGAACTGCTGGTCATGCGTGAAGAAGACATCATGGGCGTCATCGAGGCGTAGAGGTCGCGTTCGCACGATCCCCGCCCACACAGCCCTAGCACACAATCTTTCCTTTCAATTCAGAATCAAATCATCACAGAAACTTAGGAGTTATCTCTATGGCAGCTAAAGACGTCAAATTTGGCGATACCGCACGCGCTCGCATGGTCGAAGGCGTGAACATCCTTGCCGACGCAGTCAAGATTACGCTCGGCCCGAAGGGCCGCAATGTGGTTCTGGAGCGCTCGTACGGCTCGCCAACCGTGACCAAGGATGGTGTCTCGGTCGCCAAGGAAATCGAACTGAAAGACAAGTTCGCCAATATGGGCGCCCAGATGCTCAAGGAAGTTGCCTCGAAGACTTCCGACATCGCCGGGGACGGAACCACGACCGCGACCGTGCTGGCGCAATCAATCGTTCGCGAAGGCATGAAGTACGTTGCTGCAGGCATGAACCCGATGGACCTCAAGCGCGGCATCGACAAGGCGGTCGTGGCCACCGTCGACGAACTGAAGAAGCTCTCGAAACCCTGCTCGACCAGCAAGGAAATTGCTCAGGTCGGCGCGATCTCGGCCAACGCTGATGCAGACATCGGTGACATCATTGCCAAGGCGATGGACAAGGTTGGCAAGGAAGGCGTGATCACCGTCGAAGACGGCAAATCCCTGAACAACGAACTCGACGTCGTCGAGGGCATGCAGTTCGATCGTGGCTACCTGAGTCCCTACTTCATCAACAACAACGAAAAACAGAACGCGATTCTGGAAAACCCGTTCATCCTGATCTTCGACAAGAAAATCTCGAACATCCGTGATTTGCTGCCGATTCTCGAACAGGTCGCCAAATCCAGCCGCCCGCTGTTGATTGTCGCTGAAGATGTCGATGGAGAAGCACTCGCCACCCTGGTAGTCAACAACATCCGCGGCATCCTCAAGACTTGCGCCGTCAAGGCGCCCGGCTTTGGCGACCGCCGCAAGGCGATGCTCGAAGACATTGCGATTCTGAGCGGCGGCCAGGTGATTGCCGAAGAAGTCGGCCTGACCCTGGAAAAGGCCACCCTGGCGGACCTCGGCCAAGCCAAGCGCATCGAGATCGGCAAGGAAAACACGACGATCATCGACGGCGCCGGAGTCAGCGCGAACATCGAAGCCCGTGTCAAGCAGATTCGTGCGCAGATCGAGACCGCCACCAGTGACTACGACAAGGAGAAACTGCAGGAGCGGGTCGCCAAACTCGCGGGAGGCGTCGCCCTGATCAAGGTGGGTGCCGCAACCGAAGTCGAGATGAAGGAGAAAAAGGCACGCGTCGAGGACGCGCTGCACGCCACTCGTGCCGCGGTGGAAGAAGGAATCGTTCCTGGCGGCGGCGTCGCGCTGCTGCGTGCCCGCCTGGCGCTCGCGTCGCTCAAGGGCGATAACCACGACCAGGAAGCCGGGATCAAGATCGTTTTGCGCGCAATGGAGCAGCCGTTGCGCGAAATCGTCGCCAACGCCGGCGACGAACCGTCCGTCGTGGTCAATGCCGTGCTTCAGGGTACCGGCAATTTCGGCTACAACGCCGCCACCGGTGAGTACGGCGACCTGGTTGAAATGGGCGTTCTCGATCCGACCAAGGTCACGCGCACGGCCCTGCAAAACGCGGCTTCGATCGCTGGCCTGATGCTCACCACCGACTGCCTGGTCGCCGAACTGGCTGAGGAAAAGCCGGCCATGGGCGGCGGCGGCATGGGTGGTGGTATGGGCGGCATGGGCGGCATGGGCGGCATGGACATGTAATGTCCGCAGGGTCATGATCATGAAAACCCCCGGCTACAGGAGGTCGCGACTTATTTTACCAATCCGGTGAAGGTCAAGATCCCCAAGAACGGTAGGTTCAGCTAAACAGCAAGGGCGGCCAGAATTTTGGCCGCCCTTGCTGTTTTATGGCCCCATGGCCTCGTCTTCGAAAGAGGCCGTACAGAACAGTAGTGCGATTTGGACAGTTTCTTGCGCTACCATGCGTTTCGCGAGCGCGGGCTGTGGGTCGATCGCTTGCTACGATGGGAGAAATCGAGATGAATCATGTGATGCAAGTGTTTCTGGCAATGCTGGTGGCGGCTCTGCCGTTGGGGGTATTGGCAGACGGTCTACGCATAGGCGGAACGGGTGGCGCGCTCGGGACGATGAAGATACTCGGCGACGCG
>NZ_JDSS02000037.1:78258-80245 GCF_000584955.1 Candidatus Accumulibacter vicinus
GGCACTCCTGGCCGGGGTCATCGACATTGCGCTGACCAGCCGTCCGCTGAAGGAGAGCGAGCAACGGCCCGATCTGGAGGCCTTCGAGTATGGCCGCTCGCCGTTCGGTTTGGTGACCAGCAAGTCCGGCGTGACGCGGCTGGCGGCCCGCGATGTTGCGGGCATGTTGAGCGGACGCATCGCGACCTGGCCCGATGGCGAACCGGTGCGGGTCGTACTGCGGCCGCTGACCGACAGCGACACCACCTACTTCGGGCAAATGGCGCCCGAGATCGCAGCGGCGCTGAAGATCGCCCATCAGCGGCCCGGCATGGTGGTCGCCGCCACCGATCAGGATGCCGCGACCGAAGCAGAGTCGCTGGGCGGGTCGATCGGGACGAGCACCTTGTCGATACTGGCGTCCGAACGCCGCCGACTGCACCTGGTTGCGATCGACGACGCCGTGCCGTCACTCCAGGGTCTGGCGTCGGGCGCCTACAAGTTCTACAAGCCCTTTTTTATCGTGACCCGCCAGGGTGGGTCCGATACGGCGCGCGAGTTCGTCGCCTTCGTCCGGTCGGCGGAAGGGCGCGCGCTCCTCGAAGCCAACGGGCACGTCGTCACTCGCTGAGGATCGGCGACATGGCGGACGAGACACCTGATGGCGGACGGATGGAAAGGATCCTGACCATCATCGCGCTGCTCGTCAGTGCCGCAATCGCCTTGGTCTTTCCAGTCGCCTACTTCGCCCTCGGCCGGGCAGCCCTTGGCGCGACCCTCGAAGCAGAGGCCGAGATCAACGCCCGGATAGTCACCCAGCATGTGCACTCCAATCCGGAGATCTGGCAGTTCCAGTACGAAAGGGTCTCGATTCCGCTGCGCCGCCGACCCGAAGACGGCACACCCGAGATCAGGCGGGTCTTCCACCTGGACGGAACGCTGGTGGCGGAAAGTGCCGATCCGATCGCCGGGCCCTTCGAGGTGCGCCGGGAGCCGATCTACGACGCTGGCCGCACAGTCGGGCACGTCGAAATCGTCCGCTCGATGCGCACGCTGATCATGGAGACCCTGGCCGCGGGGAGCTTGGGTCTCTTGCTGGCCGCGGCCGTGTTCCTGGCGCTGCGCTTCCTGCCGTTGCGCGCCCTGCGCCAGGCGAATGCCGAGCTCCTGGCGGAACAGCGCCGGTCCTTGGAGATGGGACGGGAGAAGGAGCAGGCCGAAGCGGCGAACAGTGCCAAGTCGCAATTCCTGGCCACCATGAGCCATGAAATTCGCACCCCGATGAACGGGGTGATCGGAATGACCGAGCTGTTGCTGCACACCCCGCTCGATCCGGGCCAGCAAGCGCAGGTACGCCAGATCCATGGATCGGCTCTGGCGCTGCTGCGTATTCTCAACGACATCCTGGACTTCGCAAAAATTGAAGCCGGCCGTCTTGAACTGGATATCTCCGCCTGCGACTGGCGCGCCCTATCGATGGAGGTGGCCGAGTTCCTCGCCGTGCCGGCGCAGAAGAAAAACGTTGCAATTCACTTGCGCCTCTCCCCCGAGTTGCCAACCATGGTCCACACCGATGCTGGCCGGCTGCGGCAGATCCTGACCAACCTGATCGGTAATGCCGTGAAGTTCACCGAGCGGGGAGAGGTCGAACTGTCGGTTGAGGGAGGGCCCCACGGAAGCGGCGCCGACCGTTCCGGTGCACTGGTATTGCGCTTCACCGTCCGCGATACCGGAATCGGGATGGACTCGAAGGCCGTGGCAAAGCTCTTCAAGCCCTTTTCCCAAGCGGACGGGACGATGAGCCGCCGATTCGGGGGAACGGGTCTGGGGCTGGCCGTTTCGCGCGAGCTGGTGACGCTGATGGGCGGTCAGATAGGCGTCGAGAGCACCCTGGGTGAAGGTTCGACGTTCTGGTTTACGCTGCCGGTCACCCCGGTGGAGGGGCGGGATGAGATGCCGGCGAAACCAGCGTCCCCCGCCGAGTCGCCGGGAGGCGCGGCGGCCCCGA
>NZ_JDSS02000037.1:80595-86845 GCF_000584955.1 Candidatus Accumulibacter vicinus
CGGCCTGCGCGTGCTGTTGGTAGAGGACAACCCGGTGAATCGGGCGGTGGCCCTGGCGATCCTCGAGCACTGCGGATGCGAAGTCGGCATCGCCGTCGACGGACGGGAAGCAGTGGAGATCTGCGGCGCCGGGGATTTCGATCTGGTGTTGATGGACTGCCAGATGCCGGAAATGGACGGGTATGAGGCCACCCGTGCGATTCGTGCTCGCGAGCATCCCGGAAAACGCGTGCCGATCGTGGCGCTGACCGCCAATGCCATGTCCGGGGACCGGGAGCGCTGCCTCGCAGCCGGCATGGATGACTACCTTGCCAAGCCGATCCAGATCGAGGCCCTGGCGGAGGTGCTCCGTCGCCAGAGTCCGGCCACCCGGCGCGCCGACGGCCATGTTGGGACCGATCGGTAAGATCAAGTGTTCGGTCGTGTTCAAGGTGATCACGCTTGGCCCCTCGACTTCTCTGAATCGTGAACCCCGGGAAGTCGAAACATCAATAGGACGGTCGCCAGCCTCCATGATCCCTGTCTTTTTTCACTGCCGATGGCGCAGCGTCCGGGGTCGCCAGAGCAGCGCCGGCAGCGTAGTCGGCCAGCTCGATCCGCTCGCCTCCGATCACCGATCCGCCCTTGCGAACCAGATTTTCCATCGCCAGAAAGCCGCGCATCCTCTCGGGAGCAACCCAGGCCGTGCGGTCGAGCTGAACGCCGCTGCCCAGGTCGACGCCGCGAGCCTCGATGCGGTAGCTGTCGAAAGTTCCGGCCGGCAAAGTGATCCGCTCGCGTGCGGCGACACGCAACTCGAAGCGCACATTGACCTTCGTGCCATCCGCCCGGGTGACGATGAACTGTGCCGGCCAGCGCTTGCCGAGCGCGTAGTCGTTGATGAAGAACTGGTAGGGCGTCCAGCTTGTGCCGTCAGGCGCGCGGACATTGTTGCCGAACAGGTCGCTCACCTTGCTGCCGTCGTTGTACAACACCTCGTCGCCAGCGATCCTGAGAACGGTATCCGTGCTGCGTGCGGTTTCGGTCTGGCTGACGAGATCGACGGTGCGATACGTGTAACGCTCGCCGGGGCGGAACGAAACCACCTTGCCGCTGTAGGAAGCGGCCTTGCCGTCGGCAGCGCCCGGTACGCACATTTCCGGCCCAAGCGGCGGCGGTGGCGCTGCCTGGACAGGCTTTTCGCCGCGCTCGCGCAGGACCACGTCGAGTCGATGCTGCGCAAGCTCGGCAAACTTGCCACTTGGCCGTTGCCGGATGAAGGCTTCCAGGGGCTCGGGATCTTTTGCTTCGCGCAGGCTGTTCCAGGTCGCCAGATCGGCTTCGAACTCCTTCTGCTCGCGGCTCAGGTCACGACCGCTGCCCGCGACGAAGGCGAAATCACCTTCCAGCGAGGTGCTCTCCCAGGGAATCTGCGCGCCCTCGGAAGCCCGTCGCACCGCCAGCCGAACGCGCTTGAAGACGTCTTCGACCGGTGCGCCCGGCACTTTCATTTCCTTGAGCAGGTTCTCGGTGTACAGCCCGTGCGCACCCTCCCCGTCGTCGGCGGTGTTGCCGGGTGCAGTCGCATAGGCCAGCAGCGTGCCGGGCGGCGCGTCGAGCTGCGAGAGACCCCGGTCGTCGGTGCGAAAATCGCTGCCAAAGGGATTGTTGCGGCAGGCGTCGAGAATCACCAGATTGAGCGGATTGCGCGCACGGCCGAGACTTTCGAGCAGGAGACCGACGTCGACCCCCTGCGCAGCAATATCCGACGGGCGGGTGATGCGTACATCCACCGGCAGCATGAAATTCCGCCAGTTGAGCTGGACCCCATGGCCCGCGTAGTAGAAGACACCAACCGCCCGGTTGTCGCGCGCGAGCGCGTCGCCGAAACCGCGGATGGCCTCCTGCAATTCGCGGCGCGGCGCGTCCACCTTCAGCGTCACGCGAAACCCCGCATCGCGCAGGCGTTCGGCGACCGCGCGCGCATCGCGCGCGGGGTTGACGAGCGGTGAGGCGACATAAGCGCCGTTGCCGATCACCAGGGCGATCCGTCCCGCTGTCGGCTCGGGCGCGACAGCCGAGGCGCTCAGGGGTGCAAGAAGCGCCAAACAGATACAGAGTGCGGTGGCTTTTTGGGCAGGGCGTGGTGGCTTCATGGCAGTCTGCTTTCCTTGGGTTGATGGGCACGCAGGACCGATTATGCCAGATGCCGCCCGTCACCACTTCCTCTGCGCTCACGCCAATGGCAGACGATAGTCCTTGAACATCTCCCGCAGCCTCAGCTTGTGCAGTTTGCCGGTCGCGGTATGCGGCAGTTCGTCGACAAAGGCGACATCGTCCGGGATCCACCAGTTCGCCACCCGGCCCTGCAGGAACTCGAGCATCGCCTCGCGGGTCAGCGCCTGGCCGGGTTTTCTGACGACCACCAGCAGCGGCCTTTCCTGCCATTTATCGTGCGCCGCGCCGATCACCGCCGCTTCGGCGACCGCCGGGTGTGCCACTGCAGCATTCTCGAGCGCGATCGACGAAATCCACTCGCCGCCGGACTTGATCACGTCCTTGGAACGGTCGGTGATCTGCAGGTAGCCATCGGGGTCGATGGTCGCGACGTCGCCGGTGTCGAAGAAACCATCGGCATCGACGATGCCGCCGCCCTCGTCCTGGTAATAGCCGCTGGTGATCCACGGCCCGCGCACCAGCAGGTGGCCGGCGGCCTGGCCGTCCTGCGGCAGGCGCTCACCCTGATCGTCGACGATCTTCATCTCGACACCATAGACCGCCCGCCCCTGCTTCTCCTGGATGTCCAGTTGCTGTTCAAGGGTGTAGCCCTCGTGCTTGGGCAGCAGATTGCAGACCGTTCCGACCGGCGACATCTCGGTCA
Source organism: Candidatus Accumulibacter vicinus (assembly GCF_000584955.1). Classification (NCBI taxonomy): domain Bacteria; kingdom Pseudomonadati; phylum Pseudomonadota; class Betaproteobacteria; genus Candidatus Accumulibacter; species Candidatus Accumulibacter vicinus. Next base: position 83,456 of record NZ_JDSS02000037.1, read on the forward strand.
TTCCCCAGGCATGAACGACGAAAGCCCCGAAGGTGTTCGCAAAGGCTTCGCTCATCGCGCGCGGAGCCGATGAACCGCCGATCACGACACGGCGCAGGCACAGTTCGTCCCGGGGCTTCAACCCGGCGTCATCGACATGCTGCAGGAGCATCCGCCACACCGTGGGTACGCCAAGGGCCAGCGTCACCTGCTCGTCGCGCAGCAGTTCATAGACACTCTTGCCGTCGAGCGCCGGGCCGGGCATCACCAGCCGGGCACCGCTCATGGCGCCGGCGTAGGGCATTCCCCAGGCGTTGACGTGGAACATCGGAACCACCAGCAGAAGGGTTTCGGCGACGCCGATGGCCAGGCCGTCGACCGCGCAGGCGGCCCACGCATGCAGTACCGACGAGCGATGCGAGTAGAGAACGCCTTTCGGGTTGCCGGTGGTTCCGGAGGTATAGCACAGCGACGAGGCGGTGTGTTCGTCGAACTGTGGCCAGTCGTAGGCATCGGACGCAGCGCCGAGCAGATCCTCGTAGCAGAGCAGGCCGGGAATGTTGCACACCGGCCGGTGCGCCCGATCGGTCATGACGACAAAACCGCGGACGCCAGGGACCGCCTGCGCCAGTTTTTCGACGATCGGCACGAAACCGAGGTCGAAGAACAGGAATCGGTCTTCGGCATGCCTGACGATGTATTCGATCTGTTCCGGGAACAGACGCGGGTTGATGGTGTGCAGAACCGCTCCCATCCCCGACACGCCGTAGTACAACTCCATATGCCGGTAGCCATTCCACGCCAGGGTGGCGATCCGCTCGCCCGCTGCAACCCCCAGCGCGGTCAGGGCGTTCGCCACCTGTCTGGAACGGCGGCTGATGTCGGCATAGGTACAACGATGCAGCGGCCCCTCGCTGGTACGCGAAATGATCTCGGCCTGTGGATGGCAACGTGCCGCGTGTTCGATCAGCGACGAGACCAGCAACGGCCGCTCCTGCATGAGTCCCCTGAGCATGAGGTATCCTCCTTGTCTCGGTTGAAGTCAAAGTGCTTGCAGCGCCCTGAGTAGTTGTTCGGTGTAGGCACTGAAGCGGTGGACGTCGGCGTGTGCCGCCGCCGGCAGTCGCAGCAGGCGCGCCTGCGGTGCGACGGACAACAGTTGTTCGCTATGCGTGACCGGAATCAGCCGATCCTGCTCGCCATGCACCAGCAGCAATGGACCGCGCAACAGCGAGGCGTCCTGGCAGGTCGCCAGCGGGTAACGCAACAACCAGGTCGGCAGCAGCGGATAATGCGAATGCATGAGCTGGGCCATGCTGCAATACGGTGAGACCAGGATTGTCAGGTCGGGCTGCACCGCTGCCGCCAGGCCGGCAGCCAGCCCCGTGCCGAGCGACCGCCCGAAAATCACCTTGCGCCTGCCGGCGTATTGCGGTGCAACAAAATGCCAGGCGGCCAGCACGTCGGCACGAAGCTGTGCCTCGCTCTCGATGCGGCCGCTGCTCTTGCCGTAGCTGCGATAGTCGAACATGAACAGATCGTAGTTGGCCTCCCGGTAGAATTCGACATTGCTGAACCAGGTCGCCAGATTGCCGTTGTTGCCATGCAGATAGAAAACCACTCCGCGCGGATTCGGCAGTTGCAGGTGCAGCGCCGAGAGCGTCGCGCCGGCAACCGGGATGTCGACCTCATGCACGTCGGCAAGCGCAAAGCGGTATGTCGCCGGCAGCGGATCGGGTTGAAAGATCAGGGTTTCCTGGTAGCAGTAGACCCAGGCCAGTGCGGCCAGATACGAACTGCCGGCCAATGCGGCGACGACCACCAGCACGCGCCGCCACAGCGCGCCGATGTCGGCAGCGACCCGGGCATGGACAATGCTCACCCCGGCCATGTCAACCGATCAGACTGAAGCGATGGATCAGGGGAGGCTGCGCCAGCAGTTCGCCCGCCAGCGTGATCGCCCTGGCCACATGGGCGCTCGCCAGATGAGCGTCAGCGACGGCCTGATCGGTCCACTGCTCGACGGTCACGAACTCCAGCGGATCGTCCTGATTCTGAAACAGCTCGTAGCTCATGCAGCCGGTTTCCTGGCGGCTTGGGCCGAGCAAATCCTGCAACACCGACCGCAGTTCGTTCTCTCTACCGGAGCGAGCGGTAATTCGGGCCATGATTCTGATCATCGTGTCCTCCTTGCGTAGGGGGTCTTGAGAAAAGGCAGCAGAAACGCGTCAGCTTTCCAGGGGTCGCCGTCCACTGATGGCTGTTCATCCATTTCCTTTCGGTCGTTCCTGTTCATCATTCCTTCATACGTGCCGCGCTGGCGCTTGGATGCAGCGAAATCGTCGATCAGGGGTGGCGATGGGAAGGTGATCATCCGGGCCAGCCGGGCAAGACGCACACCCGCTTCCTGTCAGAGGTTCAGCGTCCTGTACACCAGCGCCGCCAGACCTCGCGATACGAGGCTTCCAGTTCGCGTGTGAAACCCGCGTGCTCCATCAGCGGCGACTGCAGCAGGCGCGCGCGCATCGTCGTGCGCAGGCAGCGCAGGCGATTGGCGTCGTTGGCAAGTGCCAGCGCGGTTTCGACATAGTGCTCGGCCGAGTCGGCGACCAGATCGCCGAGGCTGACCTGGTTCAGGATGCTCAGACCCAGCCGCGCGACCTGCCGGCCACCGCAACGCGAGACCACCGGCACCCCCATCCACAGGGCCTCGCAGGAGCAGACGATTGCGATCAGTGTAGCCGGCCAGATCGACGAGGATGTCGATGCCATCGCGACGAATGCGCGCGGCCAGTTCGTCGTCGTCGAGATCGTGGCAATCGACCCAGCGGTCGGCATGCCGGCGGAAAAGCTCGGTCACCTCGTCGGCGCGGTCACGAAAGTAGTAGCAGCAGATCTCGAAAGCCTGATGGTCATGGTGCTCGATGATCGGCAGCAGGAAGTAGCGCACGGCGTGGCGGCAGAAGTCACGCGACAGATAGCCGATGCGCAGTCTCCGTCCGGGGTCGGGCGGGTTGAGCGGAGCAACGATCAGGCCGGCCAGCGGCGCGATCATCCGCGCGTCGAACTCGCGATGTGCGGCGAAAACCTCCTCATCCGAGGGTTCGACCGCAAAATTCAACAGCATGGGCCAGTTGCTCTGTACGTAAGGATCGTCGATTGCCCGCGTCGCCGCGCGGTAATGCGGAAGACCCTCGGGGCCGCGCCATTGCGCCAGCAGCACATTGCCGAGGTTCAGGCGCGCCAGCGGGTGATCAGGATCGAGGTGCAGCACCGCACGGTAGCTGCGTTCGGCGGCGGCGACCTCGCCCTGCTCCTGCAAGGCCTTGCCGAGGTTGTAATGCGCCTCGGCTGCCTGCGGATCGAGTTCGACGGCGCGCTGCAGGTGCGGCAGCGCCGCCATTGGCTGGA
>NZ_JDSS02000037.1:87214-94985 GCF_000584955.1 Candidatus Accumulibacter vicinus
GTCGCCTGCGTGCGTGCGAAGTTCGGTTCGATGGCCAGCGCCTGCCGAACGTGGGCCAGAGCGGCATCGTGCTGCTTTAGCGCCCAGCAGACGACGCCACGTTCGAGCCATGCCGGCCAATGTCCAGGCGAGCGCGCAACGACTTCGCCGTAGAGCGCCTCGGCAGCGGCCCAGCGGCCGGCGGTGTGCGCCTGCCGTGCGCTCTCGAAAAGTGGCTCGACCGCCGCCGGTCGTGCAGCCGAAGCGAACAGCTCGAATGCCTGCGGCCGCCGCTCCACCGACACCGGATCGAAGCCGGCCTCGGTCAGCCGGCGTTGCAGGGTAGCGGCGCTGAAGCCGGTACGGTGCCCCATGTAGTGCCGGCCGGCAGCAATCGACGCACGGTGTCCCCAGAGCACGTCGAGCACCGCGATCGGCCCGATCGGCGAGCGGTACAACTCGCCCTCCAGGTCGCCGCTGGCGATCTTCCCGGCCAGGCTCTGGACGTCGGGCACGACGATATACGCCATCCCGCCGGGCCGCAACACGCGCCGGAACTCGGCGAGAGCGGTCGGCACCTCGTGCGCCAGCAGATGCTCGAGGATGTGAAGGCGTTTGCCAGAACGCCGTCTCCAATTGACGTGCGCTCTCGACGAAAACCCTGTCGCTCATCGTGTCGGGCGAGGCGACGCCGATCTTGTCAAGCCGGTTGACAGGCCTGACCGGGCTACCGATACTTTCGGCAATCCCGTTGGATTCCCGATCCTCCTCAGCGTCTCCCCTGCATCGGTCGGCGCCGTCTGGACGGTGACGACACTGGCCAAAAACTGGCTACGGCCGTTGTGGACGCGCAGGCCCAGGCAGCGGGTGGCGGCCGACCGACTCAATCCACGTTCCTGGAGGACATGACTCCCATGATTCATCGACCATCGATCGTCGCCGGACTGATCGCTGCCCTGTTGGCGGCAGAACCGTTCTCGACCGCGGCAGCACCCATTCCGTCGCCGGATTCCCCGAGGGTACAGCTCCCCGGCACGTCTCCCGCACAGGGTAAGGTGGACGCCGGCCTGAAGGCATTGAACGCCGGCGAGCTGGTGGCCGCCGAGGCCGCATTCACGGAAGCGGCCAGGGTTGATCCCAAGCTGTCCGCAGCCTACATCGGTCTGGCGGAAGTCGCCGCACGGCAAAACAAGCCCGCCCGCGTGGAATACTGGCTGAAGCAGGCGCTGTCGGTCGATCCGAACGGCGCGCTGACGCAGCGCACCTGGGGCCGCTACCTGTTTCAGCAAGGGCGCTTCGTCGAAGCCGAGGTCACTTTCAAGAAGGCGGTCGCGCTCGACCCACGCTCGGTGGACGCTCAGCTCAACCTCGCCGAGAACTCCCTGCTTGGCCTCAAGAAGGCAAAACCGGCAGAAGACGCCTACCGTGCGGCCATCGCGCTCGACGCCGGCAATCCGCAGGCGCATGCGGGTCTGGCCGCGACGCTGGCGGCGCAAGGCCACCCGGATGCGGCACTCGCCGAGTATGAGCAGGCGGTCCGGCTTGCGCCTGCCGACCCGAAGTTCGCGCACGCCCTCGCCCGCTTCCTGGCGTCCCAGGGCAAACTCGATCAGGCTCTGGCCGCACAGCAGAAGATCATCGCCATGGCGCCGGATTTTTTCCCCGCCTACATCGATCTCGGCGACCTGTATCTGGCCAGGGGCGACCTCGACCAGGCCGCCAACACCTATCGCTCCGCCACCAAGGTGACCAAAAACCCGGCGCTGGCCTTCTTCAAACTCGGGACCGTGCTCGAAGGCCAGCAGCGCTGGGCCGAAGCCGAACAGGCCTACCTCGAGGCCGTGCGGAACGACCCGATGATGTATGGCGCGTACAACAATCTCGCCTTCATGGCCGCGGTGCGCAAGGAGCGTCTCGACGACGCGCTGGTCTGGGCCAGGAAGGCGGCTGAACTGGCGCCCAAAGTGACGACGATCCAGGACACGCTTGGCTGGGTCCACCGGGCCCGTGGTGAACTCGGCCCGGCCGCGCAGGCGATCGAGAAGGCGGTTGCCGCCAACCCCAAGAAGGCCGGTTTCCGCTACCACCTCGGGGTGGTCTATGCCGAGCAGGGCAAGAAGAAGGAAGCGGTCGCCGCGCTGCAGAAAGCACTCGAACTCGACCAGAACTTCAACCACGCGGCCGACGCCAGACAGCGCCTGCAGCAACTCTCGGCGAAGTAGCGAGCGCGGGCGGCCGAGGTATGCTGCTCCCCAAAAGAAAAGCGGCCCGCAGGCCGCTTTTCATTCTGCCCTACCGATTCGTTTAATCTGAAAGTCGCATATCTCCCCTCTCCACTCGCTGGAGAGGAAAACGTCAGACTGAACGGCGACGGCGCGCTGCCCCCAGGCCGAGCAGGCCCATGCCCATCAGGACCAGTGTGGCCGGCTCGGGAGTCTTGAAGCTGTCAAGTTCGCGGGCCACGATCTTGTCGTCGACCAGCGCGAAGGTGACAAAGTCCTTGTCGCCAGCGGCCACACGCGTGAAGGTATAGTCGAAGGTGAACACGCGGTCAACCGAACGGTCGTACGAACCGACCGCGTCGGAACCCGAGCAGGAACCGATGTCGGCGCCCGTGCAGACGGTGGAGACTGAAATCTCGGGCAGACCACCGCCGAGATCATCGACCGTCACCTTGCTGTAGGTGGCGAAGCTGGCGGTGATGCCGGCGGTGATCGCCGCGGCGATCGCGGCTGGTGTGGTCGAAGAGGCGAAGACCGAGCCGCCGAGGCCGGTGATGCTGCTGGCAAAGGTCGGACCCAAGGTGCAGGTGCCGGATGAAGAGCAGAAGTCGATACCGATCACATCGGCACTAACGCCGCCAATTGCCGCCAACGTGCTGGCAAGGGTGGCGCCGCCGAGAGTCTTGAAGCCGGCATCGCCGAGCGCGATGATGAAGCGGTTCGAACCGGCACGCCATCCACCACCAGCCGCCGCAGCGCTGATGCCGTCGTAACCCAGTTCGGGGTAATCACCGCCGCCACCGGCGCCCAGCCCGGAGATGGCGGCCACGGTGGTCGCGTTAACCGAATCGACAGGTGCCTTCACCAGACCGAAAGTCGGGTCATTGTAGAAAGCGACCCCACTCGCGACGCTGCCGAATGAACCGAGGCTGGTGAGCAGACCCCCCGCCATCGCTTTCGCGCCGGCAATCGCGCCACCCATGCTGCCGGTGGTGTCGAAAACGAACATCACGTCGATCAGCGCATCCGTCGGTGTCTCTTTGGTGACGGTGACGGTCTTGGTGATGGTCACCGACTCGCCGACGCCGAGGCTGGCGCTGAAGCTGGTGGGCGCAATCGAATCGGCGTAAACGGCGCCGGAGGCCAGGATTCCCAGGGCACCGACTGCAGCGGCGCTGGCCCTTTTAAGGGCTGGAAGAACCGAAGTAAATTGCATTTGATATCTCCTTTGAGAAAGGTTGAAGGGCCTGTCCGGGAGGACTCAAAGGCACCTGCAGGGTACCAAGCAAATACCATGCCAAAGCTTTTCAATATATCGACAACTGATTCATATTAAAAATGAATGATCGAATAATGGGCGGTGACACAGGGTAATTCCTGGTTTCCTTCGGGGCGCGCTGTAAGATTTTTCGACACCTACTCTTACCAGGGGAAATGCCGACAACACGGGTTGCCATTCAGCCAGCCTCACCGGCCGCCCTGCTCATCGCGACCCCGCTCTGGCGTCTGGCCAGCAGCGTATACACCGTCGGCACGACGAACAGCGTCAGGAAGGTGCCGAGCAGCAGCCCGCCGACGATGACCCAGCCGATCTGCTGGCGGCTCTCGGCGCCGGCACCGCTGCCGAGCGCCAGCGGAATTGCGCCCAGCACCATCGCGCCAGTGGTCATCAGGATCGGTCGCAGGCGCAGTTCGGAAGCCTCGATCACCGCCTGCCGGACCCCGCGCCCCTGCGCCTGCAACTGATTGGCGAACTCGACGATCAGAATGCCGTGCTTGGTGATCAGGCCCACCAGCGTGACCAGTCCGATCTGGCTGTACACATTGAGCGTCCCGCCGCTCAGGAGCAGCGCCAGCAGTGCGCCGGTCATCGACAGCGGCACCGTCAGCATGATGATGAACGGGTCGCGGAAACTCTCGAACTGGGCGGCGAGCACCAGGTAGATGAACGCCAGCGCGAGCATGAAGGTCAGCGCCAGCGACGACGACGAGAGCTTGAACTCGCGTGACTGGCCGGCGTAGTCGATGGCGTAACCGGGCGGCAGGACGCGCCCGGCGGTGCTTTCAAGAAACTGCAGCGCTTCGCCCATGGCGTAGCCTGGGGTCAGGTTGGCGGTCAGGGTGACCGCACGGCGCTGCCCGAAATGGTTGAGTTCGCGCGGGCTGACCGTTTCGTCGACGCTGAGCAGGTTGGCCAGCGGGATCATGCTGCCATCCCTGGCGCGAACGAAGAGGTCGCGGATGTCGGAAGGCGTCGAACGATCGGCGTTGGCGACCTGAACGATCACGTCGTATTGCTCGCCCTCACGCTTGAAACGGGTGACCTGGCGACCACCGAGCATGGTCTCGAGCGTCCGCCCGACGGTTTCGATCTGCACCCCGGTATCCATCGACTTGTCGCGATTGACGATCACCGACAGTTCGGGCTTGTTCAGCTTGAGATCGGTATCGACGTTGGTCAGACCCGGGTTTTTCGCCACCTCGTCGAGGAGCCTGGCAGTGATCTTGTCGAGCTCGACGTACGATGCCGAGGTGACGATGACGAAATTGATCGGCCGCTCACGCGGGCTCTGACCGAGCGACGGCGGCAAAACCGGAAAAGCCAGCACGCCGGGAATTCCCGAAAACTTCGGGAACAGTTCCTTGACCACGGCCGCCGAGTTGCGCTTGCGCTCCTGCCAATCGGTGAGACCGACAAAGGAGATGCCCTGGCTGACAGTCGGGTTGCCGGCAACGACGAAGTAGCGCTCGACATCGGCGGTATGCGCGTAGAGGTCCTCGATCTGCCGGGCGTATTGGTCGGTGTAGTCGAGCGTCGCGCCTTCCGGCCCGAGAAAGACGCCGATGATGATGCCACGGTCCTCGATCGGCGCCAGTTCGGACTTGAGCGCGCCGAGCAGGAAGACGTTCGCCCCCGCGACCAGCGCGAACGCCAGCATCACCAGCCAGCGCTGCGCCAGTGCCGCGGTCAGCACACGACGGTAGGCCCGCGTCAGCGCGTCCAGGAGGTTTTCGACGGCGACGTAGGCCTTGCCGTGCCGAGCCTCGTGTCTGAGCAGCAGCGAGCACATCATCGGTGACAGCGTCAATGCGACGAAACCGGAAACCAGAACGGCGCCGGCCAGCGTCAGCGCGAATTCGACGAACAGCTTGCCGGTCCGCCCGGTCATGAAGGCGACCGGCGCATACACTGCAGCCAGGGTGATGGTCATCGCGACGACCGCGAAACCGATCTCCTGCGCTCCCTGAAAGGCTGCCTTGCGCCGTGGCATGCCCGCCTCGATGTGGCGATAGATGTTTTCCAGGACGACGATCGCGTCATCGACGACCAGACCGATCGCCAGCACCAGCGCCAATAGGGTCAGGGTATTGATCGTGAAGCCGAGCGCCAGCATCAGCGCAAAAGCGCCGATCAGCGAGACCGGAATCGTCACCAGCGGAATCAGCGTCGCCCGGAAATTGCGCAGAAAGATGAAAATGATCAGCAGCACCAGCAGCATCGCTTCACCGATGGTCTTGAAGACCGCGTCGATCGAGCGGTCAATGAACACCGACGAATCGTAGGCGATGTTCGCGGTCATTCCCGGCGGCAGCTCGCCGATCACTTTGGGCAGTTCGCCGCGCAGCGCCCGTGACAGTTCGAGCGGGTTGGCGGTGGCCTGCTTGATGACTCCCAGCGCGACCGCCGGCCGACCCTTGAAACGCACGCTGCTGCGCTCGGAAGCGGCACCGATCTCGACGCGACCGAGGTCGGCGATGCGCACCGGATAGCTGCCCCTGGCGTCGCTCGCCTGCTTGACGATGATCCCGGCAAACTGCGCCGCTTCGCCAAGATCGGTGCGCGCGACCACCGAGAACTCGCGACTCCGGCTTTCGATGCGACCGGCCGGCACCTCGACGTTCTGCCGGCGCAAGGCATCCTCGACATCCTGTGGCATCAGGTTGAAGGCCGCCAGCCGGTCGCGATCAAGCCAGATGCGCATGGCGAACTTGCGCTCGCCGAAGACGCGCACGTCGGCAGCGCCGGGCAGCGTCTGCAGGCGCGGTTTGACGATCCGATTGGCGACATCGGTGACTTCGAGTGCCGAGTGCTGGTCCGACGAGAAGGCGATCCAGATGATCGGATTGGCGTCGGCTTCGACCTTGGCGATGACCGGCTCGTCGATGTCGGCCGGCAGCTTGTTGCGTACGCGCGAAACGCGGTCGCGGACATCCGACGCCGCCGAATCCGGATGGCGCTCAAGCTTGAAGCGCACCGAAATCTGGCTGTTCTCCTGGCGCGAAATCGAGGTGATGACGTCGACCCCCTCGATGCCGGCCAGCGAATCCTCGAGCGGCTTGCTGATCTGCGACTCGACGATCTCGGCCGAAGCGCCACGATAGGTGGTATCGACGGTCACCACGGGTTCGTCGATCTTCGGGTATTCACGCACCGGCAGGCGGGTGTAGGAGACCAGACCGACGAGCAGGATCGATAGCGAGAGTACCGTCGCGAAGACCGGGCGGCGAATGCACAGGTCGGAAATCTTCATTGGCCCGCCCCCGGTGCAGCCGCTGGCGTGCCCCCCTGCACGGTCGCGGCTGCCGGCGGCGGTTCGGCCTGGCCTTCGCCGACGGCACGCACCGCGGCACCATCGCGCAGCTTCATCTGCCCGGCGCTGACCACTTCGTCGCCGGCGCGCAAGCCCTCGACGACTTCGACCTGGCCGTCGCGCCGCAGGCCGGTCCTGACCGGCACACGTTGCGCCCGACCACCGACGACACGGTAAACGTAAGGCGCCTTGCTGTCCGCAACCAGCGCTTGTTCCGGGATCAGCAGCACATTGTTGCGTTGCTCGAAAATCAGGCGGACACGCACGAACATGCCGGGACGCAGGCGTGCTTCACCGTTCGGCAGGTGCGCACGCAGCGAAATCGCACGGCCGCCGGCCTCGACCAGCGGATTGATCGCATCAAGTACCGCGGTAAACCTCTGGCCCGGCAGGGCGTCGCTCGACACTTCGAGCTGTTGTCCGGGTTTGAGTTGGCTCAGGTAAGACTCGGGCAGGCGAAAATCGATCTTCAGCGTACGGATATCCTCGATATTGACCAGTTCCTGCCCTTCCTTGACATAGTCACCAACACTGATGTTGCGAATGCCGACGATGCCGGAGAACGGCGCGCGCAGGCGCATCTTGTCGAAGCGCGCCTGCGCCAGGGCCAAGGCGGCTTCCTGAACCTTCAGCGTGGCCTCGGCATGGTCAAGCGCCTGCTGGCTGATGAACTTTTTCGCGAACAAATCCTGGGTGCGCCGGTGGTTGGTCTGTGCCAGTCCCAGATTGGCCTTCGCCTGGTCGAGTTCGGCCGCCTGCGTTGCCGCGTCGAGTGCCAGCAGCAGCGAGCCCTTGCTGACCGCGACCCCGTCCCTGAAGTGAATCGCGGCGACCCGACCGGGCGTCTCGGGACGCACAACGACCGACTCGTTCGAGCGCAGCGAACCGACGGCGGTGGCATCGAGGGCCAGTTCGGCGGCCTGTACGCGCGCCGTTTCGACGCGCGGCGGCGGCCCGCCTCCCGGCGGACCGGCAGGC
>NZ_JDSS02000037.1:95010-100156 GCF_000584955.1 Candidatus Accumulibacter vicinus
GTTGGTGATGAAGGCGTGGAACGCATGCGTGTAGATGGCGCTGACTTTATTGATTCCTACAAAGGATTAAAGAAGGCTATAACCTATGTTCGGAAAAATCGTGCCCCGATTTTAGTTCATGCCAATTGCCCATTGTTGGGGCATCATACCTCAGGTGTGCGTAAGGAGTGGTACAGGGGAGAAGATCTGGATGTCCAGCAGCTTAATGACCCGATTGTAAAGTTTGAGAAATGGTTGAGTGCTTCCGGTGAAACGGAAAAAACGTTGAGTGACATCAGGAAGATTGCTTATGAAAAGGTAGCTCATGATTATCAGCAAGCTATTAAAGCCGCTGATCCTGATGTTGAAGATTTTGATTCGCATGAGTTTGCACCAACGCCTGTTACCGAAGAAAAGGGAGAACGTTTACCTAAAGGAGCAGGACCCAGGAACGCTTTTTCCAGCTCGTCATATCAATCCGCATCCCCGCCGCAGCGGGCAATTCAAGTGGGTTCGAGGTCGCCGATCGAGAACGATCGGCAGGGGTCAGAGTGCAGCGAGTGGATCAGCGACCATGGGTGCGCCGCGACAAAACCAGACCAACAAGCTGCCTGCAGCGCTATAACTCTGACCGAGGTAGTGATCAAGTAAAATCCTTAATGGCCGTAGAAACAATTGTATAACTGCCTGCCCGGATTACAGGAGTGGGACCATGAGAATTCCATCTGAATTATTGCCGCCGGTCGGAACTCTGATCAAGGAAGTCGACAGGGCGTCCGGACCGGTGGAGCCTGCAGCCAGACTCACCGACGAGCTGGCGGCCTCGCCGCAAGGCCAGCCCCCGCCGTCGAGAAAAAAGGGGAAACCCCCGCCGCCCCCAACCGCCATCAGCCCGGAGGAAGCAAGCAGGCCCGAACCGGTAGAGCGCAGACATGGCGACCGTCGTTCAAAGAACCAGCCGGTCCTGCTCGACACCCGCTCGAACCGGGGCCGGCGGCGCGCACCGGGCGAAGCCCCGATCAATATCAAAGTCTGAGATCTGCTGCTCGCTCCTTTCGGCGGTTTTGGCGGCCATCGGCATCGGCCGTGAAGCGCACCCGGACGCCGACAAGCGCTACGCCGCCAGGGTTTTCTAGCTCTCGAGGGCTTCCCAGCGATCGAGCAGGGCCAGGAGTTGCTCATCGATTTCGCACAGGCGCGCCGACAGCTCTCCTGCTGCCTGCGGCTGTGCCTGGTACAGCGCGGGGTCGGCCAGCCGTTCGCCGATCCGCTTCTGCTCGGCTTCAAGGGCGGCGATGCGTTGTGGCAGTTCGGCGAGTTCCTTGGCCTCCTTCCACGACAGTTTGCTGGTGCTGGCCTTCGGCCGGGGCGGCCTGGCGACCTCGACCGGTCGCGGATCACCACGTTTGCTGCTGCTCTCCACCGTGGAGGATTCTTCCCTGCGGCGAGCGGCCTGATAATCGGCCCAGTCCTGATAACCGCCGGCGTACTCTCGCCAGAGGCCGCCGCCCTCGGCTGCGATGGTCTGGGTCACGACGTTGTCGATGAAGGCACGATCGTGGCTGACCAGAAACAAGGTGCCCGTGTAGTCCTGGAGCAGTTCCTCGAGCAGTTCGAGAGTCTCGATGTCGAGGTCGTTGGTCGGTTCGTCGAGCACCAGCACGTTCGCTGGCCGCGCGAACAGGCGCGCCAGCAGCAGCCGGTTGCGCTCGCCACCGGACAGCGAACTGACCTGCGAGCGCGCACGCTGTGGTGCAAACAGGAAGTCCCCAAGATAGCTGATCACGTGTTTGCGCTGATGGGCGATCTCGACGAAATCCGACCCCGGCGAGATCACGTCGATCAGTGTCGCCTGTTCATCGAGCTGACTGCGAAACTGGTCGAAATAAGCCACCTGCACTTTCGTTCCGAGATGCACCTTGCCGGTATCGGGGCGCAATTCACCGAGAATCAGGCGCAGCAGCGTCGTCTTGCCAGCGCCGTTCGGGCCGATGATGCCGATCTTGTCGCCGCGCTGTACCCGACAGGAGAAATCGCGTACCACCACCTGCTCGCCAAAACGCTTGCCGGCGTGCTCGAGCGCCGCCACCAGTTTGCCGCTGCGGTCGCCGGCATCGAGCGCCAACTCGACCTTGCCCTGGCGCTCGCGCCTTGCCGCACGTTCCCGGCGCAGTCGCTCGAGGCGCAGCACGCGCCCTTCGTTGCGGGTGCGACGGGCCTTGATGCCCTGCCTGATCCACACCTCCTCCTGCGCAAGAAACTTGTCCGCGCGTGCATTGTTCAGCGCCTCGTCGTGCAGCATCGCCTCCTTGCGCATCTGATACTCGCCAAAACTGCCCGGGCAGGAAAGCAGGCGGCCACGGTCGAGTTCGACGATGCGGGTGGCCACCCGTTCGAGAAAGCGACGGTCGTGGGTGATGAACACCAGCGTCACGCCCGCGGCAACCAGCATCTCCTCGAGCCATTCGATGGCGCCGACATCGAGATGGTTGGTCGGCTCGTCGAGCAGCAACAGCTCGGGGGAAACCGCCAGGGCCTGCGCCAGCGCCAGGCGTTTTTTCTGACCACCGGAGAGTGTTCCGACCAGGGCGTCGGCATCGAGCGAGAAGCGCTGGATGACGCGCTCGGCCTGCGCCTCGAATGTCCACGCGTGCCGTGCCTCCAGTTCCGTCTGCAGCGCCTGCATACGTTCCAGCAGCTTTTCATGGTCTGCTGCAGGGTCGGCAAGCGCGTGCGAGACGGCATGGTATTCGGCAAGCAGCGCCGACAACTCGCCCATGCCGGCGACAACGGCAGCGAAAACCGTCAGATCGGCATCAAAGGGCGGCTCCTGCGGAACATGGCCGATCCGCAGGCCCGGTTGCAGCCACACCTTGCCGTCATCGAGCGCCCCACAACCAGCGAGAGCGCTCAACAGCGAGGACTTGCCGGTACCGTTACGGCCAATCAGCGCGACCCGCTCGCCAGCGTCGAGCTGGAAATCCGCATGGTCAAGGAGCGGCACATGACCGAAGGCAAGGGAAGCGTCGGAGAGAATCAGGTATGGCATGCGTGCGGTTCCCCTTCCTGAGGGATGGCCTGCGCAAATGCGGCGGCGAGTTGGCGTAATCCAGGGTCAGCGGCTACAATACGCGCCCGACTCCTCGTAGCATAATGGATAGTGCACACGCCTCCTAAGCGTGGGATACAGGTCCGATTCCTGTCGAGGGGACGCGGCAGGCATCCAGGGCCGTCCGGCATGGTCTATCAATCCGGTGACAACGAGCGCGGGAGGCGAACGGTCGAGGAATGACATGACATTGCGCGCCGAGCGATCGATTTCATGTCATGAACAGGGTATCAAGCATCCGGCCCACCACAAAAGCTTCGGCTGCCGCCACGCCGATACTTGCCCCGCGCCATCTCGCCAGATGCTCACAAGCCTTGACTGAGCGCGCATGTGGCCAATCCTTCATCTCCAGGGCATAACTGCCGAGCGCGGCCAGTTTGCGATCAAGCGTAGAAGAAATATCGCAGAAATAGTTCGGGACAAAACCGCTGTTCCCTGACATGCGCCACTCGGTACTCGACGGCACCTCGAAAAACAGGACCTGACGCAGTTGGTTTCCCGGTTGCGGACGGCAGGCCGTCTGCACGGCTTCGCTGACAACCCGGTGATCGATGTTCAGATCGCCAGGGAAATGGGTATAAATGATGTCAGGCCCGGTCATCTTCACATGGGACTCGACGGCCTTGACCACCTCGAGCAGATGCTCGCCATCCATTCGGTTATCGGGAAAATCGAGCATTGCCAGAGAGGTCGATCCGAGCCGATCGTGCGCCTCCCTGGCGGCTGCGGAGAGAACCGACAACTGTTCTCCGGCGGCGGTTCGGTCACGCTGCTCCGAACGACTGGTGACCCCTTCCGCCAGGATCAGCACATGGACATGATCGCCCTGGGCAAGGTGCCTGGCCATGGTCCCCCCGCAACCCAACACTTCGTCATCCGGGTGAGCGGCAACGACCAGAACACTTCTAACGGTCATGACTTTTCCATACACCCCAGATCATGAAAGTCATGACCGTTTCCCTCTCCCCCGACCCCTCCCCCACAAGTGGGGAGGGGAGATTCGTGAGTCGCTGACGCGACTTTCACATTAAGCACGCGGCTTCCTTGCGACGATGTTCCAGGAGGCGAACTGATGGTTGTCCTGTGGCTCATATCGTCGCATGAGTTTTTCTTCGATGAACAAAATCTCGAAATTCGAAAACAGATCCCGAAGATGAGCTGCATCGGAAAAGTGGACTTTTCCTACCCCGGTGAACTGACCCTTGCTGTAGCCTGTTCTCGTAAAATCATCATCCACGGCTTCGCCGGACAAGAAATCGCTATGATTCATGGAAAACCAATCAGAGCCGATAAATATGCCGTCAGGCTTGAGCGCGTCCGAAACGATCTGCAATGCACTTCTGATCGACACCGTGTTGTTATGGGTCAACGAAGCCCGGTCGAGAACGAGATCAAATCTTCCCTCGAACGGTTGCTGAATTGTAAAATCTGCTTCAATGATATTTTGAATCAGGCCAGGATAGCGTTGATGCAGTTTTTTAACAATGGTTGGACTACCCTCTATGCCATGATAGTCCATACCAAGCGAAATGAATAAGGGTATATTCGCACCCGCCCCTGAGCCGAGTTCAAGAACACGCCCACCGCCTGCCACAAGGATCGGTTTAAGGTGCCGATGTACCAGGCTGACCACATCGGACCACGGCCATACCGACAGATGAGTGCTTTCCGCGTAACGCTGCTCCCATTCAGAACTGAAACTCATGTCATTTCCCGGTCAAAACATGATGTATGTCCGAACCGCAGTTCATCCAGTAATCGACGATGCACATATAGGGTTCGAAATTTCCCCATAACTGGGGATAGGCTGGATGCCGAAAATCCTGGTAATCGATCGTTATTCCGGCGTCTGCAAAACGGTCCTCGTCCAGATAGTTTTTCCCCAGAGCGCCGGACAGATATTTTTCTGCCCCGAAGTGCTGGCACAGATCCAGGATCAATTGCGATTTTCTGCTGGTTATCGGCAATTCCGATGCACGAACAATCCTTGTGTTCATTCTGAATTCCGTCACCCAGAATCGAAGCTGCTGCCAGCACAGCTCGGCAAGATTGGATTGC
>NZ_JDSS02000037.1:100181-108283 GCF_000584955.1 Candidatus Accumulibacter vicinus
TGCCAGCACAGCTCGGCAAGATTGGATTGCTGAATTGAAAACAGCTGTTCAAGTTTCGGGAAGCACTCCTTGAATCCCGGCGCCTTTCGGTAATTCATTTCCAGCGACTTCAGGTGCTTGCTGCGCCAGGGCTGTGTATCGTCAATCAAAGTCTCACGAAGCGATGCCTGAATATGCCCTTTGACCCTGACCGGGATGGTCAGCCATTGTGGTCCTTGTGCTGTTTTTATCTTGTTCCGGTTGATGAAACTGTTCTTTTCGAACTGCACGGTATCAAGAAAAACGAAGATATCCGCGCGTGCCATCTTGTCAAAATAGCCCAGCCATGGGAGATAGGCCGGCTGATGAGCAGAGAGAATGACCGCCATTAGGCTAGCTGGCACTGAACAAGGTCTTTGCTATTTCGCCTTTTATCTTCATCCAGTCCTCCCGGAAAAGCGCCATCACCACCACGCCGAAAACCCCATCATCCCGGTGGATGTGTTTCTGAAGAAACCCTTCCTTGTTAAATCCAAAGCGCTGATGCAGACGAACCACTGCAGTATTGAAATCCAGAACCTCACAGCAAAGCTTTTCGATGGCCATTTGTTCAAAAACATACTCGAGCGCAAAGTATTCCATGACAGCGCCCAGTCCTTTCTGAAGACCCTCCCTTTCATCGGACAGATTGAATGCCCACGCACAGCGACGATCACGGTCATTGATGTCTGTAAAAGATACAAAACCTACAGGCCGGCCTTTTTCCCTGAACATGAAATGTCGGGACTTCTCATTCCTCGACTCCCTGTGGAACCACTTGTCGTGTTCTTCTGGAGTGATCGTCCTGGTGTCATACATGTAATGGCGTATCGATTCCGAATTACGCCATCTCAAGATCAGATCCTTATCCTGCTCATCCAAAGCTGTCAGGGAATAATCAGGGTAATTGAACAAGATTCTGGTGACCATTTTTATCCTTGGTTTGAAATATCCGTCAACTGAAGATAGCTCCCTTTCTGGATCCGGTGCGCCGCTCTTAGGCCCATCACCCGATCAATCAGTTCTGGAGACAACCCGGCACCGGGTCGCCGCAAACCGATATTCCCGGCATTCAATTCTTCCCCCGTTTCAATGTGTTGTAATGCCACGATGCTGCGCCTTGCCTGTAAGCGCATCTCTCTTTCGGCTTGCGTTGGCATCAGAATCGGGCTGCCCAACATCTCGTGCGCACACCGGATCGTTTGTATCCATTCGCGCAGCCCATCGCTTTCTTCGGCAAACCAGTGATCCGGCCCCGGCAGATCATGGTCGAGCGTGAAGTGCTTCTCGAATACTTGTGCACCGAGGGCGACAGCCAGAGCTGCAGCCAAGGGACCCTGTGTGTGATCAGAGAAGCCGACCAGCAGGCCCGGGAAGGCCTGCTGCAGGGTCGTCAGCTTGCGGATATTAACGTCCTGCGCAGGCGTAGGGTACTGGGAAGTACAGAGCAACAAGACCAGAGGCTTGCCGGAAAACCATCCGACCGTTTCCAGCGCCTGGTGCACCTCGGCCAGATCGCTCATGCCACAGGAAAGAATCAGCGGCAGATTCTCCGCTGCATAGCTTCGGAGCAATGGCAGGTTGGTGAAGTCGTCGGAACCCACCTTGATCGCCGGCACACCGATCGACATCAGCAGATCGAGGTCGGAACGGTTCTGTGGAGTCGAGAAAAAGGTAATGCCAACAGTATCACAGTGAACCTTGATTGCACGCCACTGCTCAGGAGCGAACTCGTAGCGACTGAACATTTCCAGCATGGATTCGGTGACGGTCTTCCCTTGCGACTGGTAGGTGAACATCTGTTCAGGATCGCCACAGAATTCTTCTGCTTTGAAGGTCTGAAACTTGACCGCATCGGCACCCACCTCTTTGGCGGTTTCTATCATTCGTTTGGCCATGCCAAGATCACCATTATGATTGATGCCGACTTCCGCGATGCAATAAGGAGGTTCATCGGGGCCGATGCTCCGCCCGGCAATGGCCAAGAGGCTGTCATTCATATGCGCTTCTCATTGTCAAGAATTTTTAACACCCTTTCGACCCCCGCGCCATCGCACACTTTGCTGGCACAGTCGATCATTGTCGGCAACTCACCGACCGCCATTCGTTCCAGATATCCCGCATAACAGGCTGGAGTCAGTTCAGAGGCCATACCCAGAGTCCGCTGAGCCCCCTGCTGATGCATCATCGTGGCGATCGGGCGCTGGTTTTCACCGAGGATGACGACGAGACTGGGCAACCCAAGGATACATTTTTCCCAGGTCACGCTGCCGCCTGCGGTGACGGCCAGATCAGCGGCCGCCATCAATTTCGCCATGTCGGGCGTCTGGATGTGCAGCGTGGCAGACGGGAAGTTCGCCAGGGTTTCCTTCAGGGTCTGCAGGGCAGAATAGCTTTCCCCGACGACCACGTCGATATGCTCCCAAGGTTTTCTGGACAGCCTCACCCCATCGAGGACCTTTCCGGTTTCATTGTCGGGATCGCTGCCTCCCATGAAAATCAACAATCGGTTCAGCGAGGGCGTTTTACGCCGGGCAAGACTGGCTGGTCGAAGCGCGCTGAACTCCGGCCTCAGCAGGGCGTATTGTGGGCCGACCAGGCAGACACAATGGCCGGGCACTTTGCCACGGTAGCGATTGGCCATTCCGTCGACCAGATTCTGATCGAGCAAGAGATCACAAATATGTTCGCGGTCGGCAAGATCGTCAATCACCATCAGCTTGCGGTAGGTCGCCTTGAGCGCAGATTCCCAGCGGGCATCGAGCGCATAATGATCAACGATCAGCCAGTCAGTGACCAGACCCTGCAAAATCGTCCGGGTTTGCCCGGCGTCGGTAGACCCGTCGGCGCCAAGCCAGACCGCATGCGCCGGTTGAAACGGGTGCTCACGGGAACCAGGCGAAGGGTTCGCCACCGGGCCAGGCAAGGCAATCGCTGCATGCCCCCGTTGCCGGATCAGGCCAAGAAGATGGCCTGGGTGCTCACGGCAAATAAAACGGCAACTGGCACCCGCGGCCTTTAGGGCATCGGCCAGTGTCAAACAACGCATGACGTGGCCTGTGCCGATTTGCAGGGAGGCATCAACGCGGAAAGAAATTTCTTGCCCGGTCATCCGGGTCATCCTGTCTGCAGCGCCTTGAACATCCACTCTGCACGTTCCCAGTCTTCTGGCGTATCAATGTCCTGCACGCGGTGGCGGGGCAGAATCACCGGCACGGCATCGGTTGAAAAGATCGGTTTGTCGGCTATCCACGCCGCGGTACGTCCCCAGTAGAACTGGCCGGCATCATGGAAGGCCTCTTCCAGGTCTTGCGAACGGGTGTTGAAATGCTCGGGTTGAAACATCTGAACCCGCCCTTCTTCGGTCAGCTTGATGGCACGCTGAATCGGGAAGGCAAAGCTGGTCACCGAGAAAGCGAAATCCGAACCGCTGTCAGCCAGCATTTGCAGGCCCCGTTGCAGATCTGCCGCGCTGACGAATGGTGCTGTCGCGTAGATGCAGCAAACCAGGTCTGGCATGTCGCCCTGTGCGCGATACCACTGGATGGCATGTGCGACCACGGAGGATGTTCCCGTGTAATCATCGGAGAGGGCTGCCGGTCGCATGAACGGCACCTCAGCCCCATACGCCTTTGCCACTGCGGAAATTTCAATATCGTCGGTCGAAACGACGATGTGATCGAAAAGCCCTGAGGCGCGTGCCGCATCAATCGACCAGGCGATCATCGGCCTACCGCAGAACAGTTTGATGTTCTTGCGCGGAATGCGTTTGCTGCCACCACGGGCAGGAATGATTGCCAGCTTCATGCCAGGGCGTTCGACAGCGCAGCCACTACCTGGTCCTGCTCATCGTCTGTCATCGAATAGAACAGCGGCAGACTGATGGCGCCACGGTAAAAATGCTCGGCTTGTGGACACTTCCCGGCGCGAAAACCGAGCGTCCTGTAATAGGGTTGTAGATAGACGGGGAGGTAATGCACATTGGCACCGATGCCTTGGGCACGTAGCGCGTCGAACACGACACGACGCCGCTCGAACGCGACCCAGACCGGGTATAGATGGTAGGCCGAACGGCCGTATTCGGCCTGCCGCGGCAATACCAACGGCAAGTCGGCCAATAGCCGGTCATAGCGCGCGGCCAGTTCGCGCCGGCGTGCCACGAATTTGCCCAGACTTGCCAGCTGGCTGAGGCCTAGTGCCGCCTGGAGATCGGTGATTCGGTAGTTGTAGCCCAGTTCGATCTGTTCGTAATACCAGGCGCCTTCATGCTTGTTCTGCAAATCGGCCGGGTCGCGTGTCATTCCGTGCGACCGCAGACGCTGCAATGCCTGGCGCAATGCCGCGCTATTGGTCATCACCATGCCCCCTTCAGCGGTGGTCAATATCTTGACCGGATGAAAACTGAACACGGTCATGTCGCTGAAGGCGCAATTACCGACCTTGCCGGCCTGGTAGTCGGCGCCAACCGCATGCGATGCATCCTCGATCACCTTGCATCCGTATTGCCTTGCCAGCGCCCCGATCGCTTTCATGTCGCAGGATTGGCCTGCGAAGTGAACCGGGATGAGCACCGCCGGCAGCACACCATGGAGACTGGCCTGTCGCAGTTTTTCTTCCAGCGCCGCCACGCTGATGTTGTAGGTCAGCGGGTCGATGTCGACAAAGTCGACCTGGGCACCGCAATACAGAGCGCAATTGGCTGAAGCCAGGAAGGTGTTCGGAGAGGTCCAGACCCAATCCCCAGGGCCGACACCGAGCGCCAGGCAGGCGATGTGCAGCGCTGCCGTCGCATTGGCCACTGCCACCCCGTGGGCCACACCGCAATACGCGGCCAGTGCGCGTTCGAAAGCGTCGATACAGGGTCCCTGCGTGATCCAGTCCGAACGTAGCACCGCCACGACGGCAGCGATATCCTCTTCAGAAATCGATTGGCGACCGTAGGGAATCAATGCTCGCGTCCCTGTGCGATCAGCGCACGAATGGCCGCAACATCGAGAAACTCGGGATTGGTGCCGGAACTGTATTCAAAGCCACCGCTTACCGGGACGCCGATCTCGCCCAGCCGATTCTTCTGGTAATCGACTTGCAGGGTGAAGGAAATCGCTGGCTTGATCAAGAAATGGTCATGAAATTCAAGGGTCAGATGAGAATCATCGCCTGGGCACATGGTTTCATGCAGCTTTTCACCAGGGCGAATGCCGATGATCTTGAGTGGCAGGTCCGGAGCAATGGCCTTGGCCAGGTCGAGGATGGTGGCCGACGGAATCTTGGGAATGAAGATCTCGCCACCATGCATGCGCTCAAAATTCCTGATGACAAAGTCGACCCCATTTTGCAGGGTGATCCAGAAGCGGGTCATGCGCTCATCCGTGATCGGCAATTCGGTGGCGCCCTGCGCAAGCAACTTCTGGAAAAAGGGAATGACCGATCCGCGCGAGCCGACCACATTGCCATAGCGAACGACCGCAAACCGCGTTCGGCGTGCACCGACAATATTGTTCGCTGCGACGAACAATTTATCCGACGCCAGTTTTGTTGCCCCATACAGGTTGATCGGATTGGCTGCCTTGTCAGTCGACAGGGCAATCACCTGTTCGACTTCGGCGGCGATGGCGGCCTGAATCACGTTCTCGGCCCCATAAATATTCGTCTTGATGCATTCCATCGGATTGTATTCGGCCACCGGCACGTGCTTCAGGGCCGCTGCGTGGATCACATGATCGACCCCATCCATGGCTTGCCTGAGACGCGGCTGGTCGCGCACGTCGCCAATGAAATAGCGCATCTGCGGCGCATTAAAAATCTGCGCCATTTCATACTGCTTCAATTCGTCGCGTGAGTAGATGATGACCTTTTTCGGCTGATAGCGCGCCAGAATGGTTTTCACGAACTGCTTGCCGAACGAACCAGTACCGCCGGTGATGAGAATCGTCTTGTTGTCGAGCATTGCCTATCCCGGTCAAAAGCGGGCGCAAGAACGCCAGGTTATTGATAATCGCTGCCAATCAAATTCTCTCGCCATCCGGGAGAGGAACCAGGGCGATGGAAACGGTGATGACTTTCATGCCCGGGCTTGTCTGGAAAACTCATGACCGTTAGTGTAAAAGGCGGTCAGACCGGCAACCAGTCTGGAGCAATCACTTCGGCAACGGCCCAGGGGCATTCGTCCGGGAAGGTATCCACGCCGGTTTCCGAGATTGCTTGAGAAACCGCATCCGCCCACACGTCGGAACACCACCTCGCGTCGTTGAGTTTGTCTGACAGGCTGGGAGTTTCCTCCAGTCGAAGCAGAACACGCTTGCGTTGCTCCTTGATCGTTCGTACCCAACTGCTACCGCGTCGATCCGGCTGGTACTGCCATTTGAGCAAGTGGGCCAGGAGGTCGGCCATACGGTTGGCCAGCTCGCGTTGTTCGCTCTTGCCCACCTCCTCAATCTCCTCCGCAATATGCTCCAGGTCGAGCAGATCAAAGCGACCGGCACGAATCAGCAGAGCCTGTTCATTGGCCCATGCCACCACATCCCTCTCATATCTTGTGCTCACTTCACCCTCCTGCACCCGGAAATCTTGTTCCGGCATCATGCCGTGCGAACTGCGGCAGCAGCTTGTCGCTCCGGCAAATCGGCATGAAATCGTTCGGCGCCTTTGGTCTCCAGTTTTCACTATAGCGCGTATCCCTTTGAATCGCACACACGCGCTGAAAATCCCGTTCAAATTTGCACAATACAAGCGATAATTCAACCCTTTCCTGGCGCATCAAAGGCGCATGCTGAGGCGGCGGCGGGAGCTGCGAACCGGTGGACAGACCAACTGCTTTGACCGAATGAATCAAAAGCTTGCAGCTTCAAACAGGTCGCACCTTGCCGGCCGGCAGGGGCTGTGGACCCTGCTTTGTGTACAGACACTGACGGGCTGCATCAGCCTGCCAGGCAGCTACCGCATACCCGAGGTTTCCCTGCCCGCTCAGTACCAGGATGCGGCCAGTACCGGGACGGCCCCGTCCACTTCTGGGCAGACCGCCGCTGCGCCCGCGGAAACCAGTCCGTCGAAGCCACTGGCACCGCCTCCTGCCAAAACTCCGGTGGATTGGTGGCGTGACTTCGGAAACCGTGAACTCCAGGGTCTGATCGATCGTGCGCTCGCCAACAATCCGGATATCCGGATTGCGCTGAACCGTATCGTCCAGGCCAAGGCCAGGGCAGAGCAGGCCGCTGCGGGGAAATATCCAGGCCTTTCCGCTCCCCTGGTGATTGCGCAACAGTCTCCTGGTGGCGTCACGGTCGGAACGGCTCCGGCTGGCGGCCTCTCCAATGCGGGCAGCAACAGAACTTCGCAACGCACCTATCAGGCCAGCATCCGGGCGGACTGGCGGCTGGACATCTGGGGCGAGCAAAGCGCCCTGGCGGAATCCGCCCACTTTCAGCTCTGGCGGGCCGTCCATGAACGGGAAAACGTCCAGAGAAATCTGACGGCCAGCCTCGCTACCCACTACGTCGAATTCCTGTCCCTCAATGATCGCCTCAGAATCGCACTCGAGACCGAAGAAGTCCTGAGCGCAACCCTGGCCGCCATCGAGAAACGGGTCAAGGCTGGTGACGCCACGCTTTCCGAACTCGAGCAGCAACGGGCGGCAATTTTCGCCATACGCGCAACCATCCCCACCCTGGAACAGCAGAAGCTCGACGCCATTGGCGCCATGGCGTTTCTTCTGGGTACGGTCCCCGGCAAACTCAAGCTCTCCAATGACGGACTCGACTCCCTGACCATTCCGAGTGTGGCCCCCGGCCTGCCCTCGGCCCTGCTGCTACGCCGGCCCGATGTGCGTGTCGCGGAAGCCCAGCTGCTGGCCGCGAATGCCGACGTAAACGTCGCCCGGGCGCGCATTCTCCCCCCCATGGACCTGTCTGCACAGATCGGCTACAGCGGCATTGCCCTGTCGCAACTGTTCCAGCCCCAAACCTTGTTCTGGAATGTCGTGGACAACCTGGTTGTCAGCATTTTTGATGGTGGCAGGAAGCGGAACGAGCAGCTGTTCTCACAAGCCGTCCGCGAAGAAATGGTGGAAAGCTATGCGCGCACTGTCT
>NZ_JDSS02000037.1:108676-113676 GCF_000584955.1 Candidatus Accumulibacter vicinus
GGAAGCCAGCAAGGCCGCCCGCCGTGCCTGGGATATCAACACCAGGGTTTACGCGGTGGGAGGAACCGACTATCTGAGCTTGCTGGAAACCCAGCGCAGTTATCACCGCTACCTGGACGACTACCAGAAGATCCGAATGGAATTCTTTCGGGGTTACATCAGCCTGTTCCAGGCTCTGGGCGGCGGCTTGAAGGCGGAGCGCCGGGCACCGGCTGACGACGAAGCCATCCCGGTGGTGTACGAGGGTTCGCAAGCAAGCACGGACACTTTCTGGCAGGTGGAGCTGGCCGGGCTCTATCATCGCTCGACGATCGATGCAACCTGGCGTGACCTGCGCAACCGTTATCCATTTTTCATGGAAGGGCGCAGCCTCCAGCCGCGACTCAAAGGTCGCATCGAGGAAGATGACGACGTTCAGCAATCCTGGTATCAGTTGTACATCGCGAATTTCAACAGTCAGGTGGAGGCGGAAGAATATTGCCTCACCCTGAAAGCCGATCAACAACGCTGTCGGGTGGTCTCCCCGGAGACGGACACCACGCTCCTGGATAATGCGCGCCCCCGGCGCCCTGGTACCTAGTGGCGGAATACCCGGGCGATTCCGATCCCGACGGCCATCGGTCGGCATGCCGTTTGGAGCCTGTTCATTGCCGGAAA
Organism: Candidatus Accumulibacter vicinus; assembly: GCF_000584955.1. Classification (NCBI taxonomy): domain Bacteria; kingdom Pseudomonadati; phylum Pseudomonadota; class Betaproteobacteria; genus Candidatus Accumulibacter; species Candidatus Accumulibacter vicinus. Next base: position 109,334 of record NZ_JDSS02000037.1, read on the forward strand.
ATGGTAAAGTCGCCGCTGCCGCTGGCAGCATGCAAGCCTATCGACAATTCAATGACACCTTGGCCTCTGGCCTCACGTCAGCAACTTCCTGGTAATGACTGAAAAATTCTCGCACAGCGTTGTTCAGTGCCTCGCCGCGATCGCCCAGAATCAGGGGATCAGGATCAATCCTGAACGCCTGATCCACGATTTCGCCCTGGCGGATGAAGAACCGGCTGCGCCCCTGGTGTTGCGGATGGCCGCCGACATCGGCATGAAGGCGAAGGCGGACAGGCTGACCTGGAGCAAACTCGTCGCCCAGCAAGGGGTGTTCCCCGTGCTGGCCCGCCTCAACAGCGGTGCCGGCGTGATCGTGGTCGGGATCCGGCAGGAGGGAGAGAGCAAACAGGTGGCGGTGGTCGATCCCTGTGCTGCTGCGGTGGCGATCACCTTTTATTCCGAAGAGGCGTTTGGCGCGATCTGGAGCGGCGATGTCATCCTGCTCAAAAGGGCTCATTCGCTCTTCGATGCGCAACAGCCTTTCGGCCTGCGCTGGTTCATCCCGGAGATTCTGAAGCAGCGCACTGCCTTCCGGGACGTGTTCATCGCCGGCATGGCGATGAATGTCCTGGCCCTTGCCTCACCCCTGTTTTTCCAGGTGGTGATCGACAAGGTGCTGGTACACCAGAATGCATCGACCCTGATGGTGCTCACCGTCGGGGTGATCATTGCCATGCTGTTCGATGCGGCCTTCGGCTATCTGCGCCAGATACTGCTGTTGGCGGCGACCAACAAGATCGACATGCATGTCACCCGCCGGGCTTTCGGCCACCTGCTCTCCCTGTCGATCGACTTTTTCGAGCTCTCCACCGCCGGGGTGGTCACCCGCCAGATGCAGCAACTGGAAGGCATTCGCCATTTCCTCACCGGCCGTTTGCTGTTTGCCGGCATGGATGCCCTGGCCCTGGTGATCTTCCTGCCCCTGCTGTTCACCTACTCCTTCAAGCTGGCGCTGATCGTGCTGGGATTCGCGCTCATCATCGCCCTCATCATCACCATTTTGCTACCCACTTTCCGCAAACGCCTGGACCGGCTAAACAGCGCCGAGGGCGTCCGCCAGGCGCTGTTGGTGGAAACCATCCACGGCATGCGGACGGTCAAGGCCCTGGCCATCGAACCGGTGCAGCGCAAGGCCTGGGACCAGTTGTCGGCGGAAGCCATCAACGCCCATTTCGAAGTCGGCAAACTGTCGATTGCCGGCAACCTGGCCACCGAATTCCTGGGCAAGCTGATGCCGGTGGTCATCGTCTTCATCGGAGCCCAGAGCATCTTCGATCAGACCATGAGCGTCGGGGTGCTGATTGCCTTTCAGATGCTGTCGGGACGAGTGATCAACCCCTTGATCCAGATCGTGAGCCTGATCAACGAATATCAGCAGACGGCCGTATCCGTGCGGATGCTGGCGGAGATCATGAACCGGCCACCGGAAGGGCGGATCGGCGCCGGTGGCCTGCGCCCCCTGCTGAAAGGACAGATCACCTTCGAGGAAGTGACCTTCCGCTACCCTGGTGCCAGCGTCAATGCACTGGACCGGACCAGCTTCACGATTCCGGCAGGCGCCGTGGTGGGTGTCGTGGGACGCAGTGGTTCAGGAAAAACGACCCTGACCAAGCTGATCCAGGGCCTCTACCCGGTGCAGGAAGGCCTCGTCCGCTTTGACGGCATCGATGCCCGGGAGATCGATCTGTCTCATCTCCGCCGCCAGATCGGGGTGGTCCTGCAGGAGAATTTTCTTTTCCGCGGCAGCATTCGCGACAATCTCACCATCACCAAGCCCGATGCCAGCATCGAGGAAATCGTCGCCGCCGCCCAGGCGGCCGGGGCCGACGAATTCATCGAACGAATGCCGCAAGGATACGACACGCTGCTGGAGGAGAACGCATCGAATCTAAGTGGCGGGCAGAAGCAACGCCTTTCCATTGCCCGTTCCCTGCTGGCCAGGCCCAACATCCTGATTCTCGACGAAGCCGCCAGCGCCCTCGACCCGGAAAGCGAGGCCATTTTCATCCGCAACCTGTCCCGGATTGCCGTGGGCAGGACGGTGATGATGATCTCCCACCGATTGTCCACCCTGGTCAACGCCGATGTGATTCTGGTCATGCAGAATGGCCGCTTGTCGGACTGGGGTACGCACACACAACTGCTCTCCCGCTGTCAGACCTACCAGCATCTATGGAACCAGCAGACAGGCCATCTTTGATCCGCCGGCTATGGTCCCGGCAGACGGTTGATCAGCCTGCCCTGGATTTCCTGCCCGATGCGGACGAAATCGAGCGGCGGCCACTGCCCCGCTCGGCCAGTTTCACCCTGCACCTCCTCGCGCTGGCACTGCTTGTCTTCCTCCTGCTGGCGACCTTCTCGGATATCGACCTGGTGATCACCGCCCGAGGAAGATTGATCACACCTCTGCCGAATATCGTCCTGCAACCGCTGGACACTGCCATCATCCAGCAGATCAATGTCAAGCCTGGGCAGATCGTGAAAAAAGGGGAGCAGCTCGCCACCCTCGACCCGACGTTTACCGAAGCGGATGAAACCCAGTTGAGAACCCGCCTGGGCAGCCTCGATAATGAACGTGCCAGACTGGAAGCGGAACTGTCGGGCAAAACCGTCACCACCGATGCCATGGCCAGTGATGACAAGAAGATCCAGGGCCGCCTGGCCGACGAGCGACAGGCCAGCTATCTCGCCCAGATGCGACGACTGGATGAAAATATCGCCCGCATCCGGGCGTCCCTGGAAACCAACCGCCGCGACCAGACCGCGATGAACGCCCGCGTTCAGGTACTCCGGGAAATGGTCGCCATGCTCGAACCCCTGGTGGCCCAGCAGTATGCGGTGCGCGCCCGCCTGCTGGACGCCCAGGACCGCCTGCTCGAAGCGGAGCGCGGCGCCCAGATGGCCCGCAGCCGGGAGCAGGAACTCCAGAAGGAACGGACTGGACTGGAAGCCGAACGTCTGTCCTTCCAGACCGGCTGGCGACACAAAATCATGGAGGAACTTCTCGCCCTCTCCCGTGAGCGGGATTCGGTCAACGAGCAGTTGCAGAAGGCGGACAAACGTCACCAGTTGGTGGTCCTGACCGCACCCTCCGACGCCGTGGTGCTGGAGATCGCCAAGCTGTCCGCCGGTTCCGTCGCCAGGGCCGCCGAAGCCTTGTTCACCCTGGTTCCCCTGGGAGAGGGCCTGGAGGCTGAGGTCCAGATCGAATCCGCGGACGTGGGTTATGTCAAACTCGGCGACCGGGTGCACATGAAGGTGGATGCCTATCCCTTCCAGTTGCACGGTGCCCTGGATGGAGAGCTGCGCACGATCAGCGAAGATGCCTTCCGTCGCGAGAACGTCGCTGTTGGCGGCAGCGAAGCCTACTACCTGGGCCGTATCCGGTTGACCACGACCCAGCTCAACCGGCTTCCCAAACACGCTCGCCTGCTTCCCGGCATGACCATCAGCGCCGAGATCACGGTGGGCAAGCGCTCGGTGATTTCCTATCTGCTATGGCCGCTGATCAAGGCACTCGATGAGTCGGTCCGCGAACCGTAAGCGGTGTTCCGGGAGAGTCCATCTTCGCCAACCCTGCGCATGAGCCCCCCATTCAGATCAGAAGAAAATCGCCATGATCAAGCGTGGGGTGAGTGGCAAGACCCAACACCGCAATTTCCACCGCTGCGCCCTTGCCGCTGCCATCGGCATCGTAGTACAGGGAGCCCGTGCTCGTGTTATAGACCACCCGGTCATCCGCATCGTGCCCCTTGACCGCATCGGCACCCGCCCAGAACTGCGCTTCGCTCAAAGCGCCGATCGTCTTTCCCAGTCCCTTGAACACCAGCAGGCTGAGTTGGATATGGTCTGTTCCTGACTCGAAATCGACGAGGACATCCCGGTTGTTGGCAGCGTTTGGTGCCGTGTTGAGCACGAAATGATCTTCACCATTGCCGCCGGTAAGGGTATCGTTACCCAGTCCTCCGAACAGCGTGTCGTTGCCGCTGCCACCGAGAAGCTGGTCGGCGCCGCCGCTGCCTTCGATCCGGTCAGCAAATGCCGTTCCCGTCAGGATGTTGGCCCCGGCATTGCCGATCATGGTGATGGCGTTGACCAGTGCCGACGCATCGGCATTGAGTGCTGCCGAACCCGTGCTCGTGGCCACCGCGCCGGTACCCGTGCCAAGGACTACCCGCTCGATGCCCGTATCGCCTGCAAACAGTGTCAGGGTACTGGCGGTGGTCGCTGCGAAACGCACTTCGTCAATACCGGAACTGCCCGTATCCGCAATCTCGGCTGCAGCATGGGCGGCGGCGAGCCCG
>NZ_JDSS02000037.1:114064-117308 GCF_000584955.1 Candidatus Accumulibacter vicinus
GGCCTGGCCGTTCAGGAGGTCGTTGCCGCTGCCGCCATCCATCTGGTCAGCAAAGGCCGTTCCGATCAGGATGTTTGCGCCGGCATTGCCAATCATGGTGATGGCGTTGCTCAACGGCGACGCATCGACATTGAGTGCGACCGTACCCGCACTGTTCGCCACAGCGTCGCTGCCAGTACCAATCACCACCCGCTCGATGCCCGTGTCGCCGGCATACAGCTTCAGGGTGCCGGCACTGGTGGCCGCGAAACGCACTTCATCAACCCCGGTGTTACCGGCATCGGCGATCTCGGCCGACGGATGGTGGGCAGGTAGTTCGAACAGGTAAAGGTCGGAACCCTCACCACCATTCAGGCTGTCGACCCCGCCCAGACCATTCAGGACATTATCACCACTGTTGCCGATGATGATGTTGGCAAGCGTATTGCCCGTCCCCGTCAGATTGGCCGTCCCGGTCAGTTCGAGCTTTTCGAAATTGGCTCCCAGGGTCCAGGATACCGATGCTTTTACCAGATCCTTGCCGTCTGCGGCGCTGCTTTCGGTCACGACGTCGGAGACACTATCCACCAGGTAGATGTCGTCGCCCTTTCCGCCGGCGAGCTGGTCCGTACCCGCACCACCGTCAAGCAAGTCGTTGCCCATTCCGGCTTCCAGCGTATCGTTGCCACCAAGACCATACAAGGAGTCATTTCCTGCCGTGCCGGTCAGGACATTGACCGTATCATCACCCTCAAGCGTCAACCCGGAACAGGGAACCGCACTGATCAGGTAACTGCCGGTGGACTGGGCATGATCCTTGGCGGCAAGGTAATAGGTTCCGCTGGCTGTCGGCGTATAAATGATCTGCGAATCGGTGGTGGACAGGCCGGCATTATCATTCTGAGTAATGACTGCCAATTTGGAGGAATACAGTTCAAGGTAGGGATCAAGACTCCCGCTGACCCGGGCCAGTTTGAAGATATAGCTGTTGTTGGCCTTCAGGGTAACCTTGAAGAGGTCGCCGTCGGACGCTCGCTCAATGACGCCGGACACGGCGGCACCCCCGACGGTAATCGCTCCGCGCGTATTCGTCGTCATGGGATAGTCGTCCGGAACGGCAGTGACGTCATCGTTGCGGATCGTGCCCGTAGCGCTTGTCGTACCCGGTACCAGCCCTGATGAAGGGTTGCTCAGGCTGAGGGTAAAACTCTCGTCAGACTCGACGACGGTGTCCCCGACAACGAGCACCTGGATCGTCTTCGCCGTTTCGCCGGGCTGAAAGGTGACGACACCGGAAGTGGCACCGGTAAAGTCGGAAGATGTGGCCGGGGATACACCGGATCCGTCCAGAGTCCAGCCGACGGTTTGCGTGGTCTCGCTCGCTTTGTTGAGGCTGACATTGAAAACGTAGGCCGTGGATCCGCTATTGCCTTCAGCGATCGAAGCCGCGCCAGCGGCGATCGATACCTGCACGGAGACAGGATCAGGGTCAGATGACGCATCTGCCGACAACTCGCCAGCCGATTTGGTCACATTCGAGAAGACGAAGGTTTCGACATTCTTGATCAAGTCCGAACCGGAGCCGCTACTCGAGAAGGTGAAGCCCTGATTGAGGGTATAAGAGAACGTATACTCTGAAAATGTACCGGCAAACACCACCGTATCATTGCCGACCCCGCCGTCGAGTGTGTCGTTGCCCGCACCGGCTACCAGCGTGTCGTCGCCCGACCCTCCGACCAAAGAATCTGTTCCGGAACCACCGTCGAGATAATTATTCAGGGAATTGCCGGTAATCGTATCGGCACCGGCGCCCCCAATCGCATTTTCGATATTGCAGGTATACGCGATGGCGATGTTGTAGGTCATGCTGTTGCATGAGGAATAGGCGCCAGGCGTGAGATCGATCAGGCTCGGCGTGGACCATCCGCTCAGGTTGAGCGTATCGGTTCCAGCGGAGTCGTAAATGGTCAGGATCGGATGAAGGTTGGCCGAGAAATTGTAGATTGCGGACAGGGTGCCGAAATCGGTGCTGCCAAATCCGTAGGTCGTATCATCTGTGCGGGTCGTGGTTTCGGCACCGTACATACTCTGTATGGCCATGATGTCATTGAGCATTGGCGTCTGCGGCGAATACAGCTTCCCGTCCGCACCGACCCAGTCGGCCCAGGCCACCAGGCCCACCCCACTGGACGAACCCGAACCCCAATTGGGACCAAAGTAGGACATCACCGAATAGACACCACTGTCCTGATAGCTCGATGGCGTCCAGGAACCCCCACCATTGTAGTCGCCCATGTGATCCAGCCCGAAAGCATGACCGATCTCATGCACGTAGCTCAGAAACGAATGCGCGCCCACCTGGGGGTTCATCAGGTCGGAGTAGGCACGACTGAACCATACGCTGCCAGTCGTCGGGAAGTAGGCATGTGCGTATTCAACGCCAGTGGACGAAGTCCCGAATTCGATATTGGATGAACTGGAAGTGACCTTGACCAGATTCGGGGTGATGAGATCATCCCAAGTCTGCAGCGCAAGTGTGGCGGCGGCCTGCTGGACGGAATTCAGTCCCTGAAATCCCACCTGCTCCTGACTACCGTAGAGACCGCTCGATGAGGTCGGGAAGGCGTAGGTGATCGTGCTGCCGGACCAATGAGAACCGGAATCAAGCTGCGCGAGAATTTGCTGCTGTGTCCAGGATGCGAGTGCCACGCGACCAATCCTTCATGAGAGAAGGCAGCAAGGTCGAGGGCAAGCAGAAATTGAACAGCAAAAATCGCTGAATCTATGCAACCCGGCCACCCTTCCTGACGATCAGGTTAGGGCCCTCGGCTTTGCGTCCGGAGATTTCTCCCCGTTTGCCTTTGGATAAGATGTGGCGAATAATACACGTGAAGTTTGTTTTGTCAAGAGCTTATTCGAGCTTATTCGGCAAAGACAATATAGGGAGGAACATGCTCAAAGCACCGGTCAACCCGCAGAAGAATGCCGTTGCTCTTGCCTACAGCCAGACCGATACTGCACCTCGCGTGGTGGCCAGAGGGCGGGGCCTGGTGGCCGAGCAGATCATCGCGCGGGCGCGCGAGCACGGCGTTTATGTGCATGAATCAGCCGAACTGGTGTCGCTACTGATGCAGGTCGATCTCGACCAGCACATCCCACCACAGCTCTATCTGGCAGTAGCCGAACTGCTGGCGTGGCTCTACCGGCTGGAAAATGGCCAGGCAACCTCACCGCCGCCACGCATCCCGGCCGCGGCTGAAGCGAC
>NZ_JDSS02000037.1:117645-118381 GCF_000584955.1 Candidatus Accumulibacter vicinus
ACTGAAGCCATGAGCCCGCCGTCGTCTGCGTCGTTCATTACCTCGCTTGCGGTTTTGCTTTAAACTGCCTGCTCCAGCCGATTCCGGGAAGGACAATGGAAAACACGGATGTTCAAGCACTGCAATTCGAAATCGAACAGCCTAAAGAATACGGTCAATACCTGTTGTATTCCAAAGTCGAGATTGCCGCGATCCTTCGCGCCCTGATGCAGAAAAGGGTCCTGATCAGTGCCTACTTCAACAAAAACAGGTCCTTCCTGCTGACCGCAGTGCTGGCCGTGGACACGGCGGCTGGCAAACTGGTTCTCGACTACGGTCGAGAGAGCGAGACCAACCGCCTGGCCTTGCTGGCCGAAAAACTGCTGCTGACCGCTGCGGTGGACAAGGTGAAGGTGCAGTTCACCGTGGGTAAACTCTCGGAGGCACAGCACGCCGGGCTGCCTGCCTTCAGCGCTGCGCTACCCGACCAGCTGTTGAGACTACAGCGGCGCGAGTGTTTCCGCCTTTCGACACCCATCACAAAACCGGTCAAATGCACCGCCACGATCAGGCGCGAAGATGGCAGCGCCTGTCTGCTCGAGGCACCATTGCTGGATATCAGTGGCGGCGGGGTCGGGCTGATGGCACCGCCGGGTCTGGCTGCCCTGCTGCAGCGCGGCGCCATCATGAGTGATTGCAAGGTCAGTCTGCCTGACGAGGGTCTGTTGGTTACCAGTCTGTGCGTACGCAACAAACT
>NZ_JDSS02000037.1:118736-121628 GCF_000584955.1 Candidatus Accumulibacter vicinus
TGGGGGGGGGCCCGCTACGTCCGTATCGGCTGCGAGTTCATTGCCTTGCCCGGTGCCAGGATGAACATGCTGCAACGCTATATCAACCGCATCGAGCGCGAACGCAAGGCCCGGCTAAGTGGCATGGCCTAGCGAACGAAATGCGCGGCAGGCGAGCTTGTTGCGCTGCCGCGGGGGGCGCCAAACCGAAAAGACTTTCGCAGCGACCAAGCCCCCCTGGCAGGACTAAAAGCCAATCCGCAGCAACGCGAACGCGGCGAGCAAGGTTCCCAGCATCGCCAGCCCGTAGCAGATCAGCTTGGCACCGGTACCGGCGTGGATACCGACATCGTGCAGGCTGTGATAGATCCGGTGCGCGGCGTGCCACAGGAATAGCGCGATGATCGCAAAGATGAAGCCCTTACCGATCACATTCTGGGCGAAAGCGAGCATGCGCGGGTAGCTCATGGTGTCCGGCGGCAGCAGCCAGGCGAGCGGCACGGCAAGACCGGTGATGAATACCAGCATCGGACCCAGCAGCGCCGAGAGCATACCACCGGCCCCGAACAGCGCCCAAAAGATCGGGGCATTAGAACGTTTCAGCGTTGGTTTCATCGTGCCATCCCCCATACCAGAGCGAGCAGACCGAGGCAGGCAGCGCTAGCGACCGCCAACCCACTGCCGGTGATGGCCCAGGCCGAAAGCCGTTGGCCTCCGACCACCACCGGCGGCATCGTCCGCGGCATGATCTTGAACCAGGTGTAAGTGTGATAGGTCAGCGCGATCAGTGCGAGCACGTGAAAACCGATGTAAAACGGGTTCTTCAGCGCCGCTAGCCAAGCATTCCAGGCGGCTTCACCCTGCGACAGGTGCAGCAGCCCGTTGAGCAGAATCCCGGCATAGGCAGCGACGAAGAGGGCTGTTCCCTCGTGAATCATGTACTCGACGAAGTACGGATTCCTCCGCCACCAGCCATCCATCGAGCGCACATAGGGACGACGCTTGTTCACTTGGCACCTCCCTTCGGAGTAATGAAACGCAGGAAATAATCGGCCGCACTATTGGTCTTGTTCTGGTTGACGGCGTTGGCCGGGTCGACATGCTTCGGACAGACCTCGGAGCAGTAGCCCACCGCCGTGCAATTGAATACCCCTTCTTCGGAATTGATGAGTTCCATACGCTCGGCCTTGCCGCCGTCGCGAGAATCAACGTTGTAACGATGCAACAAAGCCGTCGCTGCCGGCCCGATGAAGCTCGGGTTGAGGCCGAACTGCGGGCAGGCAGCGTAACACAACAGGCAGTTGATGCATGAACTGAACTGCTCGTAGGCATGCAGTTGTTCCGGTGTCTGCAGGTACTCGCCCTGAGCCAGCTTGCGTGGCTCCTTTGGAATGATGTAGGGCTGAATGCTTTCCAGCTTCTCGATGAAGCCGTCCATGCTGATCACCAGGTCGCGCTCGATCGGAAAGTGCGCCAGGGCTTCAACGCGCACCCGCGCCGGATAGAAGTCGCGCAGGAAAGTCTGGCACGACAGGCTCGGTTCGCCATTGATCATCATGCCACAGCTGCCGCAGATCGCCATCCGGCACGACCAGCGAAAACTCAGCGAACCATCGAGGTAGTCCTTGATGTACTGCACGCCTTGCAGAACCGACATATCGTCGGTAAACGGCACCTCGAACACCTGCCGATGTGGTTCCTTGTCCTTTTCGGGGTGATAGCGCAGAACTTCGATTTCGATCGTCTTTTCAGCCATGGGAAGCCTTCCTTTCCTGCTCCGCCTTCTCGCCGGCAGCGCCATAGGCGCGCGTGCCAGGCTGCGACTTGGTAATCCTGACAGGGCCGTAATCGATGCGCGGAGCGCCGTCAGCGACATAGTGCGCCTGTGAGTGCTTCAGGAAGTTGACATCGTCACGCTGTTCGAAGCCGTCGAGGCGCTGGTGTGCCCCTCGCGACTCGCGCCGATGCAGCGCCGAATAGGCCATCGTCTGGGCAACGTCGAGCTGGTATTCGAGCTCGATTGCCAGCAACCACTCGGTATTCCAGACGCTCGACTTGTCCTCGACATTGACATTCCGGAAGCGCGCCTTGAGTTCGTCGAGTTTGTCGCAGGTCTTTTGCATGGTTTCTGCCAGACGATAGATGCCGCAACCCTCTTCCATGGTCTGGGCCATTTCCTTGCGCAAGATGGCAATGCGTTCATTGCCGCCGGTTTTCAGCTTCAGACCAAGAACCCGTTGCTCGACGGCCTGTGCCTGCTTCTGCAGCCTGGCCGAATTGCCGGGCACCACCGATCTTGCAAAGCGAGCGGCTTCGACGCCCGCCACCTTGCCAAACACGCAGAGCTCGGAGAGGGAATTCGATCCCAGCCGGTTGGCACCATGGATGCCGACGCTGGAACATTCGCCGGCCGCATAAAGGCCGGGCAGCGGCGACGCGCAGAGACCGTCAACGAGAATTCCGCCCATCGTGTAATGTACCGCCGGTCGCACCGGGATCGGAGCTCGCGCCGGATCGACGCCGAGAAACTGTTCGGCCAGTTCATAGATCTGCGGCAGTCGCTCGCGCAGTTTGGCTTCGCCGAGATGGCGCAGGTCCAGATGTACGACCGAACCGTGCGGCCCCTCAATGGTGCGACCCTTTTGCTGCTCGTACCAGAAGGCCTGGCTGAGACGATCGCGCGGCCCGAGTTCCATCGCCTTATTGCGCGGCGAAGGCTCGGCCGGGCCAAGACCATAATCCTGCAGGTAGCGATAGCCGTCCTTGTTCACCAGGAAGCCCCCCTCACCCCGGCACGCTTCGGTAAACAGCAGACCGGTCCCCGGCATGCAGGTCGGATGATACTGGACGAATTCCATGTCGCGCAGCGGCACGCCATGGCGGTAGGCAAGCGCCATGCCATCGCCGGTGACG
>NZ_JDSS02000037.1:122037-143031 GCF_000584955.1 Candidatus Accumulibacter vicinus
CCGATCCGATCTCGATCGCGACCACCCCCTGCACGCGGCCGTCCTCGACCACCAGATCAACGCAAAAATGTTCGTCGAAGCGCTTGATCGACGGATACTTGATCGAGGTCTGGAAGAGCGTGTGCAGCATGTGAAAACCGGTCTTGTCGGCGGCGAACCAGGTCCGCTCGATCTTCATGCCGCCGAAAGCACGCACATTGACATGCCCGTCCGGGGTACGGCTCCATGGGCATCCCCAGTGCTCGAGCTGGGTCAGCTCCTCGGCACAGTGTGCCACGAAATACTCGACCACATCCTGCTCGCACAACCAGTCGCCGCCACCCACCGTATCGTTGAAGTGATACTCGAGGCTATCGGTCGGCAACTTCACCCCCGCCGAACCGCCCTCGGCAGCGACGGTGTGGCTACGCATCGGATAGACCTTCGAGACCAGCGCGATCCTCAGCGCGGGATCAGACTCCGCGACGGCAATCGCCGCCCGCAGACCTGCCCCGCCACCCCCGACGATCACTACGTCCGCCTTGTATATCTCCACGCTTTTTCCTTTCTCGCGCCAGGCATTGCTGGCGACGATCCATATCCCCCAAAGCCCTGCCGAGAAAGCTCCGGCAGGACCCACCACTGATCACCTACTCACCGGCTGACTGATCCTTACCTGTTTCTACCACCTTGAGCGTTAACATCTGATACATGCCACCAAAGAAGCGTTGCTTGCCGAGCGTAACGAAGCCCCCCTCTTTTGGCAACCAGGCCATGACTTCCTCACTGAAAAGATCGCGGGCAAAGGGCTCCAGCCGGTCGAGAACCGGCTTCCAGAAGTAGCGCAACGGATTGAAGCGGCTCGGCGGCGCGTAGTCTACGATGGTCAGCGTCCCGCCGGGACGGACGACCCGCAGCGCCTCGGCCAGCGTTCTTTCGCGCACGGCCTGCGGCTGTTCATGCAGCAGGAAAAACAGCAGGGCCCGGTCAAAGCTCGCGTCGGCAAAACCGAGCGCCGCCGAATCCATGCAATGCAACTTGATCGGCGCCTGCGGGCCCAGCTTGCCGGCGAGATTCTCCAACTGGATCGGCAGGATGTCGGCAATTTCCAGCGCCCCCCCCGGCGTCACGCAGGCCGCCAGTCGCGGCGTCAGATCGCCGTAGGCACAGGCAATCTGCAAGGTACGGCCCGGCAGCTGGTGACCGTAATCATGCAGCACCGCATTGCAGAGACGCCGGTAGTTACCCCAGAGAATCAGATTGACCAGCCATTGCCTCTCGAAGACATGCACCGCACGCGGATGAACATAGGCCCACCAATAGTGAGCCTGCAAGTACTGAGGGATGGCAGGCAGAACCTTCTTGACCGCCACGCAGCTGGAAACGGGTTCGTTGAAGTTATTTTTCATATGGATAGTGAGAGTACGAACGTCTATGTTCGGAAAATGTCTTTCAAGATCGGTCAGTCTGGGCAGAGTGTCTGCATTGGTCCTGCCCCCGGCAGATAAGCAGATAAGTTCCTGCGTCATGCTCCGCTGATTCGGTGATCCGCCGCCCAGCCGTGCGGAAAGTACGCAACCCAACGCCCTCAGGCCGTACCCTACCCGATCAGTCAGCCGAGCGCAACCGAGGCAGCACCTCCAGCGCGTTGAACGCCGTCGCCTTCGCCAGTTCGCTCGCGTCGATACCGCGCAATTCCGCCAACACCGCGTTGATCCGCGGCAACTGTGCTGGCGTGTTGCGGCCACCAGCCAACCAGGTCGGGGGCATGTCCGGTGCGTCGGTTTCGAGCACGATCGCATCCAATGGCAGCGCAGCCGCCAGCTCGCGGATGCGCGTCGAGCCAGGATAGGTCAGGGCGCCGCCAAAGCCCAGTTTGAAGCCCAGCCCGATGAATGCTTCCGCCTGTTGTCGACTGCCGTTGAAGGCGTGCGCAATGCCGCCGGTCACTCTGATCCGGCGTAGATTCTTGAGTACCTGATCGACCGCCCGGCGGACATGCAGGAGCACCGGCAACTCCAGGTCGCGGGCGATTCTCAGTTGTTCGACGAAGAATGACTCCTGCCGCTCGACCTGCCGATCGGCAACGAAGAAGTCGAGGCCGATCTCACCTAGCGCCAGCGGCCGTTGCGGCCCGTCAAAAGCGCGCGCCAGCCAGTCGCGCAAGGTCGCCAGATCATCAGGGCCAGCATGCTGCACATAAAGCGGGTGAATGCCGTAAGCCGGGGCACATCCGGCGTAACGCGCGCAGCAGTCGTGCACCTTGGCAAAGCTCGTCACATCGACCGCCGGCACGACGATGGACGACACCCCGGCCAGCCGCGCCCTCTCCACCAGCACGTCCCGGTCGGCCGCGAATTCAGCCGCTGCGAGGTGACAATGAGTGTCAATCAGCATCGCCAGGCATCAGCCAGGGTGAAATCAAAGAAACCGAAAGCCTGGCTCAGGCGAACGGCCGCTGACGATATCTGCCAGCGCGGCGCCAGAGCCGCAAGCCATCGTCCAGCCGAGTGTCCCATGGCCGGTATTGAGATACAGATTGGGAATTGCCGAGCGGCCGATCAGCGGCACGTTGGACGGCGTTGCCGGACGCAGTCCACACCAGAACTGGGCTTCGGCGGCCGGTCGCAACGCCGGGAAAAGCTCGCTAGCCCGCTCGATCAGGGCCCGGCAGCGCACCGCATTGAGGTCGGTATTATAGCCATTGAATTCAGCCGTACCGGCAATGCGCAGACGTTGACCGAGACGCGAAAAAACGATCTTGTAACCGTCGTCGGTGAGGCTGACAATTGGCGCGATGCTATCGGCGGACAGTGGCAAGGTGGCCGAGTAGCCCTTCGCCGGGTACACCGGCAGACGCAGGCCGATGGGACGCAGCAACAAAGGGGTATAGCTGCCCAGCGCAGCGACATAGGCATCGGCCTGGTGCAACTCGCCGGCAGCAATCACGCCAGCCACCCGACCGGCCACCATACTCAACCGGTCGACCGCAACGCCGTAACGAAAAACGACGCCGCGTGCCGTACAAAGGGCCGCAAGCTGTTGCGTGAAGCGGTGGGCATCGCCGGATTCGTCGGCGGCCGTGTAGTCGCCGCCGACCAGTCGCTGCCTCACCGACGCCAACGCCGGCTCGATGGCGATGCACTCGTCGACATTCACAGTGCGTCGCTCACAGCCAAACTCACGCATCAGCGCGGCCGCTTCGATGGCAGTTGCGTACTCGCGGCGGTCGGTGTAGATGTGCAGGATGCCGCGTTCGAGATGATCGTAGGCAAGCATGGTTTCAGCGCGCAGTGCCTGCAACTGACGACGACTGTAAAGCGCCAGGGTGACGATCTGGCGAATGTTGTCACGCGTTCGCCGCGCCGTGCATTCGCGCAGAAAGCGCAGGCTCCAGTCAAGCAGCGTGGCGTCCCAGCGCAGACGAAAGAGCAGCGGTGCATCCTCGCGCCACATCCAGGCCAGCGCACGCAACGGCGCGTGCGGATTCGACCATGGTTCGGCGTGCGAAACCGAAATCTGGCCACCGTTGGCGAAGCTGGTTTCCAATCCGGCAGCAGTCTGACGATCCAGCACCGTCACCTGATGTCCTGCCTTGGCCAGATACCAGGCGCTGGTGACCCCCACGACACCGGCACCCAGGACGACAACCTTCAAGCAGTCAACCCCTGATCACGAGTGATGCGCACCACCTCGGGAATGCGCCGCAGACTGCGCATCAGGCGCGCCAGAGAAGTGCGACTGGCCACCTGCACCGTAAAACGCAGCGTCGTGTACAGTCCGGGGCGCTTCTCTTCCATGTTGACATGCTCGATGTTGATGCCGGAGGTCGAAATCTCGGTGGCGATCCGCCCCAGTGCGCCAAGCGTATTCTGCACCACGATCAGCAGGCGCACACTGAACAGTTTGCCGGGCTCCGGCTCCCACTCGACGTCGATCCATTTCATCGGTTTGGCGGTACGCGCCTTGCGAATGGCGGGGCAATCATGCGTATGGATCACCAGACCCTTGCCCTTCCAGATCGAGCCGATGATCGGGTCACCGGGAATCGGTTGGCAGCAGGGCGCGAACTGCACAGCCATGCCTTCGGTACCGCGAATCACCAGCGAAACGGGCACCCGTTCAGGCGGCTGAGGTGTTTCCTCGCGCGCCAGCAGGCGACGAGCGACGACACCGGCAAGGCGAAAACCAAGTCCGATGTCGGTGTACACCTCCTTGATCAATTTGTTTCCTGAATCGCGCAGCACGTTCTTCCAACTTGAAACCGGCAGTTCGGAGGCGACCACGCCTAACGCCCGCAACTCCTGGTCGAGCATCTTTTCGCCGAGCGCCGTCGACTCGTCATGGTGGACGCTCTTCAGGTAATGGCGGATCTTGCTGCGCGCCCTGCCGGTCTTGACCGTCGTCAGCCAGGCCATATCCGGATGGGCGTCGGCAGCGGTGACGATCTCGACGCGGTCACCGTTGGTCAGTTCGGTCATCAGCGGCAGCGGCTTGAAATTGATCTGCGCGGCGACACAATGATTGCCGATATCGGTGTGTATCGCGTACGCCAGGTCAACCGCCGTCGCACCACGTGGCAAGGCAATGATCTTGCCTTTGGGCGTAAACACATAGATTTCATGCGGAAACAGATCGACCTTGACATGTTCGAAGAACTCCGAGGAATCGCCGGTTGCGCTCTGCAGGTCGAGCAGCGAGTGAAACCAAGTGGTCGTTTTCTGTTGCAGATCGGCACCGAAGTCCTCGCTATCCTTGTACAGCCAGTGCGAAGCAATGCCCTCCTGCGCCACGTTCTCCATCGCTTCGGTGCGAATCTGCAGTTCGAACGGCGTGCCGTGCGGCCCGATCAGGGTGGTATGCAATGACTGGTAGCCGTTGGGCTTGGGAATGGCGATGTAGTCCTTGAACTTTCCAGGAACCGGCTTGAACAACCCGTGCAGCGCACCGAGGGCAAGGTAGGCAGTCGGTACATCATGTACCAGAACCCGGAAACCGTAGACATCGAGCACCTGCGAGAATGACAAGTGCTTGTCGAGCATCTTGCGATAGATTGAATACAGGCTCTTCTCGCGACCAAAGACCTGCGCCTGCACGCCGGCTTCGCGCAGCTTGCCGGTGATGCCGTCGAGAATCCGCGACAACAGCTCACGCCGGTTACCGCGCGCCGCCTTGAGCGCACGCGCCAGTACCCGCGCACGCATCGGGTAAATGAGCTCAAAAGAGAGATCCTGCAACTCGCGAAAGAGTTTGTTGAGGCCCAGCCGGTTGGCAATCGGCGCGTAAATCTCGAGCGTCTCGCGAGCGATGCGGCGGCGTTTATCGGCACGCACCGCGGCCATCGTCTGCAGATTGTGGTGGCGATCGGCGAGCTTGATCAGTACCACCCGCAGATCGCGCGCCATGGCCATCAGCATCTTGCGAAAATTCTCCGCCTGCGCTTCTTCCTGAGACTGAAACTCGATCTTGTCGAGCTTCGACAGACCATCGACGAGATCAGCAACGGGTTTGCCGAAACGGTCGGCAATTTCGCTCTTGCCAACCGACGTATCCTCCATCACGTCATGCAAGAGCGCTGCCACCACGCCCTCGACATCCATTTGCCATTCGGCGATGGCGCCGGCCACGGCCAGAGGATGCGTGATGTAGGGCTCGCCCGACAAGCGCTTCTGCCCACGATGCGCCTGCTCGCTGAACAGATACGCCTCGCGCACGCGCTCGATTTCTTCCGGGGGAAGATAGCTCAGGCTATCGATGAAGACCTGGAAAGCCGGATCGTCCTCGGGAAGAGGTAAATCAGGGGTCATGCCAGCCGCCGGCGATTCAGCGGACAAGCTGGCGGCAACCACGGGATCCATGATCTCGTCCTGCGCCATTGCCGGATTGAGGTCAGGCCTGACCGCGGTTGAGGATTTCCCGGCCGACCTTGCCGACAGCGATTTCACGCAGCGCGATCACCGTCGGCTTGTCCCGGCCGGCGTCGATCAGCGGTGACGCGCCGGCCGTGATCTGACGGGCACGATAGGTGGCCGCCAGAGTCATCTGAAAACGGTTCGGAATTCGCTGCAAACAGTCGTCTACGGTTACTCGTGCCATGCCAATCTCCCAGGGTAATCAGAATATTGTTGCGAACAGGATGGAATGTCGCTGACGCTGCGCAACGTAACGAAGCCGAGTTGCGCGGACCACCGCCAACAGGTCGTGCAGCGCGCGCTGAAGTTTGTCATTGATAATAACATAGTCGAATTCGGCCACATGCCGCATCTCTTCGCGAGCCGCAGCGACGCGGCGAGCAATCGTTTCAGCGGTATCCGTGGCGCGCGCGCGAAGCCGGCGTTCGAGTTCGTCAAGTGACGGGGGCAGGACGAACACGCCGATTGCGGCCGGGAACAGTGCCCGCACCTGCTGAGCGCCTTGCCAGTCGATCTCGAGGAGCACGTCCTGACCGGCAAGCAAGGCCGCTTCGATGCCGCTTCTTGAAGTGCCATAGTAGTTGCCATGGACCTCTGCCCATTCGAGAAAAGCATCATTGCGAACCTTCTCGAGAAAATCCGGCACACTGACGAAATGGTACTCGACACCATCCCGCTCACCTGATCGGGGTGCACGCGTGCTGTGTGAAATTGACACGCTGATGTCCGGATCGTTCTCTAGCAACAATCGTACCAGCGTCGTCTTGCCGGCGCCGGACGGCGCCGTAACAATGTAGAGATGTCCGGTCATGGTTCCTGGCCCGTATATTCAAGCCCGCCATTTTACCCGCCCCCCGGCGCTGCCAACACCCTCATCCCCTGGAGACAGGCTTCCCCGCCCAGGTCGGATGACACAAACGGGGCGGTCATGGGCATGGACTAGCCTGCCGATACCGACGAAAATTACGGTCTTGAGATGATCACCCGGCGAGGAGCAAGCAAATGTCGCGATCGCGATTGAAACTGGTACGGACCACCACTGTACTGTTGGCCGCGCTATCGGCGGCCAATGCGGCCGTGCCACTCAAGATCGTCGGCTTCGACGACATGTCGTGCCGGACCTGGTCGGCATCAAAGGACGATGCCGAGCAACGCGCGCTCTACGTCGCCTGGGTGCGCGGCGTTCTCACCGGCCACAACTACGCCAACCAGAACCAGCAGGTATCGGCCATCTCAAGCGGCACGGTCGAGCAGTACGTGAATCGCTACTGCACCGAAAAACCGCTCGGCCAGTTCAGTGATGCGGCATTACGCCTGACCGACCAGTTCTCGGGCCGCAACATGCCGATCACCCGGTAGCCCTGACGGATCTCTGCAATAAGTGTGCAGCCCCACAAGCCGGGCGCGGCCTCAATAGCCCTGCTGCTTGCCCTTGATATTGCCGACCGTTCCGCCGATCACCCCGCCAATCGCCGCGCCGGTCCAGCCGCTGCCACCGGAGATTGCCGCAATACCGGCTCCCGCAGCCGCGCCAATGGCTGCACCACTGACCGTTCCCTGCTCGCGCGCAGTCATGTTGGTGCAACCCGTCGCTGCCAGTGCCAGCGCGAGGGCCAGAACCCATCCAGTTTTTTCCATCTCTGTCTCCCTTACTTGGTCTTGGGTAGTGCAGGCACCACCATTTCGAACCAGATGGTTTCGACCACCGGGCGCAGCAAGCGATCGGGATGCGCCGCGTACCATTGGTCCAGCGCCTCGAGCACACTGCCCAGCGTCTGATCCTTCATCCCTCTGGCGACGCGTGACGAAAAACCGTTCTCGACGGCCGGCGGATTGTCGGCGTTATACGCTGCCTCGACCTGCACCATGTTGGCCAACCCGACGAGGTAAGCCTTCTTGACGTCCTCGGAGGACTTGATCCAGTGCGTGCCATCGACCAGCGGCACTTCGACTGCACCGACACCGGCAGCAGTCATCATCATTGCCAGGCACGCAGCAGACGCGACAAACCGCAATTTACGGAAACCAGATCCAATAGTCATCATCTTCTACTCCAGGAAAAGGGATTTGCAGGCTACCATGCCGCCAGGGTCATTCCAAGTGAAATCGCCTGACGAGCCCTCGGCGAACCGGCCAACGCTCGACAGAGCGGCCGATTGCTGCATTGCAGCTTGCCAGAGGCCGAAAGTGTCTGTATGTTCGCGCCCGGAGATTTATATCGTATACGATATCTGGAGTTCACCTCGCCACCCATGCCATCGCTTCTCGAGCTTGTCGCCGCCCAGAAGATGCCCCGCCTCAGCGCGTCGGATCACGTCGCGCAAACGCTCAAGAAGGCCATTGTCGACGGCCTGCTGCCAGCCGGCGAGTTGCTCCGGCAGGACGAGATCGCAGCGCATTTTCACGTCAGCAAGATCCCCGTTCGCGAAGCACTCAAGCACCTCGAAGCCAAAGGCCTGGTGACCTTCCTGCGCCACCGCGGCGCCGTGGTGGCCTCGCTGTCGGCAGCCGAGATCGACGAGTACATGGAAATCCGGGCGATGCTCGAAGCCCGCGCAGCGCGCCTCTCGGCGCCGCTGATCAGCGACCAGGCGATTGAACAGGCACGCCGGCATCTCGACGAATTCGACCAGGCCAGCGACGCCGGTCGCTGGGGCGAGTTGAACTGGCTGTTCCATTCGACGCTCTACACGGCCGCCGGACGACCGATCCTGATCGCCGAAATCCGTTCGCTGTACAACAAGGTCGAACGTTACGTGCGCGCGCTCTTGTCGATGGCCACTGGAATGCCCAACACCCTGCGCGAACACGCCGAGATCCTCGACGCGTTCGTCCGCCGGGATCCCGACGCGGCGGCAGAACTCACTCGGGCGCATGTGCTCGATGCGGGTGCGTCACTTGTCAGTTACCTTATAGACCAACGTAGCAAAGGAGGAAACCAATGAACAAACAGATCCTGGCGACCGGCTGCAGCCTGCTCTCCCTCGCGGTCAGCAATGTCTACGCCGATCACCTGGTGGCCATCGCCGGACCGATGACCGGTCAGTACGCCTCGGCGGGTGACCAGATCCGGAAGGGCGCCGAGATGGCGATCACCGACATCAACGCCAAGGGCGGCGTCGTTGGTGAAAAACTGAAGCTGGAAATCGGCGACGACGCCTGTGATCCGAAACAGGCCGTTGCCGTCGCCAACCAGATGGTGAACAAGAAGATCATCTTCATGCACGGCCACTGGTGCTCGTCATCGACGATCCCGGCGTCCGAAGTGTACGTCGAGGCCAACATCCCGGTGGTGACCGTGTCGACCAACCCCAAGGTCACCGACCGCGGCCTCAAGAACATTTTCGCCATTGCCGGTCGTGACGACCAGCAGGGCCAGGTGGCCGGGGCCTACCTCGCCGAGAAGTTCAAGGGCAGGAAGATTGCCGTGGTTGACGACAAGAGTGCCTACGGCAAGGGTCTCGCCGACGAAGTCGCCAAGGCGATGGAAGCCAAGGGTGTCAAGCCGGCCCTGCGCGAATCGATCACCGCCGGGGAAAAGGACTATTCCGGGCTGGTCAGCAAGCTCAAATCCGCCGGCGTCGAAGTCATGTCCTACGGCGGTTACCACACCGAAGTGGCGCTGATTCTGCGGCAGGCGCAACAGGCCGGCCTGAAACTGACGGTGATGGGCGGCGACACCATGTCCAACACCGAACTCGCGACCGCCGCCGGCCCCGAGGCCAACAACGTGCTGTTCACCTTCGGTCCGGATGCGCGCAAGAACCCGAGCGCCGCCGCCGTGGTCAAGAAGTTCCACGATGCCAAGATCGAACCGGAAGGCTACGTCCTCTACGCCTACGCCGCTTTCCAGCTCTTCGACCAGGCCGCGACCAAGGCCAAGAGCACCAAGTTCGCCGACATCGAGAAAACGCTGCGCAGCGGCAGCTTCGACACCGTCATCGGCAAACTGTCGTTCGACGCCAAGGGAAACAGTTCGGCGCCGGCCTTTGTCGTCTACCAGTGGAAGGATGGCAAGTACGACTACGTGAAGAAGTAATGAAGTAATCCTGCAGCACCGGCAGACCACAGGCAAGCGTCCGCCCCCTTTGGCGGACGTTTCGAAAACCCCGCGCGACACCTGGTGTCGACGCCGAACCGACTGGAAGGCAGCATGCGCGCTACTACCCATCTACTACGCCAGCGTCTGCGCGAATATCACCGAATCGATGAAGCCCAGGTCATCGAGCAACTGATCCCTCTGGCGCGTTTCACCCCTTCCGAACGACAGGGCATTCGTGAACGCGCGACGCCACTGGTGCAGACGGTGCGCGACAGCCGCCTCAAAAGTGGCGGCATCGATGCCTTCCTGACCACCTACGACCTCTCGTCGCGCGAAGGCGTGGTACTGATGTGCCTCGCCGAAGCGCTGCTGCGCATCCCCGATGCGGCGACCGTCGATCGCCTGATTCGCGACAAGATCGGCAGTACCGAGTGGGAGAAGCGGCTCGGCACCTCGCACAGCACTTTCGTCAATGCCGGCACCTGGGCGCTGATGCTCACCGGCCGCATCGTCAATCTCGACAACGAGGACCGCAACCTGCGCGGCACCCTCAAGCGCCTCGTCGCGCGCACCGGCGAGCCGGTGATCCGGCAGGCGGTGATCACCGCCATGCGCATTCTCGGCAAGCAGTTCGTGATGGGCCGCAACATCCATGAAGCGCTGGAGCGCGCCCGTAGCGCCGAAAAAGCCGGCTACCGCCACTCCTACGACATGCTTGGCGAATCGGCGCGCAGCAGCGCCGACGCGCTGCGTTACTTCGAGTCCTACCGCGCGGCGATCCGGGCAATTGGCGACGCCGCTGCCGGCCGCCCGGCATACGAGGCGCCTTCGATCTCGATCAAGCTCTCGGCGCTGCATCCGCGTTACGAAGTCGCCAACGAGGGTCGCGTTCGCCACGAATTGTGGCCGGTCGTCAAGGAACTCGCGCTCCGTGCCAAGGCGCGCAACATCGGCTTCACGATCGACGCCGAAGAAGTCGATCGTCTGGAAATGTCGCTCGACCTGATCGAAGCACTCGCCACCGACGCCGGACTGGCCGGCTGGAACGGCCTCGGGCTGGCCGTCCAGGCCTACCAGAAGCGTGCGCTGCCACTCATCGACTGGCTCACCGACCTCGCCCACCGCGCCGATCGGCGTCTGATGGTCCGCCTGTGCAAGGGTGCTTACTGGGACGCCGAGATCAAGCTCGCGCAGGAACGTGGCTTGCGCGATTACCCGGTGTTCACCCGCAAGGCGTCGAGCGACCTCTCGTATCTGGCCTGTGCCCGACGCCTGTTCGCCCACCCGGAGGCCTTCTACCCGGCCTTCGCCACGCACAACGCACACACCCTGGCGGCCGTCGCCGAGATTGCGATCAGTGCCGGCGGCAGCGACGAATGGGAATACCAGCGCCTGCACGGCATGGGCGAAGAACTCTACGACCAGATCGTCGGCGAGGACAAGCTGGGACGCGCCTGTCGCGTCTATGCCCCGGTCGGCAGCCACGAGGACCTGCTGGCATACCTGGTGCGCCGCCTGCTCGAGAACGGCGCCAACTCGTCCTTCGTCAACCGCATCGCCGACGCCAGCCTGCCGATCGACGCGCTGCTCAATGACCCCGTTGAAAGGACCGCCGCCCTGGCCGTCAAGCGCCAGACACGCATTCCCTTGCCGCGCGACCTCTTCGGCGCTGAACGCATCAATAGTGAAGGACTGGACATGAACGACAAACCCACGCTCGAAGACCTGCGCAGCAGCATCGAACAGAGCCTGCGCGTCAGCTACACCGCCGCGCCGCTGATCGATGGCCGGCAGCGCAGCGGCGACAGCAGGGTCGTGCATTCGCCGGCCGACCAGCGCGACGGCGTCGGGCGCGTGATCGAGGCCAGCGTCGCCGACGTCAGTGAAGCCCTGGCTGTCGCGCAGGCGGCTTTTCCGGCCTGGGAAGGCACGCCCGCCAGCGCGCGCGCCTCACTCCTCGACCGCGCCACCGATCTGCTGCAGGGACGCCTGCCGGAACTGGTCGCCCTGATCGTTCGCGAAGGTGGCCGCACGCAGGCCGACGCCGTCTCGGAAGTGCGTGAAGCGATCGACTTCTGCCGCTACTACGCGGCACAGGCCCGCGAGAAGTTTTCCGGGCCGATCCTGCTGCCCGGCCCGACTGGCGAGCAGAACAGCCTCTCCTTGCACGGCCGCGGCGTCTTCGTCTGCATCAGCCCGTGGAATTTCCCGCTGGCGATTTTCGTCGGCCAGATCGCTGCGGCACTGGCTGCCGGCAACACCGTCGTCGCCAAACCGGCCGAGCAGACACCGCTGGTCGCCGCACTGGCCGTCGAACTGCTGCACATCGCGGGCATCCCGGCCGGCGCGCTCAACTTCCTGCCCGGTGACGGACGCATCGGCGCCGCGCTGGTCGCCGACCGCGCATGCGCCGGCGTCGCTTTTACCGGGTCGACCGAGGTCGCGCGTCTGATCGCCCAGACGCTGGCCGGCAAGGACGGCCCGCTGGTGCCGCTGATCGCCGAAACCGGCGGTCAGAACACGCTGATCGCCGATTCGTCGGCATTGCCCGAACAGATCGTCCGCGACGTCGTCGCCTCGGCTTTCAATTCGGCCGGGCAGCGCTGCTCGGCGCTGCGCGTCCTGTATATCCAGGCCGACATCGCCGACCGCGTCTGCGAATTGCTCGCCGGCGCCATGCAGGAATTGTGCATCGGCAACCCGGCCGACATCGCCACCGATGTCGGCCCGGTGATCGACGAAGCGGCGCGTGCGGTCCTGGTGGCACACGCACGCTGGCTCGACAGCTTTGCGACGCCGATTTTCACCTGCCCGCTCGACGAAGAAGCTACCCGGCACGGCACCTTCTTCGCACCGCGTGCCTACGAGATCGACAGCATCGCCCGCCTCGAACGAGAAGTCTTCGGGCCGATCCTGCATGTCGTGCGCTGGCGTGCCGAAGACCTCGACCAGGTCTGCGCGGCCATCGCCCATACCGGCTACGGACTGACGCTGGGCATCCACAGCCGCATCGACGAAACCATCAAGCGCATCACCGACCGCCTGCACGTCGGCAACACCTATGTGAACCGCAACATCATCGGCGCCGTCGTCGGCGTGCAGCCCTTCGGCGGCGAGGGACTCTCGGGCACCGGTCCGAAGGCCGGCGGCCCGCATTATCTGTACCGTTTCGCCAGCGAGCGCACGCTCAGTGTCGATACCACCGCCGCCGGCGGCAACGCCGGGCTGATGGCGCTCGACGAAGGCGAGTGATCAACGGACTGACCCTGGGAGTAAAAGAGAACGCACCATGAACCGAAGCTACAGCGCAGTAATCAAGCAGGATGCCGACTGGTGGATCGGCTGGATAGAAGAAGTGCCTAGTGTAAATTGTCAGGGATCTGCGCGCGAAGCGTTGTTACAGTCACTACGCGAAACATTGATCGAAGCCATTGACTTCAATCGCGCAGAGGCACTCGATGCGGCTGGCAAAAGGTTTGAAGAATTGCCAATTGCTCTATGAAACGGCGTGACTTGCTGTCACACCTCATCGCGCATGAAGGAGGACCATGGCTCTTGCACTTCAGCAACTGATCAACGGACTGACCCTGGGGGCGGTCTATGGCCTGATCGCCATCGGCTACACGATGGTCTACGGCATCATCGGGATGATCAATTTCGCGCATGGCGACATCTACATGGTCAGCGCCTTCATCGCCGTGACCGTGTTCACGATGCTGGCCAGCTTCGGGATCAGTTCGATTCCGCTCTCGCTGCTGCTGGTGCTGCTGGTCGCCGTGCTGTTCACCTCGGTCTATGGCTGGACGGTCGAACGCATCGCCTACCGGCCGCTGCGCGGTTCGACGCGGCTGGCGCCGCTGATCTCGGCGATCGGCATGTCGATCTTCCTGCAGAACATGGTGCAACTGACGCAAGGGGCACGCGTCAAGCCGATCGCGCCGGTTCTTGTCGGCGGCATCGATCTGCTGACGGTTGACGGCTTCACCGTCCGCCTCGCCTACTCACAGATCCTGATCGTTTTCGTCACCGTCGCGCTGATGGCCGGCTTCACCTACCTGATCACCCGGACTTCCTTCGGCCGCCAGCAACGCTCGTGCGAGCAGGACCGGACGATGACCGCGCTGCTCGGGATCAACGTCGACCGCACGATCTCGCTGACCTTCATGCTCGGCGCAGCGCTCGCCGCCGTCGCCGGCGTGATGGTCACGGTCTATTACGGCGTCGTCGATTTCTTCATCGGCTTCGTCGCCGGCATCAAGGCCTTTACCGCCGCCGTCCTCGGCGGCATCGGCTCGCTGCCGGGAGCGATGCTCGGCGGCCTGCTGATCGGCCTCATCGAAGCGTTCTGGGCCGCTTACCTGTCGGCCGAATACAAGGATGTGGCCACCTTCAGCATCCTCATCCTGGTGCTGATGTTCCGCCCTTCCGGCCTGCTCGGCCGTCCTGAAGTGGAGAAAGTCTGATGTCCACGCTCGTTCTCGCCCATCCCGGCGTCACCCCGGCCGAGCGCCTCAAGGACGCCGCGGCACTGGCCCTGATCGCCCTGCTGCTCGGCATCCCGATGATCGGCCTGAGCACCGTCGACCAGGGCGGCGCGCTGCGCATCACCACCCGCTGGCCGGCGCTATTTTCATTCGTCGCCGTTTGCTTCGCCGGTCGCCTGCTGCTGCGCTATGCCCTCGACCACCTGCGGGCACGCCGGCAGGCACGCGAACAGGCGGTAGAGGCGGTCAGCGGGCGCAGTCTGGCGAGCAGCCCGCTGCTGACCTGGGTCGGCTGGATCGCACTCGGCGTCTCGCTGGTGCTGCCGATCGTTTTTTCCGAGAATCGCTACGTCGTCGATACCGCGACCACGGTGCTGATCTACGTGATGCTCGGCTGGGGCCTGAACGTCGTCGTCGGTCTGGCCGGCCTGCTCGATCTCGGCTATGTCGCTTTCTACGCGGTCGGCGCCTATACCTATGGTCTCTTGTCCACGCAATTCGGCTGGGGATTCTGGCAGGCACTGCCGGTCGCCGGCGCCATGGCGGCGAGCTTCGGGATCCTTCTCGGCTGGCCGACGTTGCGCCTGCGCGGCGATTACCTGGCCATCGTGACGCTCGGCTTCGGCGAGATCATCCGCGTCATCCTGGTCAACTGGACCGAACTTTCGGGCGGTCCGAACGGCATCCCCTCGATTCCGCGCCCCTCGTTCTTCGGCCTGCCTTTCAAACCACCTGGCGACGATCCGACCTTCGCCTCGTTCTTCGGTCTCGAATATGCCCCCAACCACCGCATCATCTTCCTCTATTACCTGATTCTCGCGCTGGCGCTGCTCACCAACGGCTTCGTCTCAAGAATGCGCCGGCTACCGATCGGCCGCGCCTGGGAAGCGATGCGCGAAGACGAGATCGCCTGCAAGGCGATGGGCATCAACGCGCGCAATGTCAAGCTCTCGGCCTTTGCCATCGGGGCCATGCTCGGCGGTTTCGCCGGCGTCTTTTTCGCGGCCCGGCAGGGATTCATCTCGCCCGAATCCTTCACCTTCAACGAGTCGGCGATCATCCTGGCGATCGTCGTTCTCGGCGGCATGGGCAGCCAGCTCGGTGTCGTCCTCGCCTCCCTGGTGCTGGTGCTGCTGCCCGAACTCGGGCGCGACTTCGCCGAATACCGGATGCTGCTCTTCGGCGCGGCGATGATCCTGATCATGGTCTGGAAACCCGGCGGCATCCTCTCGCACCGCGAACCGACGCTGCGCTACCTCGCCGACGGCGGCCGCCGATGAGCGCCGCCCCGCTCCTGAGCGTCGAGCGCCTGACCATGCGCTTCGGCGGCCTGCTGGCCATCGACGACCTGTCGCTCGACGTCGCCGCCCGCCAGATCACCGGCGTCATCGGACCGAACGGCGCCGGCAAGACCACCTTCTTCAACTGCCTGACCGGTTTCTACAAGCCGAGCCAAGGCAGCGTCCGCCTCAACCACCCGCAACGTGGCGTGATGCGCCTCGAACAGCTCGCCAGCCACCAGGTCGCGCGCACCGCCAAAGTGGTGCGCACCTTCCAGAACATTCGCCTGTTCCCGAAGATGACCGTTCTCGAAAACCTCATCGTCGCGCAGCACAACGCCCTGCAGCACGCCTCGCGTTTCTCGCTGGCCGGCCTCTTCGGCCTGCCCGGCTATCGCCGCGCGGAAGCGGCCGCGATGGACAAGGCGGTCGGCTGGCTCAAACACCTCCACCTGATCGACCAGGCCGACACCGCCACCGGCGACCTGCCCTACGGCATGCAGCGGCGCATCGAGATCGCCCGCGCACTCTGTGTCGACCCGCTCCTGCTCTGCCTCGACGAACCGGCGGCCGGCCTCAACCCGCGCGAATCGGCCGAACTCAACGAACTCCTCAAACACCTGGCGCGCGACGAAGGCATCGCCATCCTGCTGATCGAGCACGACATGAGCGTGGTGATGAATGTCTCGGACCACATCTGCGTCCTCAACTACGGCCGCAAGATCGCCGAAGGCCCGCCGCTGCAGATCCAGCGCGATCCGAACGTGATCAAGGCCTATCTCGGCGAGGAAGATGCCGACGAACTGCAGGCCGACGAGTCGCAGGCCAGGGAAGCCCTGCCTCCGGAGGCCCCGCGATGATGCTGCAACTGTCGGGCGTGCATGCCCATTACGGACATATTCATGCGCTGCACGGCGTCGACATCGACGTACAGGTCGGCGAAGTGGTCACCCTGATCGGGGCCAACGGCGCCGGCAAGTCAACGCTGATGATGGCGATTTTCGGCCAGCCGCGCGCATCGAGCGGACGCATCGTCTTCGACGGCGAGGACATCACCCATCTGCCGACGCATGAAATCGCCCGCCGCGGCATCGCGCTGGTTCCCGAAGGCCGGCGCATCTTCTCGCGCATGACGGTGATGGAGAACCTGCAGATGGGCGCGGTGCTCGGCGAGGAGATGAACTTCGCGGTCGACCTGAAACGCATGTACTCGCTCTTCCCGATTCTCGAAGAGCGCTGCCAGCAGCGCGCCGGCACGCTCTCGGGCGGCGAACAGCAGATGCTGGCGATCGCGCGCGCCCTGATGAGCCGGCCGCAACTCCTGCTGCTCGACGAACCCTCGCTCGGCCTCGCGCCGCTGTACATCAAGAAAATCTTCCAGATCGTCCGCGAACTCAACCGCGAGCACGGCATGACCCTCCTGCTCGTCGAACAGAACGCGCATCACGCCTTACGCGTCGCGCACCGCGGCTACGTGCTGCAACATGGCCGGATCATCCTGTCGGGAACCGGCCGGGAGCTGCTGGCCAATCCGGAGGTACACGCGGCCTACCTCGAAGGCGGCCGCGCCGCGACGGCGACCTGAGCCTCGTGGACAGCGGCAAGGCGCCGCCGCGCTGGCTCCCTTTTCTGGTTCTCGGCGTCGGCCTGCTGGCGATCTCCTTCGGCGCCATTCTGGCGCGCTTCGCCCAGGGCTACGGCCTGCCGTCCCTGACCATCGCCACGCTGCGCCTCGGCCTCGCGGCGCTGATCATCACCCCGATCGCCCTCTGGCAATCGAGCCGGACACTGCGTACGCTGAGCCGCGGGCAGATCCTGCTGACCTGCGGCGCCGGCTTCTTCCTGGCGCTGCATTTCGCCACCTGGATCACCTCGCTCGAATACACCTCGGTGGCCAGCAGTACCGCCCTGGTGACGACCAATCTGTTGTGGGTCGGCATCGCTTCGTTCCTGCTCTTTGGCGACCGCCCGAGTCGCCTGATGCTCGTCGGCATCGTGATTTCCCTGTCCGGCAGCGGACTGATCTTCTGGAGCGACAGCCGGGCGAGCGTCTCCGGCAGCAATCCACTGCTCGGCAACCTCCTCGCCATCGTCGGAAGCTGGTGCTTCTCGGCGTATCTCCTGATCGGTCGCCGCCTGCGCGCCAGCCTGCCGCTGCCGGCGTATGTCTGGCTTGCCTACGGCAGCGCCGCGATTCTGCTGGTTCTTGCCTGTCAGAGCAGCGGCACGCCCCTGACCGGATACAGCGACGCCGCTTATCTGGTGGCCCTGGGCATGGCGCTCGGCCCGCAGTTGCTCGGCCACACATCGTACAACTGGTCGCTCAAACATGTCTCGCCGACCTTCATTGCGGTGGTGACGCTCGGGGAGCCGGTGGGAAGTGCGGTGCTGGCGTGGGTCTTTTTCGGGGAAGCGTTCGCCCTGTGGCAGGGAGTCGGGTTTGTGATGCTGCTGGTCGGGATTTATCTGGCGGCGCGGGGGGAAAGGTAGCAAGCGAAGACGGTGTACCGTCACAAACGGCTTCCCTTGATCATTGGATGCGCATTGGCGGTATGAGCAAATCTCTGCAGCCGAAGAAAAAACGTGCTCGCTCCCTCGCTGCTCAACGCAGCGACCTGAGCATGTGAGCATGTCTGAACCTGAGCAGCCCAACTGCTCTCTATCGGCCTGCCGACGGACACCAGTCTATGCCAGGGCGTCGAACGGGCTCCGAACACCTCGCCCGCCGCGCCTGAGCACATGCGTGTAAATC
The DNA here is from genome assembly GCF_000584955.1 of Candidatus Accumulibacter vicinus. Lineage (NCBI taxonomy): Bacteria > Pseudomonadati > Pseudomonadota > Betaproteobacteria > Candidatus Accumulibacter > Candidatus Accumulibacter vicinus. Next base: position 140,487 of record NZ_JDSS02000037.1, read on the forward strand.
ATCGTCGTGCTCACCTCCGCATGGCCCAGGAGTTCCTGCACGGTGCGAATGTCGTAGCCGCTTTCGAGCAGGGAAGTGGCAAACGAGTGGCGAAGCGTGTGTGGGGTCGCTGGCTTGCTGATTCCAGCATGGCGCAGCGCATCGCGCATCGCACGCTGGATGCTTTGCGCTCCCACGTGGTGTCGGCGAACTGCCCCCGAGCGCGGATCGACCGATCGTTTGGCGGCGACAAACACATACTGCCAGGCCCATGCACGCGCGGCGTTCGGATATTTTCGTTCGAGCGCCGATGGCAAATACACTTCGCCCAAACCGTCAGCGAGGTCCGCTTCGTGCAGCGCCTTCACCCGCGCCAGATGCTCGCTGAGCGGAGCAAGCAGCTTTTCGGGCAGCATCGTCACCCGATCCTTGAACCCCTTCCCCTCCCGCACCAGGATCTCGCCGCGAGCGAAGTCCACGTCCTTCACCCGCAACCGCAGGCACTCCATGATGCGCATCCCGGTACCGTAGAGCAGTCGGAGGATCAGACCCACGGTTCCTTCGATCGGCGCCAGCAGACGCTGAACTTCTGCCGGGGTCAGAACGACCGGCAAACGTTTCGTAGCCTTCGCCGACTCGACCTCATCCAGCCACGGCAGCTCAGTCTCCAACACTTCCTTGTAAAGGAACAATAGAGCGCTTTTCGCCTGGTTCTGGGTGGATGCAGAAACACGCCCCGCCACGGCAAGGTGAGTCAGAAACGCCTCCACCTCGTTTGCTCCCATTTCCCGCGGATGACGTTTGCCGTGGAAGAGAATGAAACGTCGCACCCAATCGCTATAAGCCTGCTCGGTCCGTATGCTATAGTGCTTGACACGGATGCGGTCGCTGAGCTGTTCCAGCAGCCGCCTGGGGGGGCGAGAAGCGCCGCCGGCATTGACGCAATTGCCCGAACTTTTAGTGAACGTTTCCATTGGGCACCTCCTTGTTTCGGTTGGAAATTTGCCAGTTACTGTTCATACATACAGTATAATGACGCAAAGTAAATCGTCAAGTAGGATGTCCACTTCACGTTAGGCATTGACCAGAATAGACGAGGTTATTCAATGGACTCCCTACCCGTCATCTTCGTTGGAATTATCGGATTGGCTTCCTTAGTATGGCAGTGCAAGCTTTTTGTAGAGGACGCGGGCGACTGTCCCGTTCGCGTCATGAGCGGGCTCGTAATCAGTGCGATAATCATGATAGGAGTGATTTTCTATTCTTCATTCCTTCTATTTGATGCACAAGTCAAAAACTACACGATTCTATCAGCAGCGAAAAGCATTGGGCTTGCCCTAGTGTTCGGGTTTCTGTTTACGTTGAAATCGTATTTTGGGCCATTGGTGCTAGGTTACGTCGCCAGTTATTCCGTTTACATGTTTTTCCAGCATGATATACTGGTTATTGCTCCGATAATTAATTGGTTGCTGGGGCTATTGTTTCCGAATATCCCTTGGTGGCTGAATTTGACATATACAGTTGTACTTGGCTTGTACCTCATCGCCGTGTCAAGTTTCGATCTCGTCCAATGAAGGCATTCGTACTTCGAGTTAAGCCTAACTTGCGCTTCCATGGAACCGGCGACCAGCGGCGCTTCGCTTGCTGGTCGTCGGCCCCTGAAGCTTGACGTTGGGCGTCTAGAGGACTTGCAACTTATGCAAAGCGAAGCCGACGAGAGAAACCTTCGTGAGCTTACTGAAGCATCGGCGTTGCACCGGTATGAGGCAACCTTGCTCTTCGGGCAATTGACTGTCTACTTAGCGATGCTGGGAGCGTTGTTCAATGCGTTCTTCAGGAATCCTCCGCTTGCAGCTCCCGATCAAATTGTCCTCAGCTTAATTGGCATCGGAGTAACCTTGGCATTTGCGGTCATTAATCATCGCGGCGCTCAGCACTTGCTCGCGACGATCAAACGCGCAGAGGAGTTATGCGCAGAGCTGGGGATGCAAATCTATGCTCGTCGTGTTCCGCCAGCTACCGTCTTTACTGGTTTAAACGCGGTCAGATTCCTGTACGTCCTCGGCCTTGTCTGTTGGCTGGGCCTTCTCGTCCGAGCTATGTTATGAGCAAGAACGCATCCCGATGACACACAACGCACAAAGCTTGGGGTCTTGCAATCATGCATCCATGCCCAACCCTGCGCTCCAGGCGACCGGCCGCATGAAGCCGCGGCCGTCGCCTGAGCTTTCACGTTAGGCCCCGAACGTCAGCCCGTGCTGACGCTCCCAAATCTCGATGTCTTCGGTGTGCCAGCCGCGCAGTTCAATCGCCTTGCCGGCAATCGTCCCACTCGCCAGCACGCGCGGCTTCGGCAGGGCCGGCAGCGTCGCAAGCTGAACGATGGCGTTCTCCAACACTTCCGCGTCAGCAATTGCCTCGGTCGGGTAATCGCCCTGCGCTTGGCGCTGCTTGCACAGTTCCACAATATCTTTCAGCAGTTCGGGGTGCATGTCTGTCCTCTCGCTTCGGCCACGACGGGCCTAACGAATAAGGATAGATCGTGCGAAGCCACGATCTGATCCGT
>NZ_JDSS02000037.1:143081-146509 GCF_000584955.1 Candidatus Accumulibacter vicinus
CCCGGGCTGAGGCACATGGTGCATCATCTCAGCCCGGGCTTACGCCGCCCGCCTCCGCGGGCGTCTCAGCTCAAACGTTAGCCACCAGCGCTTACCGACATGATCGACCAATCATCGAACACAAGAATCTCGGAAGCTCGGCGCGTCGCCATCGCGCTACTAGATGATCTTGAATCAGCGAATGTACCGATTGATACCGTGCTTATGAAGGCGAAGCGTCTAGCCCGCCTCATGCGGGACTCAGACGCACAACACTGGCTCGATCTTGAGACGAGTGGCTATCCGTCCACCTTTTCAATTAGCGAGCTTGGTACCTGCCGGAAGTACGCCGCGGCTTGTGGACGCATCAACGAGGCAGAGTCAAAGTTCTACACGCAGAGCCTGCCGGGATTTGAGGCGAATGCGGAGAGTGAGCAGCTTCTACTTGCGGCGAACAAACCAAGTACGAGCCTATCAAAAGTCAAGGATTTCGTTGAGAAGAGCGCGACCGAAGCGTTGATGGCAACTCAATTGAAGCTCCAGGCATCGCAAAAGAAGAGCTATGCGCAAAGCAAAAGCATTTTTGCGTCCTTAAAAGCCGGCATTCACAACTATGCGACGGACATGTATCTTGCGCTTGAGCTAGGCGATGTAGCTCAAGATATTTTTGAAGCGGCGCGGAATGAAATCGACACCTTCGTTCGCGCGCACTGTCCTAGAGCGGCCGAGAAGATCATTGCGATTAATGAACAAATGGCAAATGGCTCATCGGAATCCAGGACCGCTGCCTTGACGTCTTGCCGTCGGCTGCTAATGAGCATCGCCGATTCACTGTTTCCTGCGTCTGAGGAGGGATGGACTGATTCGACTGGGAAGGTCCGAAAGGTTGGAGCGGAGCAATACAAGAATCGGCTCCTTGCGTACATGGACGCTCGACAGCAAAGCGATGGAAGTGCCGCTATCGTTGAATCAGAGCTCGAATTTTTAGCCGCGCGCCTAGATGCGATCTATGAAAAGACATGCAAGGGAGTGCACGTCGATGTATCGCTGGAAGAAGCGCGACTAGCAGTTATTCATACCTACTTGTTCATCGGCGAAGTGGCTCGTTTTCCTCGGGATGTCACTGGTGGCTAACCCTCCAGTCAACCGGACCTGCGCAAAAAGCCGCGCAGGCCGGTTACTTTGAACGTTGGGCCTCATCAGGCCGCCTCCGGACCTCGGACACGGCTATTTCTTAACATTACCGGCTGAGCTCCCTGTAGACTTACGGTCCTATGTCGTACATATCTAAAGGGAGAGATGGATGGCCATCTACGCAATCTGGAACAACAAAGGTGGTGTTGGTAAGAGTTACCTCGCCTTTCAAATCGCCTGCGAATATGCTCGAATTCACCCAAACGAGAAGATTCTCGTCGTCGACCTTTGCCCGCAGGCGAATGCCTCCGGGATGCTGCTGGGCGGAATGGACGCCGGTGAGCGCGCCCTTGACAGGCTGAGCAATCGATCACCAAGAACGACCATCGCGGGCTATATCGAAGATCGCATTCGGAGCCCGTATGTGAGCCCCAATACTGGGTCGACCTACGTCGTTAGGGTGTCCCAGGTAAACGGCGAGGTGCCGAGCAACGTCTACTTGGTACCAGGGGACGAACAATTGGAGATTCAGTCGTCACGCGTACTCGGTGCGACCGCGCCGGGTCCTACTGACGCTTGGCGAATCGTTCACACATGGATTAGCGACCTCATTGAGGATATCCAGAGAATCTGGAATCAAGATAGCGCTGCTGTGTTCATCGACTGCAACCCGAGTTTCTCCATCTACACAGAACTTGCACTGTCGGCCTCAGATCGGCTGATCATCCCCTTCTCCGCCGATGGGTCATCCAAGCGGGCTGTACGTGCTGTTCTGGCCCTCTTGTATGGTGTTACTCGAACGCCGGGTAGCCAGCAGTCGCAGTTCTACCTGAACTCGCAGCAGTTCCGCCTGCCGATTCCGAAGATCTACTGCTATGCGGGAAACCGCCTGACGCAGTACATTCGATCTGCTCAGGCGTTTCGTACTGTTGTTCACGAGATTGGCGATGAAATTTGGGCTGTTTGGCAGACCAACCCGAATCTTTTCCACATTCACCCCACCGGATCGGGAAGCCCTGCCGGGAGAAGCGCGTTCAACCGAATGTTCCAGTTCGAGATCGTTGATGCGAACACGGCCTCGGTCGTTTCGAGTTCTCTGGGCATTCCGATTGTCCGCTTAACGGCCGGTTATCACGACGTGGCTGGACGACGGGTAATGGTCAATCAGTCGCAGCTCGACAATCAGCAGCCCAACATTCAGCAGCTAGTCGCCGCTATTGAGTAACCTGAGGCCCAACCTCTCGTTCCAGGGGACCGCCGGCAAGCTGCGCTTGCCGGTTCCCTCCGCCCTTCGGGCTCCGGCGGCCCCTGAACTCAAACGTTGGGCATTTCAATTACGGAGTCACACATGAAGCCGTGGTCTGCGGCTCAACACGAACGTTGGGCGTCACAAGCCCCCCTACTTGAGGCCCCCCTGTGTCAGACTAGTTGTCGCCTCGATAGGATCTGAAACCGGGGGCAATCACGAGGTGAGGAAATGGCAAGATACGGACAAGTAATGAAGGATCGAGTGGTGGCGAAGCTGTTACCACCGGAGAGCGCGACCCTGGAAGTGGTGGCAAGAGAGGCGGGGATATCGGTGGCGACACTGGAACGTTGGCGGGGTGAGGCGCTGTCCAGGCCCGCTCGCGAGCGGGCCTGGACAGCGGCCGGGCGGCTGGATGCGGTGGTCGTTACCGCGGCCCTGGACGAAGCTCAGGCAAGCGCGTGGTGCCGGGAGCACGGGCTCTATCCAAGTGAACTGGAACGTTGGCGACAGGGGGCTACCGACGCCTTGGCGGAGCCGGGAGAAGCCCGTGCTGCACCCAACGAGACCCGTGCCGACAAGAAGCGCATCCAGGAACTGGAGCGGGAACTTCTGCGCAAGGAAAGGGCTCTGGCCGAAACCGCCGCGCTGCTGGTGCTCTCAAAAAAGCTCTCGGCGATCTTCCCGGAACACGCGGCCGTATGATCCGCCTGGAAGATCGCCAAACCTTGGTGACCGATATCGACACAGCGCGTGAGGCCGGCGCCCGGCTCGCCCTGGCGTGTGACATCGCCGGCATAGATGAGCGCACCTTCCAGCGGTGGAAGGCGGGTGAGGGTTTACTGCGCGGCGATGGTCGCCCCTTAGCCGAGCGACTGACCCCAGCGCATGCACTCACCGAAAGCGAGCGCGCCGCGATCCTTGCGCTGGCCAACGAGCCGCGCTACGCGGAGCTGCCGCCCGCCCGTATCGTGCCCGCGCTGGCTGACGAGGGGCGTTATATCGCCAGTGAATCAACCTTCTACCGCGTTTTGCGTGAACACAGGCAACGCCGCCATCGGGGTCGAGC
>NZ_JDSS02000037.1:146629-146696 GCF_000584955.1 Candidatus Accumulibacter vicinus
ACTGACCCCAGCGCATGCACTCACCGAAAGCGAACGCGCCGCGATCATCGCGCTGGCCAATGAGCCC
>NZ_JDSS02000037.1:146870-149602 GCF_000584955.1 Candidatus Accumulibacter vicinus
AACCTTCTACCGCGTTTTGCGTGACCACAGGCAACTCCGCCATCGGAGTCGAGCCCAAGCACCGACGACAGCCCCCAGACCACCCACCACGCACATCGCGACCGGCCCCCGCCAGGTCTGGTGCTGGGACATGACCTATCTGCCCACGCACGTGATCGGCCAGTGGTTCTACCTCTACCTGATCCTCGATCTCTATAGCCGCAAGATCGTCGGCTTCGCCGTCGAGGGGACGGATAACTCCGATCACGCCGCCCAGCTGGTCAAGCGCACCGCGCTCGCCGAGGGCATCCACAGCCTGGCGGACAAGCCGGTGCTGCACGGGGACAATGGCTCGACCCTGAAGGCCACCACCGTGCTGGCCATGGCCGTCCTACTCCCGGCCCCGCGTGTCCGACGACAACGCCTACGCCGAGGCGCTTTTTCGCACCGCCAAGTACCGACCAGAATTCCCCGCCAAGGGCTTTGCGGCGATCGACGTGGCGCGTCGCTGGGGCAGCGATTTCGTGCGCTGGTACAACACCGAGCACCGGCACAGTGGCATCCGTTACGTCACCCCGGAGCAGCGTCATGCCGGCGACGATCAGGCCATCCTGGCGTCCCGTCATACGCTCTATCAAGCCGCTCGTGCGAACAATCCCAAGCGCTGGAGCCGAAAGACCCGGAACTGGTCGCCGATCGGCGCCGTGACCCTCAACCCGGAGCGTGACAAAGTCGTCTCTGCGGCCACCGCTAGCGCAGAAAGTATGCGTTTGGCAACATGAACTCAGGCGACAACTACCTTGACATTCACCGATTGCCAACCCTTTCACAACGGATCGAATGGATCCGAACACCTCTTGAGGATTCCGATCTCTAGATTGTTGACAAGATCCCAGGTGCGCCATGAGTAGCGGTAGGTGACTGAGAGTCGTCCCTCAGGCCTGTCTCCCTCCGCTACTTGGAGCGCACTCCAACCTCGCTGCGGATCAAGGCTGAACAGCTCACTTACCCACCTCCGCGTAGTGGAGCCCCCCTGAAACTGCTCTCGTGTAATCGTGATGTGGGGTCGCCACACATTGTTGACGCTACGCTCCCAAACAATGGAATGAAAATTCGAGCCACCTTGATCAACGGGCTCGTAGAACAAACACAGGCGTTCGACACCGTTCGGACCGAACACGAGTCCGTGAAGATTCAACGAGGATCGGTCCGGCATGTTCACGACGGCTAACGTCCAGCTTGAGGGGCCGGCGACCGAAGGGAGCGAACCTGCAAGCGCAGCTTGCAGGCGGTCCCCTCGAAGCGCCAGTTAGGCAAGCATGACTTCTGCAAAGCGCTTTCCAATAGCTTTTACGAGATCAATAGTCATGTCGACAGATCGTTCTTTGAAGTGCGCCTTGATCTTTGTCCAAAGCGTGTCGTTCCGCATGCTGTCGAGAAGATCATACCCGCTGTCCGTAATTCTTCTTGCCAGCGCGGCGTCGATCAGGTTGTTCCCCTCGCTTGATTCAATGATGTTGGCTTTGATCAAGCCTTTCTCATCGAGCATGCGCATATGATGGGCCACCTCTTGCTCTCCATATGGCGAAAAGTCCTTTGCGTTAACTGCGCTGTTCGGCGTTTCGCAGTCTTCAAGGCGCTGAAGAATGGCTCTGTAAAGATCGAAGTTCCTGACCATGCTGACTTCCTTTCTGTTGAATATTGCAAGATCGGTCGATGGCACGTAATGAGCGGACGGTCGATACATACAGGCGGATGGACGGCATGGGCGAAATCTTCGCCCATGCTGCGCAGCGACCCCATGGACGAGCCTGGAAACCCTCTGTTCTTCGAGTTTGGGAAAACGCGGGAGGATGCCATTTCAAGACTCGTGATCGCTGACCTGGGGCATCTGTTGCCTAACGTAGAAGTGAGCGGACTGCGCGGCTTTTCGCGCAGGTCCGCTCGACTGCCGGGTTGGGGGGCTGGACGAGGAAATTCATAGGTGTTTCAAGTGTCGCCTTCTGCGCCATGCCACCCAGTGGGCGTTGGCCTCGGCGACAGCAGTCCATTGCGCGGTGCCAATAAGACCGGCGACCAGAACTCCCAGGACGGTCCCATTCGGGACGTACCATGAGAAAAGAGAGAGCGGGAGGCCGGTGATCGTTAGCCAGAAGTGGGTGGAAATGCCGTACTCGCCATGACCACTGAACAAGTTCCCGAGAGCCGCGATTGCGAGCAGCGCAAGAGCCCATGCTCCGTACCACTTGGCAACTTTCTTCGCGGCGCGATGCACTTAAGCCCCCCAACGTAGAAGTGAGGGGCGCGAGCCGGCTTGCCGGCGCAGCGTCCCTCTCGACTGCCGGGTTGGGCGGCTAACGGTGAACAAGCAACACATAGCCGATAAATACCATGCCAAAGAAAACTAAGAGACCGGACAGCCCGGCTAGGCCAAGCAGTTGAGCAACATATTTGAGACGAGACTTTTGTTCATAAAGCTGCCCGTGCGCCCACAAAGAAAACCCTACAGACAATAATGAGCCGATAGTAAAGACGACTGTGCCTGCAATACCAGCAGTAACAACTGGGTCACTTGCCTTTAGCCACCACGTATATGAATGCTGGACAAAGCCCGTGACGATGAGCCATTGGAGGGCAACAATAAAAAATGAAGCTACTAGGCCGATTCGGATTTTCATGACGCCCAACGTGAAGTGGACATCCTACTTGACAATTTACTTTGCGTCATTATACTGTATTCATGAACAGTTATT
>NZ_JDSS02000037.1:149612-160267 GCF_000584955.1 Candidatus Accumulibacter vicinus
GTTTGGCAACATGAACTCAGGCGACAACTACCTTGACATTCACCGGTCGTAGGGGGCTAAACGCTTACCTTCAGCCAGTTCGGAGAAGTTCGCCCGGGCGTGCGAGAGGGGGATGAAGTCGCTTGCGGAAATACCCATGATGACCTCCGATGCAGCACTAGATGTGCAGTATTTTGTACATCAGACGCACCGGCAGTCAACGGCGAAAGTGGAAGCTGCGCAGCGCATTGGGGTGTTTGGCCGGGAAATAACGGAATGAAGACTGCTCGCGATATGGCGATCCACCGTGACGACGCTGCGCCTGTCATGAGGGAAGAGCATATAATGTCGGGTACCTGTCTTTTCTTCCGGACGCCCTGTTGTCTACTGCCCTCCGCTGGTTGATCTATCCGATGGTGGTTGTTCTCGGAATTGCGGCGATCGCCATTGCGATGGTGGTCATCATCCTCAGCCTGACCTACCCGAACCTGCCATCGCTAGAGATTCTGACCGACTATCGGCCGAAGATCCCGTTGCGGGTATACACTGCGGATGACTATCTGCTCGGCGAGTTCGGTGAGGAGCGCCGTGCTGTCGTCCGCATCCAGGACGTTCCGGCGATCATGAAACAAGCCATCCTGGCGGCAGAGGACGAGCGCTTTTATCAGCATGGCGGCGTCGATACGCTGGGCGTCCTGCGTGCGCTGCACGCCAACCTGCTGAGCGGCGGCAAGCGCCAGGGCGCCTCGACAATCACCCAGCAAGTCGCCAAGAACTTCTTCCTTTCATCGGAAAAAACCTACACCCGCAAGCTCTACGAAGCGCTGCTGGCGTTCAAGATCGAAAGCAATCTCAGCAAGGACCAGATCTTCGAACTGTACATCAACCAGATCTTTCTCGGACAGCGCGCCTACGGTTTCGCCGCTGCCGCGCAAATCTATTTTGGCAAACCGCTAGCCGACCTGACCATCGCCGAAGTCGCCATGCTTGCCGGACTACCAAAAGCGCCCTCCGCTTACAACCCGGTGGTCAATCCAAAACGTGCCCGTGTCCGCCAGGAGTATGTCCTGCACCGGATGAACGAGCTCGGCTTCATCACCGACCGGCAATACCAGGCTGCACTCAATCAGGCCCTGGTCATTCGGCGCGACGTCAGTGAAATGCCGATGCACGCCGAGTTTGTCACCGAAATGGCCCGGCAGATTGCTGCCGAGCGTTTTCCCGATGACGTCTATACGCGCGGCCTGCGTGTGTACACCACGATCCTCAAGGATGATCAGGAAGCGGCTTACCTCAGCGTTCGCCGCGGGGTGATGGACTACGACCGCAGGCATGGTTACCGCGGTGCCGAGGCCTACGTCGACATCGACGGGATCAAGTCGGAGCAGGACGAAACACTGGATGAATTGCTGCTGGATTTCCACGATCCGGACGACCTGCACCCGGCCATCGTGCTGCAGGCCGACACCCGGAAGATTCGTGCCTACCGCCGTGGCGGCGAGATCGTCACCATCAGCGGCGACGGCCTGAAGTTTGCGGCCCGGATGATTGACGAGAAAGCACCGCCCAACAAACGCTTGCGTCGTGGTGCGATCATTCGTGTTCAGACTGACGAGAAGAACAACTGGCGTATCGTCCAGATGCCGGAAGTGGAAGCCGCTTTCCTGGCCGCCGATCCTCACGATGGTGCGATCCGCGCGCTGGTTGGCGGTTTCGACTTCAACCGCAACAAGTTCAATCATGTCACGCAGGCATGGCGACAACCCGGATCGAGCTTCAAGCCCTTCATCTATTCGGCGGCACTGGAAAAGGGCTTCACCCCCGCGTCCGTGATCAATGACGAGCCCATCAGTTTCCCCTCTGCCGTGACCGGCAGCCAGGCCTGGGAGCCCAAAAACTACGACGGCAAGTACGAAGGCCCGATACGCATGCGCACCGCGCTGGCCAAGTCGAAGAACATGGTCTCGATCCGGCTTCTGCAGGCGAGCGGCGTACACTTTGTCCAGGACTACGTTACCCGATTCGGCTTTGCGGCCAGCAAACATCCGCCCTACCTGACCATGGCCCTGGGTGCAGGCTCGGTGACGCCCTGGGAAATGGTCACCGCCTACGCCGTTTTTGCCAACGGCGGCTATCGCATTCGACCCTATGTCGTGCGCGAGATCCAGGATGACAAGAAGCAGGTGCTTGCGCGCGTGGAACCGATCACCGCCGGTGAGGAAAGCCTGCGCGCGATCGACCCGCGCAACGCTTACCTGATGGACAGCATGCTGCGTGACGTCACCATTTATGGAACGGCGGCGCGTGCTTCGGCGACGCTGAAGCGTCGGGATCTCGCAGGCAAGACGGGCACCACCAATGAACACGTCGATGCCTGGTTCTGCGGCTACCAGCAAACGGTCGTCGGCTGTTCGTGGATCGGCTTCGATCAGCCACGCAACATGGGCGCGGGCGAAACCGGTGGTACGGCCGCCCTGCCGGCCTGGATCAGCTATATGGCCAGGGCGCTCAAGGATGCTCCGGAAGCTTTCCTCCCGGCTCCCGAAGGCCTCGTCTCGGTGGCTTCACCCGGAAGTGGCAAGGGTCCGGCTCAGGAACTGTTCTACCAGGAGAACGCGCCAGTCGAACTGGAACCTGAACCGCCCGTCGACCAAGGCAGCAAGCCGGAGGACTAACCGGCTCGCGTCAGCGGCCCGGGTCTTCATCATTCATGTGAAAGTCGCGTGCGCGACTCACGAATCTCCCTCCTCTCCTCTCGCAGGGGCACAACTGTGCACTACTTCCTTCCTCCCGCAGCGCCAGATCAGCGACACTTATTCAAGAGGTCAACGCCTTCATCTGCTGACCTTTCAGCCTTGGCGGGAGCAGCGGGCGCCCAGTCAACTGATCAGCCGCTGCGAATCAGGCCCGCCTGTCCGGTGCGAGAGTCGGGCGAACATGGAGGTCGCAATGAAAGTGATGATGGTTATGGAAGATGATGGTTGCGCACTGCTGATCCGGCCGGAGGATGAGGAAGGCCGAGCACTGCTGGCCGCTTTTGGCGTCGCTGGCGAGTTCAAGACCCGGCTCGGCAGTTCGGCGGAATTACCTGGCGTGTCCGCGGCACAGGTCGCCGCAATCTACGAGAGGGTGCCCGCCACTCTCGATTGAAGAGAACCCCGGAAGGCACGGCCCTTCCGGATGGGGGACGAGGACGCAGCCAGCACTGCAGTCGCCCGCCAACCCATTGCCACCAGCCTGCCAGACTGATCCGGGCAACGTGTTACACTCCGGCGTCAGAATTTCCGGCCCGGCCAAAGAATGCCATCCGCGAATACTCCGCCTGTCTCCTCATTGCGTATCTATTTCCGGCTGCTGGGCTATCTGCGCCCTTTGCTCGGCCTGTTCCTGATCAGCCTGCTGGGTTACCTGATGTTCGCATCATCGTCACCGATGATGGCTGCAATTCTGAAATATTTCGTCGATGGACTGAATGCACCCAGCGGCGCAACGCAACTGGCTGTCCCGCTGCTCGGCGAGATCGACCTGATCTACGGCATGCCCCTGCTGCTGGTGATGGTCGTCACCTGGCAAGGAATTGGCTCTTTTCTCGGCTCCTACTACCTGGCCAGGGTTTCGCTGGGACTGATCGACGATCTGCGGCGCACTCTTTTCGACAGCCTGTTGCGCCTGCCGAACACCTATTTCGACCAGCATAACTCCGGGCATCTGATCTCGCGCATTACCTATGACGTGACGATGGTCACCGGCGCGGCGACCGAAGCCATCAAGGTGGTGATACGCGAAGGAATGACCGTCATCTTCCTGTTCGGTTATCTGCTGTGGATGAACTGGAAACTGACCCTGGTACTGGTCGCCATCCTGCCGATCATTGCCCTGATGGTCAGCCGCGCCAGCCGCAAGTTTCGCAAGCAGAGCAGGAAAATACAGGTCGCCATGGGCGATCTGACGCATATTGCGTCGGAAACCATCCAGGGCTACCGGGTGGTGCGCAGTTTCGGCGGCGAGGACTATGAATCGGCACGCTTCCGGGCGGCCAGCGCAGACAACACCGCCAAGCAGTTGCGCATGGTCAAGACTGTTGCCGGCTATACGCCGGCACTGCAATTGGTCACCTTCAGCACGATGGCGGTACTGCTGATCCTGGTCCTGTTGCTGCGCGGCGATTCCTCCGCCGGAGACTTGATCGCTTACATCACCGCAGCTGGCATGTTGCCGAAACCGATTCGCCAGTTATCCGAAGTCAGTGCCACGATTCAGAAAGGTCTGGCGGGTGCCGAGAGCATCTTCGCCCAGCTCGACGAAGTCCCGGAACCGGATCATGGCCACGTCGAAAGGGATCATGTCAGCGGTCATCTGCAGATCAAGGACCTCTCTTTCGTCTATGCCGGGACTACGCAGTGCGTGCTCGACGGGGTCAACCTCTCGGTCGCGCCCGGGCAGATGGTGGCGCTGGTCGGACGCTCGGGGAGTGGCAAGTCAACCCTGGCCAACCTGATTCCCCGCTTCTATCGCCACGACTCCGGTCAAATCCTGATCGACGGCGTCGACGTCGAGGACTACACCTTGCGCAACCTGCGCCGGCACATTGCGCTGGTGACGCAGCAGGTGGTGCTGTTCAACGACACCATCGCCAACAACATCGCCTACGGCGCCCTTTCGACTGCGCCGCGAACGGCGATCGCAAAAGCTGCAGAAGCGGCCTTTGCGAGCGAGTTCATTGACCGCCTGCCAGACGGCTACGACACGCTGATCGGTGAAAACGGCGTGACGCTGTCGGGCGGGCAGCGCCAGCGCCTGGCGATTGCCCGGGCACTGCTCAAGGATGCACCGATCCTGATTCTCGACGAAGCGACTTCGGCGCTCGATACCGAATCGGAACGTCACATCCAGGACGCCCTCGATCGGGTGATGGCCGGGAGGACGACACTGGTCATCGCACACCGCCTGTCGACCGTCGAAAAGGCCGACCAGATCCTGGTCATGGAACAGGGGCGCATCGTCGAACGTGGCACCCACCCGGAGTTGCTGGCCGCCAACGGCCACTACGCACGCCTGCACGCCATGCAGTTTCAGGACGAGGCGGCATGAGCCAACGTCAAGCCGCCGGCAGGTGATCGTCAAGCCAGCGCCGGAGAATCGAAGCAGCCGGCCAGTTGCGCAGCAGGCGGGCACGATCTCGCCGCCAGGCATGCGTATGCGCCACCGGCAAGCGATGCTGAACGAGAGCATCAAGATCGATGAGCAGGATGCGCCCCGCATCCCACAGCAGATTCGTCGCCTTGAGATCACCGTGGCTGATGCGCTGCCGGTGCATCGACTCGAACAAATTCAGCATGGCCCGCGCCTCGTCCGCAGGGGGTGCCTGGTCGGGAGATAAGTGCGCCAGCAGATTCGGCCCCGGGCAATATTCGCAGACCAGCCAGGCGCGCCGGCGCAGTGGCCCGTAGCGTTCCTCGATCAGCGCCAGTGGCGCCGGCGTCGGGATCCCGAGAAACTGCAGCCGATGCCCTTCCTGCCAGGAATGCCAGGCCCGGCTCGGGCGCCACAGGCGGCCGAGCGCGTGCCTCAGCCCCTTGAGGTTGTAGCGCTTGATCAGCAGCACGCGGTCGCCGACGCGCACCCGGGCGACCGTGCAGGTGCCACCGTCCTTCAAGGTCAGGCCAGCGCTGATCGCGCAGTCCGGCGCGGCGAGCAGCGGCGCCAGCGCTTCGGCATCCTGACGCAGCACTGCGCTGAAGCGAGTGAAGCTCTGCTCGACAGCGAATAAGGTGCAATCACGAACGGTCTTGGCCAGAAAGTCACGCAAACGCCAAGCCCTGACGCGCGCGATCTGGCTGCGCAAGACCGACAGATCGGGCGATACCTCCCCCGCCCCAGCCCGATAAGCCGGCAGCAGCGCCGCCCACTGCGCTTCCCATTCGACAGGCAACTGTGCCAGCAGCACGGCCAGATTGGCACAGGCGTCCGCCATCGGCAGCGCTTGTGGCCGACTGACGACGCGCACCGCATCGCCGTCGATCACCAGCAAGCGACCGTTGTGGCGCAGAAAATTCGCCAGATGCAGGTCGTCCTGCACCAGCCCGGCGGCGTGCAGACGCCCAACCATGGTCAACGCCGGCGCCAGGACCGACAGCGTTTCGTTGTCACTGGCGGCGCGCCCGGCAACACGTGCCCAGCATTCGGCCAGGCTCTCGGCCGGATCAAGGAAGTCCGTCAACAGCGCATGGCCGCCGCCGGCCATCGGCATGGCGGCGACCAGTGCCGGCGTCGGGATGTCGGCGAGAACGAGCGCTTCGAGGCCTGCGCGTTCCTGCCGCCAGTGCTTTTCGCTGCGGCGCCCGATGAACAGCTTGGCAAGTACCCGCTGGCCGGCGAGTTCGGCCTCGCCGACCAGGCGCTTGCCAGGCAGCACGCGCAACAGGCGGCGCATGTCGAGCTGACGCCCATCGGCAAGCGCCACCCGAAAAGGCAGTGCTGGATGGCGGCCCGCTGCCTGCAGGGTGCCGGCCAGGGTCATCGTCTCGGGCGGGCGCCGCCTACTCGCGACCCGCAAAAAAACGCACGATTGGTACCGCTGTAGCGCTTGACGCAGTAACGCCGACCTCCGGCGCTGACGCGCAGCACGCGGCTCAGAGAGTCATGGGCAATCAGGTCGCCTTGAAGCGAACAAACGCGATCGATGTCACCGAAAATGGTTGCGACGACGCTGGCAGCGTACTCTGGATTCAGGGACCAGCGGATCATGTCATTTCCCCGGCGGCGGATTTGCGTGCGAAACGCGTCTGCAAACGTTGCTGTTCGCTCGCCAGCGAGGCGAGCAATGGGGCCTCCTCGCGCAGCAACAGGCGTAGCGGCCGACCAAAATACGCGACCAGAAAACGCAACAGGTCACGTTTCGTGAGGCCGATGTCGAGAACCGAAAAATAGAGCGCGGCAAGGTCCTTGTCGCGCCAGCGGCGTGGCGTTCTGGCCCGGAGCTGGGCGCGATGCAGATCGATCAGAGACAGCCTGAAGCGCTCCGGCGTCGGCTTCGGGTCGAGGTGCAACAAGAAGTGGCAGAGATAGAGGTCGCGATGGTTGACGCCACCCTGGTGCATCCGCCTCACCGAATCGGCCACACACCTGATCAGCGCGCGTTTCAGGCGAACGGCAGGGGGATTGTTCGCCCAGCCGAGACAGTAGTCCTCGAGACTGACCGTCGGCGTCAGTTCCTCGGTGACGATGAACGAGTGTTGCCGCGCCGGATTGCTGCCGCGCCGGCCGAAAGCAACGGCATGCATGCTGTCGATGCCGAGTTCCTGCAGCCGCCGGATCGCCCGCCACTCGTTCTGTGCGCCGAGAACCGGCAAACGCAGCGAAAGGAGATTCTTGAAAATTTCCCCCCAACCGATGCCATGATGAATCTTGACAAAATAGCCACGACCTGCGACCTCGCTGCGCAAGGTGCGGCGCCCCTCCAGTTCGCGAAACACCTGGCCTTCGAGCGCTTCGACAGCGACGAAAGGATCCTCGCCCGCCCACAACGAGCGAAAGGGTTCTTCGAGAAACCACTCGTCAGTGCTCATGGCCGGTTTTTCAGGATGATCTCGGCCGCCCGTTCGGCATTGCTGTAGATGTCGGCCTGCTCGGCAAAAGCCAGGCCGTTCTGCTGCCAACGCCGGCGCGCCGGCAAGTCATCGAGCATCTGCGCCAAGGACTGATCCAGGCACGCTTGCTCGAAAGGCTCGGGAACGACCAGACCCGCGTCCGCTTCGGCAATGTAATGCGCGTAACCGCAAACGGCAGTGGTCAACACCGGCAGGCCGGCCACCACCGCTTCGAGCAGCACCGTGCCGGTGTTCTCGTGGTAAGCGGGATGAATCAGCAAGTCGGCACCGAGCAGAAAACGCGGAATGTCGCTGCGCCCGCGCAGGATGCTGACACGCTCGGCCAGTCCGAGGGCACGCGCCTGACCCAGGAAGAGTCGGGCATCATCATCCCCGATGGCGATCAGCCGGCAACGACCGCGGAGCACGGGGGGCAAGGCGGCGAGTGCTTTCAGGCTGCGGTCGAGCCCCTTGGTCTTGAAGCCGGAACCGATCTGCAGCAACAACAGATCCTCCTCCTGAAGAGCGAATTCGTCGCGGAATTCGGTCCGGATTGCCGGGGCCTCGGCTGGCGCCCGCCGATCCTGGGCGATGCCTGGCGGTAGCAGATGGAAGCGCGCATCGGGAGTGCCGTAGTGTTTCTGGAAAAGCGGTTTCTGCCGCGGTGAAATCAGCAGAATCTCGGTTTGGCCAGGCGCTGCAAAAACCGCACGCTCGTAAGCC
Organism: Candidatus Accumulibacter vicinus; assembly: GCF_000584955.1. Taxonomy (NCBI): domain Bacteria; kingdom Pseudomonadati; phylum Pseudomonadota; class Betaproteobacteria; genus Candidatus Accumulibacter; species Candidatus Accumulibacter vicinus. The sequence goes on from NZ_JDSS02000037.1 coordinate 157,904, forward strand.
GAGAAATGGCGATAACGCGCCGTCATCCGGTAGAGTGGATTGCGCAGCATGCGCGTTCTGGCCTGGTCTTCATAACAGGGGTCGGCAGCAAAATAGACGTCGAGGCCCGGCATCTTGTTGAAGCCGACGACCCGATCGACCGGGTTTTTCGCCAGATCGATCCCGATCCAGGAACTGAACTTCGCATAGCGGCGCGGATTGGTCAACGCCCGCACCGGCACCCGCACCACTTCGAAACCGGCCGGGATATCGCCGCGCCATTCCAGCGTGTACACCCGAATGGCATTGCCGCGCGCCTGGCAGGCGAGCGCGATGCGCAAGAAATCCCGTTGCAGGCCACCATACGGAAAGTATTTATACAGGCAGAAGGCAATCTGCATCAATCCCTGCCCACACCGTTGCTGCCCGCCGCGTGCTGCGGCGCATCTTCGCCCACACCGGTCGGCGCCGCCCCCGACGGCGTGCTGCCACGACGCTGCTTGTAACGGTTGTAACCCCAGAGATACTGCCCCGGGCACTGGCGAATCAGATGTTCGATCTCGTGGTTGATCTGTTGCGCACGCTCCTCGATGGTACCGCGGATCGGCTGTGTCGGTTCCTGCAGGTGGAAATGGTAACCGGCTCCCGCAGGCAGGCGTTCAGCCCAGACCATGATCACGCTGGCACCGCTCTCGACCAGCCGTGCCGCCAGTGTCATCGTATAGGCGGGTCTGCCGAAGAAGTCGAGCCAGCGACCTTCGCCTGCTTTTGGCGCCTGGTCGGGCAGCATGCCGACCGCTTCGCCGCGTTTGAGAGCCTTGATCAGACTGCGCACCCCGGACAGGTCGGCAGCCGCCAGGTGCAACTGGGTACGCGCCCGCCCGGCTTCGATCATGGCCTGCAGCCAGGCCTGCCGGGGTGGCCGGTAAAGAACCGTGATCGGCGCATGCGTGGACAGGTATTGCGCGGTGATCTCGAAACAGCCGAGATGAGGCGTCAGGTAGAGGATCCCCTTGCCGCGTCGGGAAGCGGCTTCCACCAGTTCCCAGCCGGATATCTCGACGACACGCGCGGCTGTCTCGGCGAGCGGTCGCAGCCAGATTCGTGCCAGTTCGAGCGCGCCCTTACCGGCTTCGCCGATGGCTGTCGAGCGCATCCGTCGGGTTTCGTCTGCACCGAGTGCGAGCAGCATATTCTCGCGCATGTGCCGGCGATAAGTGGGCGACAGCAGCCAGGTCAGCCAGCCGAGGAACGTGCCGAGCACATGCAGCCACGCCAGCGGCAGGTGGCTGAGAAGACGAAACAGGGTGATCACGCGTGAGTCCGGATGTGAGAAAGTTGGCAGCAGACGGTCAGAACTTTTTGACCCGCCGAGAAAAGTAAAACTATAATTATCCATCCGCCGAGTTAATCAGGACAACTTGCAGGGCGGAGGGCCGCTGAAGTGAAGCGTCCACCAAATACTGCTAAAGCGTCGTCAGCTCGTACCCCGAAGCCGGCCACGCAGCCGTTTCGGGGTTTTTCATTTGGAGCAGACCTAGCGTGAGCAAAGAGTTGAGCAAAGAGTACCTTTTCACTTCGGAATCGGTTTCCGAAGGCCATCCGGACAAAGTTGCCGATCAGATTTCCGACGCCATCCTCGACGCCATTCTGGCCGATGATCCGCCGGCCCGGGTCGCCTGCGAAACCCTGGTGTCGACCGGTTTGGTGGTCATCTCGGGCGAAATCACCACCAAGGCCCATATCAATTATCGCGAAATCGCCCAGGAGGCGGTTCGCCGCATCGGCTACGACGACTCCGAAATCGGTTTCGACTATAAAAGCTGTGCCATTCTGACAGCAATCAACCGTCAATCGCCGGATATCGCACAAGGGGTCAACGAAGGGCAGGGAATCGACCTCGACCAGGGCGCTGGAGACCAGGGTCTGATGTTTGGCTACGCCTGCAACGAGACCGCGTCATTGATGCCGCTACCGATCCATTACGCGCACCGGATCATGCAGCGCCAGGCCGAAGTACGTCGCGACGGTCGTCTGCGGTGGCTGCGGCCGGACGCCAAGAGCCAGCTCACGGTCAGATATGTCGACGGCCGACCGGTGGCGATCGACACCATCGTCGTGTCCACGCAGCACAGTCCAGACGTATCACATGCCCAGATCTCGGAAGCCGTGATCGAGGAAGTCATCAAACCGGTGTTGCCGCCGGAACTGCTGACCGGCAAGACCCGTTATCTGGTCAACCCGACCGGCCGCTTCGTGGTCGGCGGCCCGCACGGCGACTGTGGTCTGACCGGCCGCAAGATCATCGTCGATACCTACGGCGGTGCTGCCCGGCATGGCGGCGGCGCCTTCTCGGGCAAGGACCCGTCGAAGGTCGATCGCTCG
>NZ_JDSS02000037.1:160617-160968 GCF_000584955.1 Candidatus Accumulibacter vicinus
ATGCAGCCCGTTACGTGGCGAAGAACATCGTCGCGGCCGGTCTCGCCGAGCGCTGTGAAGTGCAGGTCGCCTACGCAATCGGCGTTGCCCGGCCGGTATCCTTGATGGTCAACACCTTCGGCACCGGCAAGGTCAGCGACGAACTCATCGTCGAACTGATCGGCAAGCACTTTGACCTGCGTCCCAAAGGGATCATCCAGTCACTCAATCTATTGCGCCCGATCTACCGGAAGACCGCTGCCTATGGCCATTTCGGCCGCGACGAACCCGAGTTCACCTGGGAGGCCATCGACAAAGCCGCGACGCTGCGCGCGGAAGCGGGTCTGTAGCCTGCAGGCCCGTGCCGCAAGG
>NZ_JDSS02000037.1:160993-174827 GCF_000584955.1 Candidatus Accumulibacter vicinus
ACGGGCACGGCAGATTGCGAGTTGGCTCTTCATATGTTTCGGACTGTTTGCACCAACGCTACGACAAAAATCATGTCATTCGATTGGCGCGGCCCGATTGACTCCGCTTACCGCAGCATAGATTGAGCGCCAGTTTTCCGCGATGAAATCCCTAACCAAGACATCAGTTGGCTGATCAGTAATAATAATATGCAAGCCGTATCGAGACGCCAAATCCCGATACCTTCGCACGGCGCCTTCGATCACATCGAGCGGGTATTCAGGCTTTCTTTGATAAATCATCCCTGGGTCATTCAATAGAACTATTATAATTTCAGGTCTTGGTGTTATCTGTGCGAGCCATTGACGCAATCGGAGGTTGTTTCTGATCGGAATATTTCGAAAACCCGTCAACAAATCCAAGAAATCTCGATCGTGCAAAACGATTCGGCGCAACAACCGGTGTGGCAGCACCAGGCGTAAGAAACGCGCCCAGGTCTCAATCCAAGTACCAAAATAATAGAAATAACGCTTGACATACCCTTTCCATTTCTTGGTCAGAGATGATTTGTCGAGCGATACTGGGCCGGCTTGTATCTGATCGAAGTCGAGTGGGTTTGCGCCAAAATATTCAAGCAACCTCGACGTTGGGAAGATCGATCGATCCCAGGGCCCCATATATGCCGTACGGACGACGAATCCGATATCCCGTAGTTGCTCTTGCATTTCGCTGATAAAACTGCTCTTGCCAACGCCATCCACGCCGATCACTGCTATCGAGATACCGAAATCCCTTCGCCAGGGACGCAAAATAATCCACTCCATTCGTCGAATGAAGTCACGGATGAATCTACGGTACTGTGTTTCTTTCAGTAAAACTGAACGCACGCCTGAAACCCATGCCGAATCAGACATGAGAGTTATCGCATCACCTGCAGATAAGGCGTTGAAATTATCCACAAACGATACTAAATTAATATGTGACCTGACATCTGCAACGATGGTCGGATCATCCAGCGCTGCCCTTACCCGATCGAAGTATCGTTCCGGTAATGTTTGTTTTGTAAGGATTGTATGTGTCAGCACATGCAGCAGCCAAGCACTCTCGCTTGGGATTCTCACCCCATTGGGTGAGACCCTGATCCCCTGTTCAAACCAATTGCTATCGACAGTGATGACACCTCCACTAACCACCTCAAAATGGATGTCAATCTTGTTAAGTTGTCCCTGCTCGATGTAAGCAAAGCAAGCTTTTTCAGGTTCATGTAGCCAATCATGGAGACATCCCCAACCCAGACTCAACAGAGTGACAAAAGCTTGTTTTCTCTGGTTTTTTTTGATATAGATATCAATCTCAATTGCGTCGAGAAAGTTGTCCGGGGAGGCGCGCATCAATACCCATGTAACTCCCGCACACTCGAGCGCATTGAGTGCAGTCGAATATAAATTAGCTCTGATCAATCACAGCCTCCAAGGACCCTTTAGTGCATAAAAAACTGCGCAAAAAAAATGTAAGCGGTCTCGGATAAGTTCTCCGACAATCACAGGGCTGAATTCCTCCTCGGCTCGCTGCTGGAATGTCGGAAGACTTTTCTAGGACCGCTTACTTAAGGAAACGCTGATTAATTCACTTCAATCCCGAGCTTGCGAGCCTGCCGCGCGTTGCAAGCGCGCCGAACGTGTCCGTTTATGAACAAAGGTATCACCTGCGAAAGCATCAAGGATGGAGAGCAGATCTGTGTCCCTCAAGCTCGCGGGATGCATATGTCAACAACACTATTAAATACCCTCTCACAAGCCCCTCCGTCGCAATCGACCAAGGCCGAATCAATTCTCTGAAGATATTTTGATTCAGGCAAGCATCGGTTAGCAAGCACGTGTCCGAGTTCCATCACGACGTCCGACTCCTTCGTCACCACCGGTCCAAAACCATCGCGCGGGTAGGAGAAATATCCTTCCCTCAGACCGTGGTCATGATGAAAAAATCTTTCCGCGTCGAACTGATAATAAATGATTGGGCGTCGAAGATAGGCTAGTTCGAAAGCAACTGTTGAATAATCCGTGATTAAAGCACAGGCTCTTGCGAAGACATCTTGAATTCGCATATCCTTCTTCGTTATTATGGAAATATCTGCAGGGATCCCAAAGGCAGCGAGGAAAGAAACTGCACCAGGATGCGGCATGAATACCAACCGCTTGCCATACGATCGCGCAAAATCCTGAAGCCGTTTATTTTTCAACAGACTTCCCCAGGATTGCACATACTCCGATTTTTCGATCTCCGCGTAGGATGTCGAGGTTAACCCCGCTGCAGCGATCTTCGCCAATCGTGACCGCCAAGTCGGCATGATGACTATCCAATTAACTTCTTCTGGCCTTAACTGGCTGGCCAGCCTGAGCAGGTTGTCGTGTCGCGGCAATCCTGTCCGCCGCACCTCCCGATCGCAAAATACATATGGCGAACCATCGGAGGCGACGGCTTCATACTCCATCGGTGTTGTTGCAAGCATCCTGTCAAAAGGTTGTTTGTTAAGCCAATGTGAGCGGTCCTTGTCATGCACGCCATGCGTCAGATAGGTGAATCGAAAACACATCAAGTCGCCATAAAGCTCCGGATCAAGAGCCCCGTGGACCAGATTCGCATGGGAAGATAAAATATGGTCGGAATTGAGTATCAACAAGTTGCGAAGAATGCCTTTGGGCATCAATCTGAAACCCTCTCTCCGAAGTCGCTCCCAGTCGTGTGACGAACGCTCCATCAAAAACCATGAGTTAATCTCAGGGTGGCTGCGAAAAACCCATCGATACAAATGCTCTGCGTTATCGTCGGCTTCCTCTTCGCCGTCAACAAACACCCATGCGTTGGCGAATCGCCTGCGCACGATGGCAGTTCTTGCCAGCCACCTCACGACCATTGCCATTGCGCCTCGTACACTGAACGGTAATGCCTTAACCACATTCCTGAATGGTGGATAGACAATCCGTGCATCATCAAGCAGCGATTTCATGCCTTCGTCGCGAGACTGGCTGCGTCGCGCCGACGCCTGGCTCAATACCGTGATGGGAGTGATTTGACCTTCAATCACGGCTTCGATCGAGCGCCCTTTGGCCGCGGGAAGCCAAACGATGCGCTCATAGAATAGAGTCCGGCGAAAGAAGTTGCAGCTGCGGAACTTGGCGTAGGTACCGTGGACCCGCTCCCCGTCGACCGAAAACCGCTCGCTGCTGGATGGACGAGGAACGCAATAGCTCAGTCGCACCAGTCCCTGATCGTGGTCGTATCCAGTGATGGCCACTGGCGAAGCAGATTCGCCATCCTTGTAGGAAAGCAATGCCTGTCGAACGATGAACTCGGTATGGGTCCGCACGGGAAGCGACTTGATGGCATCCCTATTGATAAGCATCATCGCGCGTTGAACCAATGCGTGAAACTCTTCCGCAGCTGACGGGGTGACTGACATCGTAGGCGACCTCTCATGGGTCTCCATCTCGAAGTAATGCCACAGGAATTGCAGTGCGGTATCCTGCACTGAGTTTGGCGCTTGGCCCATACCACGGGCAGCATCCTCGAGTGGGCTGCATACCGAATCAACTACGAGCCGTCCGTAGGTGGTTGGGTCTCTCCAGTCAATATTCACCATCATTTGAGGGCTTGGGTAATTTCCGCAAAACACCGTACCGGACTCAGGGCCAGCAAAACAAGCCGCGGCGGTAGTTGTTCGGGATCTTGAGTCCCGGAAATCGCCTTGAAAGACAAAGTCGAATGCGTACGCTCGCAACCTCGCATCAGGTCGAAAGCGCGGCGCATGTCGCGTAAGGTCTCCTGCAACAGTAGGCGGATCCCCACCAAGTACCCCCCCACCGCACCAGCAGGCACATGGCGACCTAGCAGGGGGGGCATTAGCATACCCTTGGCCATTGGGGATCGTTGCAAGCCCAGATCACGCATGGCAATCATGGCCCCAGCCACGGCGACAAGCGGAGGTTCCGGCATAAGCCGTGCCATTTCGCCCAGAGGCAACAAAGCAGGCATTCTGAAGTCAGACACGACGACTGAGGCCCCTTGGAAACCATCCCTTTACCATAGCAAGCAAGTGTCTTTCCGGTCCATCTGGCGCCCCGGCGATTGTCCACAGCAGCAAGATCGTCGATGCAAATACGATCATGCCTGTCGGTATGGCTTTGAAAAGCAACCAGCTCGCCGACGCGGCAGAAACCTCCAGATCGGTTTGCATGAACTGCCAGGCCAGTATCAACGCCATGATCGCTGAGGCAATCACAGGTCGCCATGCCACCGCCAGTCGATCCCTGAAGCCAACCTTCAAGAGCTGCCTGGTCATTAGAATCCCCGCGGGAATAACCAGCACTTGTGCGCCGACGATTGCCCATGCAATTTCGACCAGTTGGTAACCAAGCGCGTATAAAGTGAACATGGCTGGAAGTAGAAAAAGCACCTCTGCTGCCTTCAAAGCCGCGCCCCAATGCGGCTTTCCAAGAACGTTGAACACCGAGGTATTGGTTGCCTGGAAAATGGTCAAAATTCCGTACAAGCCGAGCACCTGTATCAGTGGAACCGCTGGAATCCATTTCGGGCCTAATAGCAGCTTTACGATGGGGTCAGCAAGCATGACCATTCCCACGCCTGCAGGCAGGGTGATCATGAGGATCGACCCTTGTACCATCATAAACGAATTTGCCAACATCTGGCGATCATGCGCAACCGCGGCATACCCTGGAAAAACCGCCCGCATAATCGGGAACATTAGCTCCGTCGTTGGCAAGGTCGAGATGTCACGTGCTACACGGTACAATCCTAGGGCATTCGCACCGAGAAAGCGTCCGATGATGAAGTCCGGGCCACGATCAATCGCGTAATCGATGATGCCTTTGAGCAGGATCCAACGAGAGAAGACCAGCAGCCCCCTGGCTTCTGACAAATCGAATCGCGGTCGATAAGAATGAAGGGCATAGCTTAGGAAGACGCCAGTGATACGGGATGCGGCAATTCCTAACACCAGAGCCCAATAAGTATTCAGTAGATAAGCAAATGACAAACCAACGACAAAAGAACTGATCTTTTTCCAGAACATCAGTTGAAAGTCATCGCCGAATCGGAAATTCTTGCGGAAGTCAATCACTCCGATATTTTCAAAACCCTGGACCAGCGCTATCGCCGCAAGCGCCAGCATGATTGATTGCAATCTCGGCTCGTTGAAAAAAATCGCGGCAGGAATGGCTAGCGCTGCCAGGGCAATCGCAGTAAATACGCCATAGCCAACCGACATGCTCCACGCGCTATCGTAATGCGCACGGCTAGCCTGGCGGTTTCGGATTAGCGCGATATCGAAGCCGAATTGGCCCCCAATTTCAATCACGCCGAATACCGTCATTGCCATTGCAACTACTCCGAAATCATCAGGCGACAGCAAACGGGCAAGGACAAACATCGAGACCAGACCGATTCCCCGGTCGATCAGGCGCATCCCAACCATCCAGAGTGCGCCGATCGTGACGTGTTTCCCTATCTGGACCATCAGCAGGATCGCCTCAAGCTGGCTGGCGAGAGCTTTCTGCAGCGGGCGAAATCCACTCGTAAGCGCTTGCCGCCAAATGTTTCCGTAATCTGATGTCGACGGGTCCCTGGAATGCTGGATGTCTTTGACACGGATTGCTGAGCGACTTTCTGGTCAGGACTTACCCAATGGGTAACTTGACTCGAATACTGAACCCTGGGGTTCTTCCTCAGCGTGGATGCCTGATCAGAATCATCACCCCAATACCTTCGTGGATGTTTCATTGGTGTGTGCTCCCGCCAACCGGAGGATCGGTGTGAACATCCGCCGGTACCTCATCACCCTCCGGCGCTGGCGTGCCGCGTTGATCTGTGGGGGATTCTGGGGTTGGCGGCTTGACATTCGGCTTAATGTCGGATGGATTACCCCCAAGCGAACGGTATTGTTCTCGAAGCACCCTTGAATTGGGACTATACTCCAGTCCAGACTGAACCAGCTGTTTTGCTTCAGCATTATTTCCTGACCGAATCAGAAACCCTGCCCAAGCTGAATATGCCGGCCAATAATCGGGCCTTAGTGCTCTTGCCCTGGCAAACGATGTGTTGGCATCTTTGAAGCGGGCAAGAAGCAGTTCCACCTCTCCCTTCCGTGTAAAAATCTCCGGGAGCAGAACAAAATCTTTCTCATGCGCTCGGACAGCTCCGATCACAAACTCATAATCATTAATGACCGTCCCCAGGAGGAACCTTCTTTCTTGTGATGAGGTATTACTGCGGAGAGCGCGCTGGAAATTTATCTGCCCCCAGCAATAATGATGAATACTCGGGAAACCCGGACCTAGTCGCGCCTCCCACTGTTTTCTTTCCGGAGCCATGTTTTTTGGGAAGAGTTGGGCGTAGGGGCAGTAGGGCGGGATGAGTGCCATCTCCTGCTCGGTGATGACCCCAGAGGGGACTGAGGCGACAGGCGAAACGCCCATCAGGCCCAAGGCCAGCGCCAAGAATCGCAGGATGACCACCGCGGAGCATCTTCCCGGTCTCATGTAGCTAGCCATTTCTCTCTCCTATCATTTTGACATCTCGGCTGTACGATTGGTCAAACAAGCGCCACTCGACCGGGTGGCAACCGACCGGTGGGTGGATTTCCTGGGCGACCACACCGGTGGCCAGGATCGTGGTTCGTTGTCAAAGAAACGGTATGCCCCATCGCCCCCGCTCAAGCACGCTCCAGGAATGCTCGCCGTCGGTCTCGCGGCGAGCGTCGCCAACCCGTTGATTGCTTGCTTGTTCCGTCGCCGGTCACCCAGATCAATGTACTACTCGAAGAATGTCCGGTCATTCATTATTCTGCACGCCCATGTACCCATCTCGCAGCAGACCGGATTGCATTTCTGGTATTGGACGCCAGCTTATTTTTCAATGTATAAACAGCCAACGACGTTGGCGATGACGCAATCGCCTGGTATTGCTGGATGTATTGTCGCTTCAGTACCGAAAGGTCGTAGTGCTCAAGCACGATTTTCCTGCCGCGTTGCCCCAGAGCTGCCAAGGTTGACCGGTCGGTATCCCGAAGGGCCTTGGTCAGTGCGCCCGACTTGCTCACGTCGATAAAGATTCCTTCCTTGACAATGGCGCGCTGATTTTTGTGATTGGTGCAGATTACGGGCAAACCCATTGACATAGCCTCAATATAGACAATTCCAAAGGTCTCAAAAACGGAACCCAAGGTAAAAACATTGGCGGCTGCATACACCATAGGCAAATCATCATGCTGGACCTTCGTAAAGATGATTCTCTCCCCCATCAAGCGCTTGCCAAGGGCCTTGATCTCGGCCGTGTCCTTGGTTTCCTGGCCGACGATCAACAGATACGCATCCTTGATGGCCGCGACCTCCCTGACCACATAATCCATGCGTTTATGCTGATAGGCGACGGCACCGACGCTGATCACTACAAATGCATCCTGCGGAATGTCATGCTGCGCACGAAAATCGGAGACCACTCCAGGATGAAACAAGTTGACATCCACACCATGTGGTATCAGAAACGACTTGCCTTTGGCACTATAAGACAAATTCAGTTCGGTGTGTTCCTGAACGAAATCGCAGCGCGGCAGGTCTCTGGCAGGTATTGCGCCGCCGTTGGAAAACAGGATCTTCGGCGTAGACCTGAACAAATGGCGATTATCATAAATGATGTTGCACACTTCACGTTCCAGGCAATGAATGACATCAAACGCCCCTTCTAGTAAGGGTTTAAGCGCGGCATAAGCAAAAGTTTCGCCCTCTATCCGGCAGCGCTCTCCTTCGGCAATTGCCGCTGCCCACTTGGGAGACGCCACGACGTGGAGGTAATCAAGACATCCGGCATTGCGCGGAATGTTGTCAATCACCCACTCCCTTGGCGCAGGCTCGCCTCCACCCTTGAAGAGAGTCACGTCTACCGAATCTCCCAAAAGCGTGAAGAGATCGCGTGCAAATACTTCATGTCCACGATAGACATTGCCCAATCCGGAGCATAACAGTGCAACTTTCATTCTTCATTTCGCCTTGCGAAAAGTCTCGACCGGCACAGATCACCCATGCAATATCTTTATGGTTACTTGTGGCTAAACAAAGATCCTGCAAAGGTGCTGATGAGCACTTTCCATCCCTTTGCATGGGTCATGTCAATACGCAGCGCCGTCAGTGCAGCCTGCCGGGCACGGATCAAGTTACCGGCAGTAAGGTGGACACACGCGAACTCGCTCCAGGTATTTGCCAAGGCACGATCCACATCTGCCTTGCGTGCGCTGCTGCCGTCTGGCGAGCGGTATCCCCAGCGCGCCAAGGCACGGCTGATCACCAGACCACGATGGTTCTCCTGGACAATTGACCTTGTAATACTCGTGGGGTGCATTCGATACAGTGCATACGGGAATGCCACATGCAGAATCTGGGTCACGCGGGAGATGCGCAACCAAAGATCATAGTCTTCACCAATCCGCAGGCTCTGATCAAACTGGCCCACTTCAGAGAAAACCGATCGATGCACCAACACGGTCGATGTCCACACCGCACAATCAAGTAACAACTGAGGATAGATCCAGCCGCTCACGCCAAACCAGCGCCGGCGGTCACCCGAGCGACTTTGCAATGCCGCCAGGAAGGCGGGTTCCGGCGAAGGTTCAGTGCTGGTCCAAAACTCGAAGGCAGTGTGACACATGCGCGCGCCGGGTACGGCGCTTAGTGTATCCCACTGTGCCTGCAGCTTGCCCGGCAGCCATATGTCATCAGCATCAAGGAAGGCGATCCAGTCACCCTGTGCGCATGCGATGCCATGGTTGCGCGCGACCGCAATGCCCTGATTGCGCTGCTGCACCAGCCTGACCTCGGGAAAACTGGCACAAATGAGCTCGGCCGAGCGATCGGAGGAGCCATCATCGACCACCACGACTTCGAGATTTGGCCAGTTTTGCGCCAATACGGAGGAAATCGCGGAAACAATGTATCGTTCTGCGTTATAGCAGGGAATGATGACAGAAATCTTGGGGGTCGTTGACATCGGTTTGCATGGACGTGTTAAGCAACGGCACGGAATATCTGGACAGGACCCCAGATCAATTCATCATGACTGGATGCGCCTTGCTTCTCTCCCATCATGGACACGCCATCTGTCCCGATCGAAGTTGCTCATTCTGCCACAAGTTCCTGATCAGTCTTGCGCCGAAGCGAAGTCGGGTTTTGTCCCAGGGGGTAAAGCGGGGCAGCTGCATGAGGTCGCACCGGAAATCGGCGACTCCCCATGCTGTCGTGACGGCGGCGTCAAAGCCCAGGCCGCGAACGACCTCGGCATCTCCGGCACGATAATCGATATTGGGTTTTCCGTTGGGGTAGGCAAACAAGCTGACGCGTTCCTGCAACAGCGACTCCAGGAACTGCTTGCTGTCGAGAATCTCGCTACGCACTTCCTCCGGCTTCAGACGGGCAAGAATCGGGTGTGTGACGGTATGCGCGCCAATCAGCATGCCGGCACGGCGCATGGCCCTCACCTGCTCCGAGGTCAGCATCAGATCATTCGGCAACCTGACCCCGGCGACTGCAGCAACGTAATCGACCGTCCTGCGACGTTCCGCAGGCTCCCGATACTTGACCGCATTGAGGATGCTCATGATCGCCTGACGAATAGTGACAGCCGAATTCAGTTCGTGCACTCCCAGGCCCTCTTCAGAAAGATCCAGCCGCGGTTTGCCGCAATGGCTGACTGCCTCGATCACCGTGTCGTTCCACATCCGTCCACCATCAAGAAAGCCTGTCGCCATGAAGAAGGTTGCTGTCAGCCCATGATCTCTGAGGATCGGCATCGCGACCGTGAAATTATCCGCATATCCGTCATCGAAGGTGATGCAGGCTGCGCGCGCGGGCAAGGTACGGTCAATCAGTCGAGCAATCGCCTGGTCAAGAGGCAGGACATTGAACGACTCCTTGAGCCAGGTCATCGTGCGTGTAAAATCATTCGCATCGATGTCCCAGGTACGAATGGCATCCCGATGCGCAAGAACACGATGAAAGATCAGGACCGAGAGTCGTCCACGAACCCCTGCCGGGGATAGTGCATGGGCGAGAGTTTTTATGATCATGTCAATTAATTCGCTGCCGGATGGGGTGCAATGGCAGAGGTGGTGGGTTTTCCCGAACCAAAAGCGCCGACCTTCTCCTGGTGCCATCCCCCCTCTCTGATCCAGCGATCAGCCACGACAAGAACCACCAGAATGTTGTAAGGCAAGTCAAAATAGGCCAGTTGGAGGAACGCGCCACCCGCCAGATAGCCGACCATGGAGACCTGACACATGCCGGCAAGATGATAAGTCCATGCCATCTCCGGCCGATCCTTAGTCTGCCGGCGTATTCGGGCTGCGCAACGAAAAGTCAGCCACCATAACAACAGGAACAGGAACAGGCCACCATAGCCATGCTCACCAAGCATCGAGAAGTAGATGCTGTGTGCCACGGGCGTTCCGACACTTTCCGCAGGAGCATATACCGCATAATTCATGGGGGTATAGAGATCAAAGCCGCCGCCCAGCAGGCGGTGATTGGCAACGTTTGCGCAGAACCGCCAAGCACCCAGTCGGGATTGCGCAGAGTTATCCTGTTGATAGGTCTCTATTGTCCGCATCCGTTGTTCCCACGAACTGGGCATGAAAGCAATCAAACCGGCGGCGATGACAGCAATGACCACTCCATTCAAAACTTTTCTCTCGGACCGATACCACAGCACCAGCCCCATCGCAGAGATCGCCAGGAATGCCCCTCTCGACTGTGATCCCAACGCGGAGAGCGTGCACAGCAACATCAGCGCCAGCAAACCGAGGCGGAAAACGAGGCGGGTTGTGACCATCCGCAGGTAGTTGATCAGCGGGATGGTCATGATCACCGCCACGGCCAGGGCGTTGTTTTCCTCAATAAAGCTGCCTGGAGGTCCCCATACTTTGGAGCCCCCCCCGGTGAGAATGGTAAAGATGCCGCCCTTGAGCCCATAGTAACCAATCGAGAGAACAATGATCCAGATGAACATCTCGATGTGTTTGCGTGTTTGCAGGGCAATCAGGGCGACAACAGTCATGATCTGGATCTTCATGACCTTATTGAGCTGGGTTGCGGAAGCTACTGGATCAATGGCGAAGACCGTCGTCAAACACATCCACATGACCAGGAGCAGGAGGACGATGACCGGAGGAGTCCACGGCATGCGCAGCTTGTCGCGTGTGATGACCAGCGAGAGTAACGCAGCACCGGCAGCCACGGCGGCAATCGGTGCAGTGTGGATAAAGCCAAAGGCCAATCTGTGGGGGTTCATGAGGCTGATCCAGGTCCACAGAATCACGGCGATCCAGGTATGAGCGATTGCAAAAGGCAGGACCGCGATGATGATGCCCAGTATCAGCAGGTCACGCATCCGTGACTTTCTCAACGCCCACAAGGGGTTTCACATGGCTGACGACGTAACGGAACTTCCCGGATGCTTCGCTGGCAATTTCACGGACCTTTTCGATGCGCACATCCACGTTTCTGCCCAGACGCGCCTTGAAATCGCGCACGATACGATCCTCCGACACCTGGTCAAAAGCCGATCCGGTAACAACCTTGACGATCGTTTGATCGATGGACACCTGCTCGATCCTGAAACGCTCGACACCAGGCAGGTCACGAACCGTATAAATCAGCGCGAGCCCGTGCATCACGGTACCATCCTGGGCGATCACAAAGTCTGTGGTGCGCCCCTGTACCTCTTCCAGAACAGGCAGGTTGCGGCCGCAGGGGCAGATCCTGTCACTCAGGACACCGATATCGCCGGTGCGGTAGCGGACAAAAGGGAAATCGGCTGTCGCCAGGTGCGTGACAACGATTTCGCCGGGCTGCCCGCGCCCTACATGCCTGCCATCCGGACCCACGGTTTCGATCACGATGTCCTCGGCACTGATGTGCAGGCTACCGGAAGGACACTGGTGCGCAATGAATCCAGCATCGCGGGCACCGTAACCGTTGGCCACCGGACAGGCAAATACTTCGCTGATCAGGGTGCGTTGCTCGTCGTAGAGTTTCTCGGAAGTCACAAATGCGACACGGATACCCAGCCTGCTCATTTCCAAGTGTTTCTGCTGGGCATGGCGGGCAATCAGAGAAAGGCTCGAGGGGTAACCGAAAAGCATTGTCGGACGCCGGGCTCGGATGGTATCCACAAAGCGATCGAGATTCGTCGCTGACATTTCAAAGGCCGGCAACAAATGGCTTCTCATCAGCCCGTCGCGCAGACGTCGAATACGGTCCTGCGCACCCAGTTCGATCGGGCTGCCCCAGACCACCAGTTCGCTATCGCCGATGTCAACGTCCCACCAGCGTGTGGCGCGCCACTTGGCAGCCACGTCGTGGCTCTTCCGCCCCCGGCCCATATAGAAGATCAGCGGCTCACCGGAAGAACCACCGGTATTGTAGCGCGTCAGCGGACCGTGACTGTCTGCCTTGAGTCGGTCGACGTTAACGCGAATGTCGTGTTTGTTCAGCAACGGCAAGGCGGACAAGTCATCGATGCTGCGCACCGACCTCGGGTCGAAACCAAGGCGCCGGAACAAATCCCGGTAGTAGGGAACGCGCAGCCCAATGTCCGCCAGGAAGTCGCGCAGACGACCCGTGCGATAGTCAACCAGTCGATCCGCTGACCACCACTGGCTTTCCTCGAGCCTCTTGCGCACAGCCACCGAATCGTGCCCCTTGAGACGCTCATGCAAGGGAAAGAGGAGATTTGAACACATGGCGGTATACAAGTTCACGACTCTCTCCTCGCGGCCACCCGACGACAGGAGGCGCCTGGCCGTTGCGTTCGCACCTGTAAACGGATGTCCCTCATTGTCGCTTGCACCTGTCCGGCCTTCGCTCTATCCCGAAAGGCCGCTTGTAACATCCGCACCATTTCCGCTCCCTAGCGGGTTGGCCCAGAAATCGAACTCGCAAACCAAAGATTCCCGGCTCAACCATGTCCGCCATCCTGTTCTTCAGTGCTCTAGCTGTCAGCGACTCAGGCCCGGCTTGCGCAGCGTGACCATGATCCAGCCCCGGAGAAAGCGCAGGATCTCGAAGCGGCTGATCAATTTCTCGTAGCATGTGCCCAGGAAGAACAGGGCACCATTGAACATCAAGTAGTTGGGGTATTGGCTAAGGTACTCGAAGTTCTCTACAGTGAACCCAGCCGAAGTCGCCAGATGTTCCACATCGGTACGTGTGTTGGTCCGATAGGCGGTCGGAAAAGTGTCCTCTTCCGCTCTTCCTTCCACCTGCTTGACGATCCTGCTGTGGAAGCGGTTGGGGACCAGGCGCGCAACCAGCGTACCGTAATCCCACATGTTGGCGGTCAGGAACACCACCGCGCCTCCTGGGCGCAAGACGCGCGAGAACTCCTTGTACACCGCCGCGGGGTCTGTCAGATGTTCGAAAACGCTGCGTGACATGATGAGGTCCACGCTGGCGTCGGGCAACGGCATGTCCGACAGGTCCGCATTATAGGTCTCGATCCCAGGAGGAACGTCGCTAAAGCTGACCAATTCGATCCCGATCAGACGGCGGGCACGTCCAAGATACTTTCTCAGGACCGGGACGGTACGCCCACAACCTGCGTCGAGCAGTACGGAATCCGGAGTCAGTAGTTGCGTGACGCGCTCTTCGTACAAACGATAGGGATGAGGGCTATTGGCGTAGCATTTCCGCAGCAGTGCTTCGGAAAGAGCAGTCATGGCAAATCTCCATTAGTACGGATCACAGGGGTCAACTTACTCTTCGCTGCACCGACCCGCCGGTAAGCGTCCAGCCA
>NZ_JDSS02000037.1:175154-197400 GCF_000584955.1 Candidatus Accumulibacter vicinus
GAATACCTTCTGGCTTGTGCCAGACCCGCCTGTTTGAGAGCCATAGCCAGGCCAGCATCCTGCAGGACGCGCAGGACTTCTCGCGACATCGCCTCGTGGTCAGCGATCGGCACCAGCAAACCGCTGACTCCTTGCTCAACCAGGTCGGGGATTCCGCCCGCAGACGTGCTGACCACCGGCACACCGCTGGCGAAAGCCTCGAGAATCGAGATCGGCATGTTGTCGACGGTGCTCGGATTGAGCAGGCAATCCGCTGAAGTGTACAGCGCTGGAATGTCGGCGTTGTCGATGCGACCGGCGAAGCATACGCTGTCCTGCAGACCAAGTTCAACAGTCAGTTGCTGCAGGCGTCCAAGCTCCGGCCCGCTGCCGGCGACAGTCAGGCGGGCGCCCGGAAATGAGGGCCTGACCCGCGCAAAAGCTCGCATCGCTGTTGGAATGTCGTAGATCGTTTCGAGATTGCGGGTGACCACCAGATGGGGCGCGTCACCAAAACACCGTGGCGGGCTCGGCATGAAGCGGGAAAGATCGACGATATTCGGAATGACTTCGGCAGTCAGCCCGTGGCGTGCAAAGACCCGCTGCAGAAATGCCGAAGGGGTGACTCTCAACGCTGCCCCGGCGAGCATGCGGAGTACGTTTCGCGGCGCTCCGGCAAAGAAAGTATCGGCATTCCCTCCCCGGTAGTTGATGATCACCGGCGTGCCGCGCAGACGAGCGACGACCATCGCCGGAGCGGCAAGCAGATGCCAGGCCCAGCCGGAGTTGGCAAGAACATGCATCACGCTCGCGCGCCCAGCCGCCTGCCAAAGCTCCAGCAGATACGGCAGCAGACGAAAACCGGCGCGCAGCACCGGCAAATGACCCACCCAGGCTGGTCGATAGGGCGCGTTGGTGCGTACCAGTTCGACATCCAAGCCGTCAGCCCGTAGCAAACGAACGAGTTGTTCGCATTGATTCGCCATGCCACCGGATGGGGGCGGCAAGGGCCCAACGACACAGATTCGCGCCAGGGACTCGCCGTTCATCGCATGCTTTGCTGCGCCCATTATCGTCGTCACCCCTCGGCCCGCCGCAACGATCCTCGTCTGGCCAGATACCAGCCAGCGAGAGAAATCAGCAGTGCCAGCAGAGCAGCAACCACCAGTGCGCCGACCAACAACAGATGACAACGGACGCGGTGAATGGCCTCCACTTGCCGCCGATTGGCAGGTTCCTCGAGAATTCTGACGCCGGGATAGACGCCTCCGACAATGGCGACAAGCTGCTCGAGCGAATGCGAGAAAGACCGAAAAAGGCGTACCAAGTGTGACCGGTCATACGAGAAGACATTGTTGCCCCACACCATATACCACTCCGGCAGGCCGCGACGGTAGTAATCCCACATCTTCGCTTCGATTACCGCTCCTGGCCGCCTCCCCGGATGCAGTGGGACAAGACGAAGCGAGGTCGGATCTTCCAGCATCGCTCGACGAACCTCGAGCGCCGCCAGCGGAATGTCCTCGGGGCCGACAAAATAGTAGTTGTCGAAGACATCGAGGAGTTGCCAGCGCCCAAGTTGCCGGTTCCAGATCTCGGGCCAGATATGTCCGTGGCCGCCAAAGCCGTCAAAGGAGAATGCCCAGGCACGTACCGGAATGCCGGCAGCTATCGCCAGTCCGGAAAAGACCTGTGTGAAGTCGCCGCAATAGCCCTGCCCTTGGTCGACGATCTTCCGATAGGTATCGCGCAGGTCGGACTGGATCGGGCCGCCCAGCAATACCGGGCTTGAGCCGAGCAGATGGCGGCTGATGACGATCGCCCGCTCCCAGTCCGATGACATCGCCGCGAGTCCGAGACGGTTGACCACGTCGACAAATAGCGGATCGGGAGCTGCCCGCTCGAGAAGAAAGTCGGCCGGCACCTCCGCCGGGGTCCAGTTGAAACCGGCGTTGCCGCCAGTAGCCAGGACGAGAGCGTGCCGCATACGAACGACCTCGGTCGAACTCGTCATGTACGGCGCCAAGGATAACAGCGCGCCCGCCAGGACGATCAGACTCACCCAGACACCCAGACGCCAGCGCCGAGCGGAGTCCGACATGCGACCTGTTCCTACCAGCACAAACCAAGCACCCTGGCCGCAATCGCTGAACGATTCGGCAGTCGGACCAGATCGAGCAGCACCTGTCCGGAACTGCATGATCTGGCCAGAGTGTCCGCGACCGCCTGCCCGGAGAGCCCGATCACCAGCACTTCCGACTCTCGAATGACCTCATCGAGTTCCGGCCGCATCATCTGCCCGATATGCGGCAGATGCGTCTGGATGAAGCTGCGGTTGGCTCCGAGCAGGCTTGCCAGATGAACCTCCGGATCATAAATGGCCAGTTGCATCCCCTTGCCGATGAGTTGTTCGGCCAGCGTCACCAGCGGGCTTTCTCGCAGGTCGTCAGTGCCGGTCTTGAACGACAGTCCGACGAAACCGATCTTTCGCTTGCCAAGGGCGAGCAGTTTGCGCAGCGCCAGATCCAGATGATTCCGGTTCGACTGCATGATGCCACCGAGCATCGGGATGTCCACGTCGTGGATCTTGGCCAGGTAGGTCGTCGCGCGCAGATCCTTCGGCAGGCACGAGCCGCCAAAGGCATAGCCAGGCTTGAGATACGCCGTCGAGATGTTGAGCTGCGTGTCCTGACAGACCAGATCCATCACCTCGAAGGCATCGACGCCGAGAGCCTCGCAAAGACGTGCCGTTTCATTCGCGAAGGTGATCTTGAGCGCATGAAAGTTGTTGCAGCAATATTTCATCATCTCGGCCGAGCGAATTGAGGTTTCGATGAAGCGACACGGCAAATTGCCAAACAGTGCGCGCAGGCGCTTGACCGGATAGGCATGGTGGGCACCGACGACGGTGAACGGTGGCTTGTCGTAATCGCGAATCGACGAGCCTTCGCGCAGAAACTCCGGCTGAAAGCAGAGGAAGAAGCCCTCGCCATCCTTTTTGCCGGATTTTTCTTCGATAATCGGCCGCAGTACGTCCTCAACCGTACCGGGCACCAGCGTCGAACGAAAGACGACGATGTGCGGCTCACGCTTGCCCGCGATCGCACAGCCCATCTCTGCCGCCAGACGCAGGATCGCCCCCTGATCCTGACTGCCGTTGGGGGCTGACGGCGTTCCGACACAAACCAGGGAAACCTCACTGTCGAGCACTGCCTGCTGCGCATCGGTAGTGACGGTGACGCGACCACTGGCCGCAGCAAGGGCCATCAGGTCGACCATCCCCTCTTCGACCACCGGTGTCTTGCCAGCCATGATCAGTTCCAGTTTGGTCGCATCGATATCGACGCCGATCACCTCGTGACCATCACGCGAAAGACATGCCAAAGACACGGCACCGACATAGCCCAAACCGAAAATGCTAATTTTCATGCGAGTTTCCTTTTGCTTTGCGAGAAGTTCCTGATGCAGCGATCAATGATCTGGTCCAGTCTTCCCATCGAATTCGGCCAGGCATGGTTGCTGAGCATGCGCTGCCGTCCAGCCAGTGCCAGTCGCTGCCGTTCCGCCGGATCGTCCAGGATCCGCAGAATCGCTGCAGAATATTCTTCTGTTGTATCAGCAACAAGGAAATGCTTCACGGACTCGGCGTCGACGCCACCTGCGGCAACCCGGCTAGTCACCACCGGCACACCCATGGCCATTGCCTCGAGAATCTTGTTCTGCGTACCGCGGGCAATGTTGAGTGGCGCCACCATCAACGCCGACTTGCGAATGTACGGGCGAACATCAGGTACCGAACCGGTAACCGTGACGCCAGGCAGATCACCCAGCTTTTGCATCTCTGGTGATGGATCGGCACCGACGATCAACAATTTGATGTTCGGCCGACAGCGCCTGAGCAAGGGCCAGATCTGCGCGCAGAAACGTGCCATGCATTCCTGATTCGGGTAGTAGTCCATACGGCCAATGAAGCTGATGGTGTCCGCGTCATAAGGCTCGTTGGAAGGGCAGAAAAACTCGCTATCGACACCGTTCGGAAACCAGTCGGTCGCCACGCCAGTGCCATAGCCTTCGAGTGTTTCCCACTCGGCGCGGGTGGTCGCCGTACATAAGTCGAACAGTCTGGCCAGACGCTTTTCAGCCGCCAGCATTTTCATGCCTTCCAGCCGATAACCGAGGGAAAGCGGAAAGGGTTTGTAGTTGGCATACTCGAGCCACTTCTGCGAATCCATGTCGCCAAAGTCGAGAATCTTCGGCACATCGCGAACCTGTTCGACGTACTGCGCGACCGATGAGCAATGGACAAAGATCAGGTCCCACTGCTGCGCGCTCAACAGTCGGCGCACGCACTGCCGCAGCGACGCCGAATAGAAATAACCCATCGAGGAAGGCTGTGGCACGGGAAGGCGGGCGACCATTCGCAGAGTCTGTACCGGATCCGAGACCTGTGCCATCTCGAACGCGGCACAGTGCGGTGCAATCCCGCGACCTTCCTCGGCTTCCTGCGACGAGCGCGCGAGCGAACAGACCGTCACCTGGTGGCCGCTGGCCGAGAGATGCCGGATCATGTTGAAGGGCCGGATCTTCCCGCCACGCTTGGGCGGGAATGGAAAACGGTGGCAGACGTAAAGGATGTTCATGCGATGTAGCTTTTCAGTTCTTCAGCAACGTTGCCGGGGTCGCGATGATCGAGATAGATCCGGCTCCAGATCTCGAGATTCATCAGGGCCAGCAGGATGTCGGTGCCGTCAATGCGGTTGGCTGCATGTGCTGCCACCAACTGGTCGACCGCCGACTGGCGGAACAGACCCCGCGAAGTCACCACTTCGGCCGCCAGCAATCGACTCAGCAGGGGGGCCAGTTCGCGCTTCAGCCAGGCGCCCATCGGGGTGCCAAAACCGCGCTTCTTGCGGTTGAGGATGTCGTCGGGGAGCAAATCAGCGAGCGACGCCTTGAAGAGATGTTTGAGCCGGCCATCACGCATCTTGATCGATGCCGGCATGGCAGCCGCCAGTTCGACGAGTTCATGATCAAGCAGCGGCACCCGGCATTCGAGCGACACGGCCATGCTCATCTTGTCGGTCAGCAGCAGCAAATCATCAGGCAGTTGTGTTTCGGCATCGACCGCGAACATGCGGTTGAGTTCGTCCGCATTACCGGCCGCAGCAAAGGCGCGTGCCAGCGAATCGGATGCCGCCCCACTCGGGTCGATCAACAAAGCCGCGACGGACTGCCGATCGAGCACCTGCAGGTAGCTGCGATAGCGTTCGTCGGCGGTCATTTCAGCGGATGCCAGGAAGCCCTTGGCCAGGCGTAGCGTATTGAGAAATCCGGAGTGCCGGTCGGCGGGCAGGTGCGCGGCTGCAAAGCTGGCCGAACGCCGCAACCAGTCGGGCAAACGCCGATAACGCTGGGCGTAGTGGCCGCCGAGGTAGCGGCGGTAGCCGCCGAACAGTTCATCGCCACCGACCCCGGACAAGATCACCTTGACATCCTGGCGAGCAAACTCCGAAACCAGGAAGGTGGTGATGAATGCCGTGTCCGACAAAGGCTCATCCATATGCCATAGCAGCTTCGGCAATAATGCGACGACGTCGGGACGAACGAGAATCTCGCGATGCTGCGTTGAAAACAGTTCGGCAACGCGACGCGCATAGGGCAATTCGTTATACAGCGCCTCGGCTTCGCCACCAGCAAAACCGATGGCATAGGTGCGTATCGGCTGTGGCGAGTGACGGGCCATCAAACCGACTACGGCGCTCGAATCGACGCCCCCCGAGAGAAAGGCTCCGATCGGAACATCGCTGACCATCTGCATGCGTACAGATTCCTCAAGCTGAGTCCGCACGCATTCGCTCCACTCACTCTCGGAAAGATCCTGGCGAACCCGCTCAGGCAGCCGCCAGTAGCGCCATTCGTGCACCTGACCACCTTCGACCGCCAGCAGCGTGGCCGGCGGCAACTTGCGAATTCCCTGGAAGATACAGTCAGGCGCGGCGACGTAGCCGAGATGCAGGTAGTCGGCGACAACCCGCCGATTGAGTTCTGCACTGACCCCTGGCAAAGCCAGGAGGGCTTTGGCTTCACTGGCGAAGGCAAGCTGCTGCCCGTCCTGCAGCACGTACAGCGGCTTCACCCCGAGCCGGTCGCGGCCAATCAGCAAGCGACGCCGACGCGCGTCCCAGAGCGCAAAGTCAAACATGCCGTTCAACCGGTGGATGAAGTCGTCACCCTCGGCATCATAAAGGTGCAACATCACCTCGGAATCGGAACCGGTCTTGAAATGATAGCGCTTTGCCTGCAGTTCGCTGCGCAACTCGCGGAAGTTGTAAATCTCGCCATTGCACACCAGCCACAACGTTCCATCGGCATTCGAAAGGGGCTGGTGACCACCCGCCAGGTCGATGATCGACAGCCTGCGCATGGCGATGCCGCAATGGCCATCGACGTGACTGCCTTCATCATCGGGACCGCGGTGACGCGTGCGATCGCCCATTGCAGAGAGAATTCCGGGCTCGACGCTCAGCCCGTCAAAACGATAGATACCGTGAATACCACACACAATGGAGCCTCTGGATCAAAGGGTTGGACGGCGGTCATAACGGGCGAGTGCTCGACGGTAGACCTCGCGATAGCGGGCCACACTGTCGGCCCAGGTACGCTCGACCTCGACAAAGCTACGCGCTTGCCGACGAATCTGTGGCCACAGAGGGCGTTTGGCCAGAAGGTCTTCGATCGCCGCTGCGAGGGACGCAGGATCACCGGCACGAAACAGGAAACCGGTTTCGCCGTGCCGGATCAACTCGCGGTGGCCGCCGACGTCAGAGGCGACCAGCATCCGCCCCTGCGCCATGGCTTCGAGTGGCTTGAGCGGCGTGACCAGTTCGGTCAGCCGGATCGGTAAACGCGGATACGCCAGCACGTCGATCAGTTCGTAATAGCGTTGCACCTCGTTGTGCGCTACCCGGCCGGTGAAAATCACCTGCTCCTGCATCCCGGCGGCGGCCACCTGTGCCTTCAGATTGCTCTCCTGCGGTCCACCACCGACCAGCAACACGCGCAGCCGCGGCTGTCGGGGAAGCATCCGGCGGGCTGCCTCGATCAGCAGATCCAGGCCTTCGTAACCATAGAATGAACCGGCAAAACCGACGACTGTCGCGCCTTCGAGTCCCAGCGAACAGCGCAACCGGGCATCGGGTTCGACGCCATAGCGAAACAGGCTGACGTCTACGGCGTTCGGAATCACCGTGATTCGCTCGGGCGGGATACCGCGAATGGCGATATCGCCGCGCAGACCTTCACAAATCGTCGTCACCTGATCGGCATGGCGAAGTGCCAGGCTCTCCAGCCCTCGCGATACGCGGTAGCGCAGACTGCCTTCCTTTGTCGTGCCATGATCGACAGCCGCATCCTCCCAGGAAGCGCGCATCTCGTAGACCACTGGCAGACGCTGCCGGCGACCGACCCAGAGGCTGGGCAGGGCATTGAGGACGGGTGAATGGGCATGAATGAGATCCGGCCGCGTGGCCCGGACGACCTCCTGCAGGCGGGTGGTCGTCAATCGCATCTGACGGAGCAGGCCGCTGCCGTGGGCACTCGGCGTTCGATGAAAAAGCCAGCCATCGACCTCTTCCTGCAGGGCTGTCCCGACACCCTGTTTGGGCGTCGTCAGATGCACCGTCTGCCAGCCCAGCGCGCGCTGCTCACGCAAAATGGCCAAAGTACGAAAGCTGTAGCCGCTGTGCAGCGGCAACGAATGGTCAAGCACGTGCAGAACACGGAGGCTCATCGTGGTGCTTGCGCCGCGCTGACGATGGCCACCGGATCGGTCGGCGGCGCATCCAGGACATTGCGCAGGAAGGCTTCAAACATCAGTACCGTCCACAAGGGCGAACTGTAGTCGCTCGCCCCCGACTGATGGGCATCGACCAGGTGTCGCAGATAATCCTGATTGAACCAGCCGGTCGCTGCCAGGCGTGGTCCAAGCACGGCCTGGCGAACGCGCTCCCTGAGCGGGCCGCGGAACCAGCGGGCCAGCGGCACGGCAAAACCCATTTTCGGGCGGTACAGGATGTCTTGTGGCAGGCGAGGTTCCATCGCTTTTTTTAGCAGAAACTTGCCTTCCTGGCCACGCACCTTGAGCGAAGAAGGTAGCGTCGCCATCCATTCGACCAATGGATGATCCATCAGCGGTTCACGCACCTCGAGCGAGTGCGCCATGCTGGCGCGGTCAACCTTGGTATTGATGTCACCGACCAGATAGGTTTTGAGATCGAGGTACTGGATCACGGCCAGCGGATCGTCGGTGTCCGCCCGCTCCGCATGGTGGCGAAAAACCTCTTCAGCGCTGTAGCCGTCGATTTCACGGCGGAAACGATCGGTAAAAAGTTCGCTGCGCATCGGTCCGCGCAGGATCGACACGGAATGGAAATAGGCTTCCACCGAAGTTCTCCCCATGCCTTGAAACGTCGTCTTGGCGCGGAACATGCGCGGCGCCCAGTCCGCTTTCGGGTAGACGCGGCCGAGCAGGCCAAACAGTGGTCGGCGCACGCTATGCGGCATCGCCGAGCGCAGGCGCTCTTCCATCAGGTGTAGACGATAGCGGCGATAACCTCCGAAAGTCTCATCCCCCCCATCGCCCGAGAGGGCCACCGTGACATGTTTCCGTGCCAGCTGACAAACCCGGTAGGTCGGAATCGCCGAGCTGTCGGCATAGGGTTCGTCATACAGCCTGGCCAGCGTGTCGATCAGGTCGAAGTCGTCGCTGGCGACCAGGTCGCAGTGATGGTTGGTTCGATAGCGGTCAGCGACCGTCTGAGCGAATGCGGCTTCGTTGAATGCGGGGTCGTCAAAGGCAATCGAACAGGTGTTGACCGGCTCAGCCGAGAGCTCCGCCATCAGCGCGACGACCGCGCTTGAATCGACCCCCCCGGAAAGGAAGGCGCCGAGCGGCACTTCCGAGATCATGCGCAGGCGAATCGACTCGCTGAGTTTGTCGTCGAGCTGTGCACAGGCCGCCTCCATCGAACACGGGTTGTCAAGGCTGAAGCGCAGATCCCAATACTCTTTCGGCTGTGCAATCGGAAGACCGCGGCGTAGTGTCAGCGTGTGGCCTGGTGGCAGTTTCCTGGCCTGACGAAAAATGGTTCTCGGTTCGGCCACATAACCGAGCGCGAAGTATTCTTCAACCGCCAGTGGATCAATGTCGCGCGCCAGAGCGCCATGGGCCAGCAGGGATTTGAGTTCGGAGCCGAAGAGCAGAATCCCGTCCGGCAGCAGAGCATAGTAGAGCGGCTTGACCGCAAGCCGGTCACGTGCCAGGAAAAGTGTTTCGCGGTTGCGATCCCAGAGGGCAAAGGCGAACATGCCGCGAAAACGTTGAACGCAATCCTCGCCCCAGGCTTCCCAGGCATGCACGATGACCTCGGTATCGCTACGGGTGTGGAAAACATGTCCAAGCGCCAGCAATTCCGGGATCAGTTCCTGGTAATTGTAGATCTCGCCGTTGAACACCACGCAAACGCTCTGGTCCTCGTTGTAGAGCGGCTGCTGGCCAGTCGACAGGTCGATGATCGAGAGCCGCCGGTGCCCCAGGCCAACGCCCGGTTCGACATGCAAACCACCCTCGTCCGGGCCACGATGGTGCTGTGACTCGTTCATCCGCATGAGCACGGCGCGATCAATGTCACGCCGACCGCGAGTATCGAAAATTCCGGTTATGCCGCACATGGTTTATCTATGTCTTCTCGTAGTCAGAAAAATACCTGCTGCTTGCCCAGGTATTTAGTCAAAACGTCATGCCAGTGAGGGTCAGAGCCCTGAACACGGAATCTGCTTTTGCCAATTGCCGATGCCCTGCCGCGCATTTCCGGAACAGGCTAGCGTCGATCACAGAATTCCTCGTATACCGCCTGGTAGCTCGCCAGCATTGCTGGCAGACTGAAACGCCTGACTGCCATCTCGCGCGCGTTGTTGCCGTGTGCGCTCAATATCGAGGGATCGCCGAGGTACTGGTTCAGCAAGCGGGTCAGGGCATCGACGTCACCCGGCACAAACAGTCGGCCGTTGACACCTTCTGCAACGAGTTCCAGATTGCCGCCGGTGGCGGTGGCGATCAGAGGCAGACCACTGGCCATCGCTTCCAGGAGGGTATTGGAAATACCCTCGGCCAAGGATGGCAGCACAAAGAGGTCGAAGGTACGCAGAACCTCGGCAACGTTGCTGACGTTTCCTGGAAACCAGGTGCGCGCTGAAACTCCCAGGGAGTCGGCAAGGCGACACAGGCTATCGCGCAAGGGGCCCTCTCCCACAATGACCAGCCGCGCCCTTGACTCGACCTCACCCCCACTCTTGACCAGCCGGGCAAACGCCTGTAGCAGGGTCTCCTGATCCTTGACCGCCTGCAGCCGGCCGACAGTACCAATGATCATGGCATTCGGACCCGCGAATCCTTCCGGCAGAAGCTGCTGCGAGCGAGTCGATGGCGGGCAAAAGCGCACCGTATCGACGCCATTGATGATCTGGGTGACGCGTCTGGAGGAGATGCGCACTCGCTGCACAAGATAGTTCCTGAGATCCCTGGATACGGTGATGTAGCGGTCGACCAGCGGCGAGTGCATCCGGCGCAACAAGGCGGGCTTGACCCTTTCCCCATTCAGATCATCCACATCCCAACCGTGCTCGCCATGAATACAGTGGGGAACCCCCGCCAGTCTGGCCGGTAACAGGGCATCGAGCCCGGACTGGTTGCGCGAATGCACGATCGTCGGCCGAAGCTGACGGCAAAGACGAAAGAGCCCTTGTCTGAGTCGCCAAACCCCGATACGCGAACGGTGCAGTGCAATTACCGGGGTATCCGGACGAGTCACCCGCAGGCGAAAGTCCGAAAAATCCTCGACACACGCCACCGCGTGACGATAACGGGATTCTGGCAGATGGTTGATCAGATTGACCAGGCCGTTCTCCAGACCACCCGTGTGCAGGTGATGAATGACATGCAGAATCAGTGGTCTGGTATCCTGTTTCACGCCCGCCCTACTCCTACGGACAGCCAAACCTGGCTTGCGCAACTCCCGCAAATCGCGCAGCACCGGTCGTACCCGCCGATCATCGGGCGGCCTTGCTCTGCTGCAGCGCGACGGCGATGACCGGCCCTGCAGCGCGGGCAAAAGCATCGAGGGTGGCTTCCGCCTCACCCGCCTGATGCTGCAGCGCATAAAGAACGATCACCGCCGAATCGTCCCCGCTGCCGGTCAGCCGCGACACCGCCGTGTAAACTTTGGCCAGAACATCGCTGGCAGTCCAGTGTCCGTTGACCCAATACCATTGCCAGACCACCAGGCGCGCACTGCTGCTGTGTGCACGCAACAGGGCGGTACGCACCGTGAGTGCCTGCTGGTTGATCGCAATCTCGCTCGTTCCACTACTCACCTTGCTCCATACGGGATCTTCAGTGGTCACCAGGACATTCATCGAAGTGACCATTTTGTGCTGCTGATCCTGGTTGCGGTAGTACCCGAGAAAGAGTCCAGCCACACGGCCATCGTTCTCAAAGGTTGCCTGGGTACTCGCCGAGTAGTTCTCGAACCGCGGCTGCCAGTTGGGCAAGCCTTGCGGGACACTCTGCCAGCCAATGATCGGCCCGAGCGAGGCGAGCTGGCTGAGTGGTGGAGAGGTGTCGCGCTCGACCTGCCAGTTCGCAATCGGCCAGACTGCGGCCACCAGGACTGTCGCGCAAGCGGCCCGCCAGATTGCCGAATCCGTGCCATTGCCGGCCACCGCCAACACCTTTGCCGCCTCTGGCAGCAGCTCATCTTCACGCCAGCGCGCGCCGATCCAGAACATGAGCATGATCACGAAACCGAAAAAAACCCAGCCGTAAATCAGATGGTCGACGCCAACGGCCAAGGTGTTACCCGACAAATGGCCGAGCATGACAATCATGTAGGCACGTCCCCAGTTGGCAACGATTGGCACCAGAATCGAGACCATGACAAAGATCAGTCGCCGTCGCAGGGTATGATAAGTCAGATAGGCAAACAGGGTTCCCACGGTGACCGAGGCGATCAGGTAGCGAACGCCGCTGCAAGCCTCGACGACCGCCCAACGGCCCGAGGGAATCACCAGGTTCAGACCATCGCTGTACACGGGGACACCCGTCAGGCGCAAACCGAGAACTGTAAACTTGGCAGTCCATTCCATCAGTTTTGGTTGGGTAAAGTCGCCGAAAGGTACGGCGAAGAACAGGAACAGCAGTGGGAAAGCGATGCTGCGCGCAACGACCGGGCCAAGCACCGCCAGCACGGCGAATACCAGCATGAAGATCAGCGCAAACTGGGGAACCACATTGACCGTTGCCACCTCCCCGAGCAGCCAGGCGCAACCGGCTGCCGCCAACAGAAGGACTGCCGGATAACAATGCCTGGGCGCCAGCACCCCGACTTTCTCGCGCATTCGCCAGATCAGCCACAAGCTGATCGGCGGCACAATGAAGCCATGGGCATAGGTACCGCTACGCATCCAGACTTCCACCATCGCGAGCGCAGTTTCACGAAAAATGACCAGGATCGCCGCCAGGGTCAGGAGCACTACGGGAAGCGCCACCCGCCAGCCGGGATGAGGGACAAAGGCGATCGGGCTTGGGGCTTGGTTCATGAACTTGTTTCCAATGGCTATCGACCGCCCTCAACCCAGGTGACGCACAATGAACGGCCCCAGCCAATTGGCAAACCCGATCGGCAAGCGCCGCCAGGCGTCGATCAGGAGCCGGTATTTGGCATTCGACGGGTTATTCTGCGGGATGGCATCGCGCCCATACAGGCAATACTCGTAAGCCAGCGGCTGCGGCTCGAAACCCCAGTTCTTCTTGAAAGCATAAGAACCGGTGCCCTGCTTGCTGCGACCATAATCGAAAACCTTCAACCCTCTCTCGCAGGAACGGCGCATCAGTTCCCAGTACTTGAAGTCGTTGGCCGCGAGTTCGCGTGCCGCCAAGGCGTCGCCCGCGTAATAAGGCAGCACCTCATCGCGAAAATAAAAACTCAGCACACTGCTCAGCGAACGCCCCGTCCCGTCCACGACGGTCAGTACCTCGCAGTCGGCAGCGAACACCTGCTGCAGTGCGTCGAAATAGCGGCGGGGCATTGCCGGCGTGCCATGACGGTGGACGTTGTCGGCGTACAGCGCGAAAAATCGCCCCGGATTGGCGTCAATCTCGCTGTATAAACCATTCTTGATCCCCTTGCGCACCATCGCGCGCTGCTTGCGCGGAATGGCCAGCATATTGGCGTCGACCTCGGGTGCGATGGCCTTGCGAAAGCGGACGTAGAGATCCTGGCGTGGCCATTCCGGATGGCGAGGCTGAATGTTCCGCAATTCCAGGTGCGCGACCCCGAGACTTCTGGCAATCGCCTGCGCCTCCAGTTCCAGCGCCTCGACGGCTGCCGGACTGACGGCCGCCACTCCGCCATAGACCGCGAAGGGCAGGGAGACCAGCGAGTTCCCGAAGAGCAGACTTTTCACCTGTGCCAACGGCAGCACACCCTCGATCACACCGGCACGCTCGGCAAAGAGAAAGTGTGTGCGATGACCGAAGACCTGGCGCAGGATTGTCTGCCAGCCGGACTTGTGGAAAAAGGTGGCCTCCGGACACGTTTCAACAAAGGCATCCCAGCGTGCAAGCGCAGCCGGGTCGTCGGAGTTCAGGCGCTGGACGCCGAGTGCTCCTGCCCGGTTGGCAGAACGGGACACTTTCTCGATGGCGGGGTTCATTGCTGCACCACCGACTCCGCCAGCGGACCATCAAGAAACACCTGATCCATCCGCCCCCATTTGAAATCGGCGATCAATCGCTGCAGTCGCCCTTCGGTGTACTGCAGATTGACGTAGTGGCGAAAGCGCGTCTTGGCACTGATGCCGGCAATGCGCGGCTGCCCGGCATCGATTTCCCAGGGATGAAAATAGAAGATGGCCGGCTGACGATCCCGCTGGTTGACCTTCTGCAGCAGCCAGCGCGACAGCGCATAAGGCAGTAGCCGGAAGTAGCCACCACCACTGGCTGGCCAGTTGCGGTCAAAGAAGCGCGCGGTGGTCACCGGCAGTTCCAGCAGACCGGTGCGCACCCGGTGGGCGAAGCGCGGCGCATCCGGCATTCCGTAGTGATCATGGCGAATCGGGTAAATGCTTGAACTGTAGCGGTAGCCAGCACGTTCGAGACAGTCGAAAGCCCAGAGGTTGCCTTCGCCAATCGAAAAACTTGGTGCCCGGTAACCCCTGACTTCCTGACCCGAGATATCCTCCAACAGTTTCTTGGCCCGCTCGATGTCTGCAGAAAAAGTGGCTTCGGTCAGATCACTGACACGCTGGTGACCGTAGCCGTGACTGGCCAACTCATGGCCATCGTCGACGATGCGCCGAACGAGATGAGGATAGCGTTTGGCGATCCACCCCAGTGTGAAAAAAGTCGCCTTGGTCTGATTCTCGTCGAGCATCAGCAGAATCCTGTCGACATTCCGCTCGACCCGGCATTCACATTGCGCCCACTGGTTCCTCGGAATATACGGAGCGAGCGCCGAAACCTGGAAATAGTCCTCGACGTCGATGGTCAGTACGTTGGTAATCGGCGGGTTTGGCATCTCGCGTGGCTCGTGGTTTCTAGCGATTGCGCTGCGCATGATGAGCAATCAGCCATTGAAAGAGATCAGCGGCGATTCGCTCTGCCGCGCGACCGTCCCAGAACTCGGGAACACGACCGGTCTTGCCGGCACCGGCAAGGATTTCGTTGACTCCATTGCGAATCGCGCAAGGATCACAGCCGACGAGGGTATTGGTTCCCTGCTCGATAGTAATCGGGCGTTCGGTGTTTTCCCGAATCGTCAGACAGGGCACCCCAAGGGCAGTGGTTTCCTCCTGCAAGCCACCGGAATCGGAAAGTACAAGTTTCGCACCCGCCAGCAGGCCGAGCATCTCCAGGTAACCCTGTGGCGGCAGGAGGACAATACGTTTGCTGGCGAGCAGTTCGCCCAGAGAGAAGCGATCGATGTTGGCGCGCGTACGTGGATGCAGGGCAAAAATCAACGGCACCTGGTCGGAAACTTCGCGCAACACGGTCAGCAAGGATGCGAGGTTTTCCTCACGATCCACGTTGGACGGGCGATGCAGGGTGACTACACCATAACCGCACGGATCGTCGACGACCGCCGGATCGAAGCCGGCCATCTGCAGGGTCTTCGCTGCGGGGCAGGCGAACTCGCGATTCGACAGCAGCGAATCGATCATCACGTTGCCAACGAAACACACGCGTTCCTCGGCAACCCCTTCGCGCGCCAGGTTGGCGTGTGCGCTGCGCTCGGTGGTGTATAGACGGTCGGCGATCTGATCGGTCAGAACACGGTTGATTTCCTCCGGCATCGCCCGATCGTAGCTGCGCAATCCGGCCTCGACATGCACCACCGGCACCGCCTTCTTGGCACAGACCAGCGCACAGGCCAGGGTCGAATTCACGTCACCGACAACCAGCACGCAGGATGGCTGCTGCGCATCGAGCACGGGTTCGAAACGTCGCATCACTTCCGCCGTCTGCAGGGCGTGGGTTCCTGACCCCACTTCGAGGTTGATGTCGGGATGAGGCAGACGCAGGTCGTCGAACAGACGGTCGTTCATATCCCTGTCGTAATGCTGGCCGGTATGGACGAACAGCGTCGGAAGCGCCGGACGGTGGATAGCGAAGGCGCGCAGAATCGGCGCCATTTTCATGAAGTTCGGGCGCGCGCCGACGACGCAGATTACCGGACCCAGCTGCGCAGGCCATGCCTCATTAGTAACCAATGATTACTCCCTTCAAGGTTTTGCCCGGATGGCATCAATCAGTTGCTGGAGCAGGGAAAGAAGTGCGGCATTATTGCGTTCAAGACGGAACATGCTGCGCTCGATGCGTATCAAGCGCTGTTCGACCTGCCCATTTTTCAGATCCGAAATGACCCGTGCAGCCTGATCGGCCGTACTGGCGTCCAGGGTCAGACGCGACAGGTCGATGTCGGGAATGCTGCTGTCCGTCAGCTGCGGGCTGACTGCCGCTTGGCCAGCTTCGATCAGCGGGTTCGCTGGCGACTGAGAAGCCGATTGGGTCTCATCCTTGATCTCTTTTGCGACTTCCTCGACGTCGGTACGCGTGAATTCGCTCTTGCCATTGAGGAAACCGGACAACAGAAGACGATCGCAATGCGAGTTGATACGTCGGGGTACCCCCCCACTGGCCTCGAACAGCGCCTCGAAGGCCCCGGCATCAAAGCGTGGCGAACCTTTCGATCCAGCGCACCTGAGCCGGTGCTCGATATAGGCCTGGGTTTCATCCTGATCCATCGGACCAATGTGACAGGCGGCGATCACGCGCTGACGCAATTGCTGCATCTGCGGGCTTTGCATGATTTTCCGGAACTCAGGCTGGCCAATCAGGAAACTCTGCAACAGGGCCTGTGTCCCAAACTGGAAATTCGAAAGCATGCGCAGTTCTTCAACCGCCCGCGGGGTCAGATTCTGTGCCTCATCGACAATCAACAGGCAACGCTTGCCTTGGCGAGTGACATCGACCAGAAAGGCCTCGAGGGCAAGCAACATGTCGGACTTGCCCATATTCCGGGTCCCGACGCCGAAAGCACCGGCCACCATCCGCAAAATGTCGTCGGCGTCGAGTTGCGTACTGACCAGTTGAGCGGCCAGCACCTTGTCGATATCCAGGTCGTTGAGCAAGCCGCGTACGATCGTTGTTTTGCCCGCCCCAACTTCGCCGGTAACGACGATGAAGCCTTCGTTCTGATTCAGGCCATATTCGAGATAGGCCATCGCACGGCGATGCTGTTTGCTCGCAAAATAGAACGTGGGGTCGGGATTCAGCTGAAAAGGCTTGCTCGTCAAGCCGTAGAAGGACTCGTACATGCGGTTTGCTCAGAAGCTGTGGGAAAGCGTGCCGGTCAACGCGTTTTCCGTATAGCTGGCTCCGGCTCCTCCGCTGGAAATTGCCCCGCCATCGGAAACCACCCTGCGTGCGCCGATATTCGCTTGCGTCTTCGGCGAGATTCTGGTGGTAAGAAGCAGATACGCCCCTTGCGTCCTGGTATCAGACTGGCCATTTCTGGCACTGATACTGCGCTGCTGGTTGAGCGAGAGCGAGAGCGACGACAGGCCCGACAACTGATGACCCCAGATGATGCCAAATCCACGTTGCGTGATCTGATTTGCCAAGGAAAAGTCGTCGGTCAGGCCGTTGACCAGACCCAGCGGCTGTTGCTTACTCTCGGTTGCATTCAAGGTCACACTATTGCGTACACCGAGCAAGGCTAAGGAGAGTTGTTGCGACTCCTGCAGGGAAGGACGGTTCGTCAGGAAACCATTGACTACCGTGCCGTCGGCCGGAATTCCTCTGCCTTGCAAAACTTGCGAGACCTGCGCCCGGATCGCTTCCGGCGAAGCCCCTGGGTTATTGGCGGCGATGATTGCATAATAGGCATCGTAGTTGCTACCCTGCCCGGTATTCCCTACCCCAGGCGGATGCGCCGAAATATTCCTGCTGGCCGTGTAGGTGATCATAGAACGGGGCATACGATGATGGAACTTGATGTCGTAGCCATTCCCGAAGAAGCGCTTGTTGTTGGTCGCCGAGAGTTCGGTACGCGGG
The DNA here is from genome assembly GCF_000584955.1 of Candidatus Accumulibacter vicinus. Taxonomy (NCBI): domain Bacteria; kingdom Pseudomonadati; phylum Pseudomonadota; class Betaproteobacteria; genus Candidatus Accumulibacter; species Candidatus Accumulibacter vicinus. Next base: position 192,805 of record NZ_JDSS02000037.1, read on the forward strand.
CCAGGCGTCCAAACAAAGCCGAAACCGTGGGTAGTATGTGTCTCCTGATTCAGGCTGACGTAATTCTGTGACTCCTGCCCGCCAAACATCGAAACCTGGATTTGCGGATTAAAGCGATACAACAGGCTGAGCTGGTACTTGGTGTTCTCATAGTCCCTGCGCTGATAGTTGTTGGTCAAGCGACTGCCGTCAAGCGCCCAGCCAAGAGCAGACCAGCGAGTGCTACCGTTGAGCTTGCCCAGCCACTCGCTTGCAGTGGTGTCAGACACCAGGCTTGACTGCGAACTGGTGACCGTCGCCCGGTAGCTCAGGAGATACTCGGTCGACGAAAACAATCTACCTTTGATCTGCGGCGAGATAGAGTAACTCGATGTTTCAGTCTGGTTGTTGTTGACGTTGGCATTGCTATTGCTTGGCGAAACGGTTCCGAACGCCGAAAGGTATTGCTGCGAGATGGTCCCGGTGGCTTCGATGAACAACCAGTCTTCAATCGCCTCAAGCATTCCTATCGCGGTAAGCGCATTCTGGTGGCTATTGGACGCCGACTTCTGTCCAGGCAGTCGATCGGTATCCGAATAGCTCGGCGAGTAGAATTGCCCGGTCAGCGTATAGCTCAGGCGCAGACTGGCGCGAGCACCCTTGCCATCGATCGAGATACCCGGCGTGATGGCGGTCACCAGACTGTGCTTCTTGTCGCTGGCAGCCAAAAAGACATTGTCGGTCAAGGTTTCTGTAACGGCCAGGGTCGGCGTGATTCGCCAATTCTCGGCGTGCGCCGGAATGCCCATGCACAGTAATGAGAAGCCAAGCAAGGATGCCGAGGCCTGGCGGCTCCGGCCAGAGGAGCTTCGGTCGCGAAAGCGTTGCGCTGAACGTGCGCCCTCGCTTTCAGCGCATGCTCTGCGCCCCGCCTGTTCAAGAACCATCTGAACCATAGCCATAGCCGTAGCCATAGCCATAACCATAACCGTAGCCATCCTGGGTGGCAGCGCGCGCCTGATTGAGCAGCATCAGCTTGACCGGGCAGGATTCGATGGCTGCCAAAGCATGCTTGACGTCACTGCGGGCCGTACGTTCGGCCCTCACCACAACGACCACCTGACCCATATGACTGGCCAGCACCCTTGATTCCGTAGTCATCAGCAAGGGAGGCGAATCAAAAATGATGATCCGGTCCGGATAACGATTGGCCATTTCATCAAGCAGCTTGATCATGGCTTCGCTGGCCAGGAGTTCGGTCGCACGCGGATGCTGTGTGCCACTTGGCAGGAGGCTCAGCTTATCGACGTTGGTTCTCATCAAGACTTGCGACAGGGCAACCGATTCATCGGTCAGTACGTCGAGCAGGCCTGGCGCCGGGGGCAAACCGAGCATCTTGAGGACGGAGGGCTTCGGCACATCCGCATCGACCAACATGACCGTGTTGTCCAGTTCCATGGCAATGCTCATCGCCAGGTTGATCGCGGTAAAGGTCTTGCCTTCGCCGGAAATCGCGCTGGTCACCATGATCAAGTTGCCCCGCTTGATTGGTGTAGCGCTCTTGCCCATGGCATTGGCAATCAGGGGCCGCTTGATGACCCGGTATTGATCGGCAAGCTGGGATCGCGGCGCATCCGGGCTGATCAGACCGGTGGCCGCAAGCGTATTCAGATCAAGCTCGATCCGGCGAGACTGCGGGGTATGTGCAGATGCAGACGCGGTGGTCGCAGAAAGAACATCCGGCGCTTGCACCGGGGCCGTCTGTGGCTGGGCAGGAGCGGCGGCGCGCAAGTCGGCTGGCAGCCGCTGCTCATGCTCGGCGATCGAACCGGGTATTTCGACCCCCGCCTTGCGCAGTTGCTCCAGGCGCTTCGCCGCTTGTTCAATGAGGCTCATCAGTTTTCCTCAGACAGTACGGGCGGAAAGAAGGAAGAACACGAGAATCCCCGCTCCATAGACACCCACGAGCGAGATACAGGCCGCGGCAAAGCGAAGCAGATCTTTCCTTTCGCGGCTTTTCCTCGCTTCGTCGGCAAGCAGGGAGACCGTTCCCAGAAGCGGCAGGCCGCATGCTTCCCTGAGAGCGCGCGCATCAAAAAACACCGGTCGTAGCTGACTGGCCGCAAAAGTGACCGCCACTCCGGCAGCCAGCGCAAGGAGCATGGTCAGCGGGAGAAACAAGGTGCGATTGGGCGCAACCGGATTTGGCGACGCCCGCGGCGGATCGATCAGGCGGAAATCAACTCCCCCGGCATTGTCCATCTCACTTCCCAGGCTGGCCGATTCACGCCTTTGCACCAGTTGTTCGTAGTTCTTCTTGTTGATCTCATAGTCGCGGTTGAGCTGTGTAAACTCGGCTTCGAGCTGGGGTACGAGAGCGATCGCAGATTTCAAACGATCGTAGCGCGCCTGATACTCGGCAACGCGCGTCAGCAATGCGGCGATTCTCGCCTCGGTTTCGGATAGAGAAACTTTCAGTTGCTGATACACAGGGCTGGAATTCACCGAAGCGGTCGGATTGGCCAGTGCCGACTTGCGGCGAGCAATGATCTCCTCCTGCTTCTGCACTTCCAGTTCCTTGATCAGGCGGCGCGTACTGACCACGTCCGGATGCTTCTCGGTGAAGCGCTGCAACATCGCGTCCATATTGCGCTGGAGGGCGTCTATACGGCTGTCGATTTCTGGAATTGACACACCAACAATTGGTTCCTGTGCGGCTTCGGGCAGTAATACCGGTTCCTCACCGAGGAGCTGGCGTTTGAGTGCATCGCGGGAGTGTTCCGCCTCGCGCAGTTCGAGGCGGCTTTGTTCGAGAAGTGCGCCAGCCGTGCTCATACGACTGAAATGATCCTTGCCCTCGGCGGTCTCATTTGCGAGGTTGCGCAATTTGAATTCCTTCAACCGCGCCTCGGCCTCTTCAAGCTTCTTCTCGTACCCGGCGATTTCCTTGTCGAGAAACTTGCGGGCAGACTCGCTATCCTTGCGCGAGTCGCCGAGATTGGACTCGACAAAGATCGAGACCAGTGACTGCACCACACGCTTTGCCTGCTCCGGCTGAACGTCCCGGTAGCTGAGTGTATAGATGTTGTCACGTGACGTGTTGTTGATTTTCAAGGACGACATCAGGGTCTCTGCCAGCGCATCCCGCTCGGATTTCGACTCGATCTTGAGGTCAAGATCCGCCATCCGGATCAGTTTTTCGACATTGGGTCGGGTAATCAAGGTCCGACTCAGCATCATGACCTGCTGATCAATGTTGGGCTGGGTCACCAAGCCGGCCATCAGCGGCCGGAGAATCGATTGGGTATCGACAAAAATACGCGCCGATGCCTCGTATTTGTCCGGAATGGCCAGAACCGCCGCAACACTGGCCGCCCCGACGACCCAGGCGACGATGATTCCCAGCCAGCGACGCTGCCACATTCCACGCAGGATTGCTGTCGCTTGTCGAAGCAGTTCATCCATCGGATTCAGACTTTATCAGGAGCAGTTAAGGGGGCCACTGTTGCGTCATGCAACAGGGAAGCCAGGGATTTCAGATCGGTCAAAACCAACTCTGCGGAATGATCAGCACATCGCCGGGTTTCATGTCCACATTGGCCGAGACGTCTCCGCGCCGGATCAGGTCGGTCAGGCGAACACTGTATTGCTGCTTGCTGCCGTCGGCACCAGCACGCACCACTGACGCACCATTCCCATCGGCGAAATCAGTCAGGCCACCAACCGCGATCATCACGTCGAGCAGGGTCATGTTCTGACGATAGGGTAGCGCCTGCGGCTTGGAAGCCTCTCCGATCACCCGAATCTGCTCGCTCTGGGTTCCTACGAAACCGGTGACCACAATCGTCACGACCGGATCCCGGATGAAGGTCCCGAGCGCCTTTTCCATATCCCGTCCGAGAGCCGTGGGCGTCTTACCCATGGCCGGCATGTCCTCGATCAGCGGCCCGGCGATCATTCCGTCCGGACGCACAGGAACCGACATCGAAAGTTCCGGGTTGCGCCAGACAATGATATTCACACTGTCGCCAGGCCCAATGATATAACGATAGTCTGCCGAAGCGGCTGAAACTGGTGCTGGCGGATACGAAGAGCAGCCAACGACCAGCCATCCCAGCACCCCGAGCAAAAGCCAACGAAACAAAACGCCAATCACATCATGTGGGCGTGCAACCATCATGCTCTCCTTTATAGTTGCCAGCTTGGAAACGGCTTACGGCAGAATGACGACAAATCTTGATGATGCGGCTCTGACGAGTCGCGTCAAATGCACCACAGTATAGATGAATTGGCCGGACACTCAAACTTCCCGGTCCAGGTCGGTTATGGCTTCCGGCGGGTTCAAGACAGTCGTCTGGCCGCTGCCTCAAGGCGGCAAACAAGCGCAGGATACGTTCTGGAAGGCCTTCAACAAAAGAAAAAACGCACATTTCGCCACTCATCATGGAGAACTTGGCCGAAGCGATCAGGCTTCTGGGCGAATGAAGCGCGGGGGATCACACCGCCTTGCTCGCCGAATGACCTGGATGGCCGAATGATCTGAGTAAAATTATTCTGGTCGCGGTCGCCTTGCCCTGAATCGCTCTTCCGCCGCTGGCGGCTGCCTTGTTCGCCAGG
>NZ_JDSS02000037.1:197425-204046 GCF_000584955.1 Candidatus Accumulibacter vicinus
GGCGCCGCTGCTCAACCCGAAAACCGACATCGCGCTGCCTTTGTCGAGCTGCAATCTCAACCGGCAAGCCTGTGTCGTGAAATTGCCCAACGGCGGTCAGGTCGAGTTCTCGATCGAACCACGACCGATCCCGGTGCTCAAGCCGCTGCAGTTGCAGGCCAGCTTTCAGGCAACCGGGGTGCGCAAGGTCGAAGTCGATTTCAGCGGCAGCACCATGAAGATGGGCTACAACCGAACGCAACTCGAAAGGCAGAGCGGCAGCGACCGCTTCGCGGCATCGGCCAGCCTGCCGGTATGCATCACCGGCACGATGGAATGGGAAGCCACCGTACTCGTAGACACTGGCAAGGCCATCTTTGCCATCCCCTTTCGCTTCGTCACCGGCCACTGAAACCACGGGAGCCCATGCGGCGGCAGCGAAGCCTTGCTCCCTGACCCTTCGCCAGAGCAGCCGCGCCGTGCCCTACCCTGCATTCGTCCTTGCCTTACCGGCAAACCCATGGACATGGATGAGGATGCACGAGCCAACCAGTTCGGCCTGAACTGGCAACAGGCGAACGCATCTTGCAGCAGCGAGGCGGTCGAAGAACCGTTACGCGAGCATAATAACGACGCCTGTTGCAAAAACCCAACAACCTTTGCCCTGCATTCAAGGAAAGCGCTCAGGGAACTTGCTCAGGCCATCGCCGTTTGCCAGAATCGCCAGAACTTCTCGTTTCTTTTTCGAGAGGTCCAGTTTGATGAAGCAGCAGCGGGCTTCATTGATCTCAAACCTAGAGGAGATTCACCATGCAAAAGAAACTCATCGCACTGGCAGTCGCCAGCCTGGCCTCGGGCGCTGCTTTTGCCCAGACCAACGTCACCATGTACGGCGTGGCCGACATCGGCTATATGTATAGCACCGGCGACGCCGGCAGAGTGGGTAACATCCCCATTCCCGGCACCAACACCTTCAGCGGCATCAATTCCGGCCTGCTGGCCGGCTCCCGCCTCGGTTTCCGCGGCGAAGAAGCCCTCGGCAATGGCCTGAAGGCAGTCTTCACCCTGGAGTACTCGCTCAACCTCGACAACAACAGCGGCGTCGGCAATACCGGCGGCCTCAATGCCCGTCAACAGTACGTTGGCCTCTCCCACGCCGGCTGGGGCACCATCGCCCTCGGTCGCCAGTATGCTCCCGGCTACCAGGCCACCGCCAACAATGATCCGTTTGGTGGTGCCGTATTCGAACCACAGTCTTTCCTGACCGCCCAGGCCGGCAACAGCATCACCCCGAACTCCCCCGCTCGCTGGGATAACGCGATCACCTACACCAGCCCGAACTGGGGCGGCTTCACCGGCAAGGCGATCTACTCCTTCGGTGAGACCAGCGCCGCCGGCGGCACCTTCAATGACAAGCTGACCGACGTTTCGGATAATGGCAAGTGGGCTCTCGGCGCCAACTTCGCCACCGGCCCGTTCAACCTCGACGTTGTTTATCATCAGCGTCAAAGCGTGACCAACGGCTCGCTGATCGCGGTCCCCGGACTGACCGGCCTGTTTACAGCCAATGGCAAGGCGGTCGAGGAAGCGTACATTGGTGGTAGCTTCGACCTCAAGTTCGTCAAGCTGATGGCCAGCTGGCAGGGTCAGAACGACAAGAACGCGGCCAACCTGGACAACCAGCTCTGGCAGATCGGCGCGGTCATCCCGGTTCTCGGCTCCAGCAACATTCACCTCGGCTATTCCGAACTGTATTGGGATCAAGGTAGCCAGTGGGTTCGCGGCGTGAAAGTCAAGCGCCCGCTCAACGACGATTCGCAGGCCGCTGCGCTGGGCTGGACGACCGCCTTGTCCAAGCGCACCACGCTGTATGCTGGTTATGTCTGGGTTAAAAACGACAAGCGAAGCTACGCGGCTGGCCCCGTCGCCGGGGTTGGGGCGCGCGGCGAGGACAACAATACTTTCCTGGCCGGTATCAATCACAAATTCTAATTTGACCTCGGTCAACCTGGTTTCTGGAACGGGCGCTTCGGCGCCCGTTTTTTTGTTTCCCCCAATGTCCTTGAGCATGCATGAACTCTCCTCTCATTGCGCTTGTTCTGGCCAGCTTCCAGGAAAACCCGAGCGCGATCAGGCCAAGGGCAACTCTTCCCCCGTCAAAAGCAGATCATCATCGGCGTAACAAAAATACAACAAATGCGCTTTACTTGCCTGAAAAGGGGTTGCGGAGGTTGCTTCAAACGCATCTGGCTGCCAGAATCGGGTCGTGTTCCGCCAATGATTTCGCTGCCACAGCGGCTCAGGCTGGTGGATGTGGATTTTGAGCTTCATGTTTACAGACCTACAGGAGATAGCACCATGCAAAAGAAACTCATTGCCCTGGCCGTTGCGAGTCTGGCATCGGGTGTCGCCGCTGCCCAGACCAACGTCACCATGTACGGTGTGCTTGACTTGGCCTACGCCTACAGTTCAGGGAATGCCGGTCGCAACGCCCTCGGAATCAAGATTCCCGGAAAGAATACCTTCAGTGGCATCACCGGCATCGGCGCCGGAAATCGCCTCGGCTTCAAGGGCGAAGAAGCCCTGGGCAACGGCCTGAAAGCGGTGTTCACGCTCGAATACGGTCTCGATCCGGACATCAACTGCGGCATTGGCACCTGCGGCCTGAACGCCCGCCAGCAGTTCGTCGGACTGGCGAGCAACTATGGTACCGTCGCCCTCGGTCGTCAATATGCCCCTGGTTTTAACGCGACCGCCAACAACGACGGACTCGATGCGAGCGATTTTGCCATCCAGTCGAGCCTCAGTGCGCTCAATGGCATGACGATCACTCCGAACAGCCCGGCCCGTTTCAACAACGCCATCACCTATACCAGCCCCAGCCTGTCCGGCTTCAAGGCCAGTGCGATCTACAGCTTCGGCGAGACCAGGGACGCTTTTGGCAGCTACAACGACAAGCGGGTCAGTGTCTCGGATAACGGCAAGTACGGTCTTGGCCTCAACTATGCCAACGGCCCGATCAATTTCGACGCGGTCTGGCAATCACGTACCAATGTCTCCATCCCGACCGCCACTCCCCCCTACGAGTTGGCCGGTACCGACAAAAGCATCAATGAATGGTACGTCGGCGGCAGTTACGACCTCAAGGTCGTCAAGCTCTTTGCCAGCTACCAGGCTCTGGACAACAAGAACAAAAGGGATGTTGTCACAGGCCTCAGGGTTTCCGGCATCGAGGACAGCAATCTCTGGACGCTTGGCGTGACCGCACCGATCGGTCGTGGCACGCTCGGCCTGAGCTACGGCAGACTGACCAGCGACCGCAAATGGACCGGTGACGGCGTCAGCTGGGGCGCAGGCACCCAGTACACCTATCCGCTGTCGAAGCGCACCTCTCTGTACGGCGCATATAGCTACTTCAGCAACAACAATAACGTGCTGCCAGGCAACGCTGGACAGGCGATCGCCATTCCGGGCATCGTCGGTGCCTCGGGCGAAAGCAACTACGCACTCGGTGCGGGCATTACGCACAGCTTCTGATTCCAGGCTGTTCGCAGGATCAACGGGCGCCCTGGCGCCCGTTTTTTCACTTTTGAAGCACACCCAAACATCTTGCTTGCGTCAGGCGGCGGCATTCTGTAGAATCGCCGCCTTTCGACCCAAGCACCAGTTTTTGATAGGGAAACACATCCATGGCCAACAGCGCACAAGCTCGCAAGCGTGCCCGCCAAGCCGTCAAGCAACGCGCCCACAACACCAGCCTGCGCTCGAGTCTGCGCACTGCCGTCAAGCGCGTGCAAAAGGCCATTCTGGCTGGCGACAAGGCGGCGGCGCAGAGCATTTACCAGGAATCGGTATCGGTAATCGACCGCATTGCCGACAAGAAGATCATCCACAAGAACAAGGCAGCACGCCACAAGAGCCGCCTTTCGGCACAGGTCAAGGGCCTCAGCGCATAAAAAGCCTGCACGTTTGTCAACAAACGGCGCCTTCGGGCGCCGTTTGTTTGTGTCGAAAGGGAAGAAGCCTATCCAGCGCCGCAGGGCCCAGTTCGGCCTGCCATCGCACCGACCCTATTCTGGCCCGAATCGCAATGGGCGACCGATTGACGATCAAGGTATAATTCCGTGATCGAGATATAATATTAGATCGTACTAATATTACATTACAATTGCAACGGGGAATGCTATGGCTGCGGTCAAGATGGATATGGAACAGGCTCGCTTCAACATGATTGAGCAACAGATCCGCCCTTGGGAGGTGCTGGATCCGGAAGTGCTCGGGCTGCTTGCCGCGGTCAAGCGTGAAGTCTTTGTCCCCGAGGCGCTCACGTTGCTGGCGTTTGCCGATCTGGAGTTGCCGATTGGCCACGGCCAGGCGATGCTGCCACCGAAGATTGAAGCGCGAATTCTTCAGGAAGTGGGGGTCAGGAACACCGACATCGTTCTTGAGGTGGGGACCGGCAGTGGGCATATGGCTGCACTCCTCGCATCAAAAGCCGAGTATGTCTATAGCGTCGAGATTGATCCGGTCCTCGCTGAAACTGCCCGCCGTAACCTGCGGCATGCCGGCGTTGCCAACGTCAGCGTCGAGACGGGTGACGCTTCACAGGGCTGGTCGGGCCCCTCCCCTTACGATGTGATCGTCATCTCGGGTTCTCTGCCGGAACTGCCCGACGTATTTCTGCAGCAACTCAAGCTTGGCGGTCGCCTCGCTGCATTCATCGGCGAAGCGCCCGTGATGGAAGCACAGCTGATCATCCGCACCGCTGATAAGGCCTTCAACACGACCAACCTTTTTGAAACCGTGGTCGCGCCGTTGACCACCAGGAAGCGCCAGAGCTTCGTCTTCTGAAGGCTGGTCCAGAATGCTGCGCTTCTCGATGCTCGGACTGCAGAGCGGCTGGCGATATCATTGCTTCATCGCCTACTGAAAGCGAGTGAGCGTCATGCCCTTTAAACTCTGCGTCGGCAGGTCCGGCCTGGTGTTGGCGACCCTCCTGGCGGCAGCTCCCGTATCGGCCGCTGACCTGGTGCAGGTCTATCGTCAGGCACTCGCCTACGACGCCCAGTATGCGGCTGCGCGTGCGGCCGCCGAAGCCGGACGCGAGAAGCTGCCGCAGGCGCTCGCGGGCCTGCTGCCGACCATCGGCGCGACCGGCAATACCTTCTGGAACGACACCCACTACAAGGCGACGATCGGCCCCGACAGGCAAAGCTACCAGAACAAGTACAACAGCCACAGCTTTGGCGTGAACCTGACGCAACCGCTGTTTCGCTGGCAGAACTATGTTCAGTACGACCAGTCGAAACTGCTGCTCATGCAGACCGAGGCCAACCTTGCGCAAGCCGGACAGGATCTGATCCTGCGTGTTGCCCAGGCATACTTTGACGTACTCTTCGCAATCGAAAACCTGCGCGCTGTACAGGCCAACAAGACGGCGATCGCTCAGCAACTCGAGCAGGCGAAGAAAAACTTCGAAGTCGGCACGGCAACCATTACCGATACCTATGAGTCGCAATCGCGCTTCGACCTGGCGACTGCTCAGGAGATTGCGGCCGACAACGATCTCGAGGTGAAACGTTACGCGCTGCGCGTGCTGGTCGGCAAGGACCCGGGTGAACTGAATCGGCTGAAGCCGAAAGCAGTGATCGAACCACCGCAACCGGCAAGAATGGAACCATGGGTAGAGGCGGCCGAACGTGACAGTTTTGTCGTTCAGGCACAGCAGGCATCCGTCGAAGCGGCCGCCAAGGGAGTCGACATCAGCCGCGCTGCGCATTACCCGACAGTCGACATGGTCGCCAACTACGGGCAGAACAACGGCCCCGGACAATTTGGGGTCGGTTCGATCGACACCACCTCCGGCCAGCTTGGTCTGCAGCTCAATATCCCGATTTTTCAGGGTGGTGCCGTCAACTCGCGAGTCCGTGAAGCGATCGCCAGACGCACGGGGGAACAGGCTGCGCTGGACAATGCGACCCGCAACGCGGCGCTCAACGCACGCCAGGCCTATCTCGGCGTGGTCAATGGTCTTGCTGGAGTCCGCGCGCTTGAGGCGGCGCTGGTTTCGAGTCTGAGTTCGCTGGAATCGAACCGGCTGGGTTACGAAGTCGGTGTGCGCATCAACATCGACGTACTCAATGCCGAGAATCAGGTTTATGTCACTCGGCGCGATCTGGCCAAAACCCGTTTCGACACCTTGATCAACCAGCTCAGGTTAAAGGCTGCGGTCGGGGCGCTCGCCGAAAGCGATCTCGAACGGATCAACTCACTGTTCGAGGCACCCTGACGGTCATGGCGGTTGCAGGCAACCCCGATCATGAAAGCCATGGCCGTTGTTTCCCTCCCCCGCACCCTCTCTCACTGGCAGGACGGGTGAGGCTCGTGAGTCGCTGACGCAACTTTCACAACAAGCTCCATGGTGCGCGCCGTCGCACCGCGGTGGGTCTGACTGAAGGTCGTCGCGGCCGTACGCATGGCCAGTAGCGCTTGCGGATGCAAGAGCAGATCCTTGGCCGCCCGCGCCGCTGCACCCGCATCCGGAACTGCACGCGCAGCTCCACAGGCGATGGCGTCCGCACTGGCCTCTGCAAAGTTGAAGCAGTGCGGGCCAAGCAGGACCGGGCAGCCACAGGCTGCCGC
>NZ_JDSS02000037.1:204394-205639 GCF_000584955.1 Candidatus Accumulibacter vicinus
CAGATTCTGGCCGCCAAACGGCAGCAAGGTCCCCCCCATCAGCGCCAAATCCGCGAGCGCGTAATAGGCGACCATTTCACCCATGCTGTCGCCGAGCCAGACCTGCGTATTGTGGTTCGGCAATTCTTCGCGGCTTCTGCGGCAGAACGCCAGCCGGCGATGGCCAATCAGTTCGGCAACCTCGGAAAAGCGTTGCGGGTGGCGCGGTACCAGCAGCAAAAGCAGGTCGGGAATGTCGAGTTCCGTCAAGGCATCGAGGATCAACGCCTCCTCGCCTTCACGGGTGCTGGCAGCGAGCCAGACCGGGCGGGCAGCGAGTGCCTGGCGCCAGCGCGATCCCTGCTCAAGCATGGCCGGCGCAGGGGTGACATCAAATTTCAGGTTGCCGCAGACGCTGACCTGGCGTGCACCGATCTTCTGCAGACGTTCGGCGTCGGCCACAGTCTGTGCCGCAACCGCGCTCAGCGATGCCAGGGCTGGCCCGATCAGGCTCGGCAGACGTGCATAGCCACGCTGCGAACGCGCCGACAGACGAGCGTTGATCAGCGCCATCGGCAACTTGCGCCGCCTGGCCGCCTCGATCAGGTTTGGCCACACTTCGGTTTCCATCAGCAACCCAAGCTCGGGCTGGAAGTGATCGAGAAAGCGCCCGCAGGCATCGGGCAGGTCGTAAGGCAAATAGGCCTGCGTCAGCCGCCCGGGGTGCCTCACCAGCAACTCCTGACCGGTGGCGCGACCGGTCGGCGTCATGTGCGTCAGCAGCACGCCGTGCTCGGGGTAGGCACGCAGCAGCGAATCGATCAGCGGGGCCGCAGCACGTGTCTCGCCGACCGAAACGGCGTGCAGCCAGAGCAGCGGCCGGGGTGGGCGCGAAGCGTAGAAGCCGTGCCGCTCACCCAGCTGCTGCAGGTACTCGGGCTGCCTGCGCGCTCGCCAGAACAGACGCAGCCAGACCAGCGGCATGGCCAGATAGAAGAGCAGCGAGTAAAGCAGACGGCTCATCGGCGCAGGACGTGCTCGGCAACCGTCAGCACCTCGCTGACCGACGGCGGAGCGCCGGCAGCGCCGAGATTGCGTACGAAGCCGCTGCCATGGACCCCGGTCAGCGCCGGATCGGTTGCGATGTACAGGGCAATGACCGGTACGCGCAAGGCTGCGGTGAGGTGTGCAAGGCCGGTATCGACGCCAATGACCAGGCTGGCCCGGGCAATCACGGCGGCGACCTGCGGCAGACTCAGCGGCGGA
>NZ_JDSS02000037.1:205986-209415 GCF_000584955.1 Candidatus Accumulibacter vicinus
CAGACTCAGCGGCGGTGGCACGACCGCAGCGGGGAGTACTGCGGCGATACGCTCGGCACGTTGCCTCTCGATCGCGTTGCCGGCCGGCAGGACCAGCGTCAGCCCGCGCTCGCAAAGCGCCTGGCCCAGTTCGCACCAGCGCCCTTCATCCCACAGCTTGTCGTCGCGACTGGTCGCCGTCAGCAGCACCCCCAGACGATCGCCACGGAGCCAGCCGGTGTCGATCGGCGGCGCCGAAATCCCGTAGTCGAGCGGCAGGTCGAGCGGGTAGTCGAAAGCAGCAGCGGCCAGCCAGCGATTGCGTTGCACCGCATGCACATTGCGTGGAATGACGAAGGTCTGGTCATAAAAGCGCGCGGCCAGGGGTTCACGCGCGGCTTCAGCGGCGTAACCGCAATGCCTGCCCTGTGCTTGCCGGGCAATCAGTGCGCTTTTCAGCAAGCCTTGCGTATCGAGCACGATGTCGTACGCCTGGCGATGGATGAGTCGCCGGAAATCGCGCAGTTCACGCCAGGTGGCGAGCCGGCCGGGATTCCGGCGCCAACGTCTGAGGGCCACCGGGATGACCTGGTCGACCGCTGGATGCAGACGGGGAATGTCGGCAAAGGACTCCTCGACGCACCAGTCGATCAGCGCTTCGGGAAAGACATGACGCAGATCGCTGAGCACCGGCAGGTTGTGAATTACGTCACCGAGCGACGAGGTCTTTACCAATAGGATGCGCATCGGTGGGCCAGGGTGATGAAGGCGGTAGCCGGGAAGTGCGCATTATAGGAGATGCCGGCCGCCTGCTAGGCTGGGAGACAACATCGAAGCGCTTATAATGCCGCCTCCTGCCATTCCTTCGCAGCGAGTCGGCCCTGTTTTGGAGACGTTGTCAATGAACTCCCCTGTGATTCGTCCGGTCGTCCTTTGTGGAGGGTCCGGAACCCGGTTGTGGCCGCTTTCGAGAACGCATTATCCCAAGCAGTTTCTCTGTCTGATTGATGATTTTTCGCTGCTCCAGAATACCTTGCGACGACTCGACGGCCTCGCAGGACTCGGCAAGGCCATTGCCGTGGCCAATGAAAACCACCGCTTCCTGGTCGCCGAACAACTCCTGGAGATCGGGCTGCAGGCCGACATCCTGCTTGAGCCGGCAGCGCGCAATACCGCGCCGGCGGTTGCCGCGGCTGCACTGCAGGCCCTCTGCGAAGCGGGTGAAAAAGCGCCGCCGCTGCTACTGGTACTTCCCTCGGATCATGTGATTGGCGATGTCGCCGCCTTCCAGAACGCGGTCAGGGCAGCAATCCCGCATGCCAGCGCCGGGGCACTGGTCACCTTTGGCGTGCTGCCTGAGCGCCCGGAGACCGGCTACGGCTACATTCGCCGTGGCAATCCGGTGCCTAACGGCTATGCGCTCGCGTGTTTTGTCGAAAAACCCGATGCCGAAACTGCACAAGCCTATCTGGACTCGGGCGACTACTTCTGGAATAGCGGCATGTTCCTGTTCCGCGCCGATACCTACCTCGAAGCACTCGACCGCTTCGCGCCGGCGATCCGCAACTGTGTGACCACGTCGGTGGCGAGTGCTCGTCGCGATCTCGACTTTCTCCGCCTCGATCCGGTCGCTTTTGCGGCCAGCCCGTCGAACTCGATCGACTATGCGGTCATGGAAAAGACCGAGCGGGGAGTCGTGATTCCGCTGGCTGCCGGCTGGAACGACATCGGCGCCTGGGATGCCCTGTCGACCATCGCACAGACCGGTGCCAACCGCAACACGCAACGCGGCGATGTGCATAGCGTCGACACCCACGATTGCGTCCTCTTCTCCGAAGGACGATTGCTGGCGACGGTGGGGGTCAGGGAACTGATCGTGATCGCCACCCCTGATGCGGTGCTGGTGGCCGACAAGTCGAAAGCGCAGGAGGTCAAGGCGCTGGTCGAAGAATTGAAGTCCGCGACACGTTGCGAAACCGAATTCCGGCACATCGTGCATCGTCCCTGGGGCAGTTACGAGGGGGTGGCGAACGGCCCGCGCTACCAGGTCAAGCGCATCCTGGTCAAGCCAGGTGCAAGCCTCAGTCTGCAGAAGCATCATCACCGCGCCGAGCATTGGATCGTCGTCAAGGGTACGGCACTGATCGCGCGCGGCGACGAATCGCTGTTGCTCTCTGAAAACCAGTCGACCTATATTCCGCTCGGCGTGATTCATCGCCTGGAAAACCCCGGCAAGATCGACCTCGAAATCGTCGAGGTCCAGTCCGGCAGTTACCTCGGAGAAGATGACATCGTTCGTCTGGAGGACAGCTACGGCAGATGAGTCTGCTACCGATACCGCTTGGACCCTGCGCGCGCTATGATTCGCCCGCCGATCGCGGCATGCATTCCCCCGCAACCCTGCTTGAAAGGCCTTCCCCATGATTCTGGTTACCGGCGGCGCCGGCTTCATCGGAGCCAACTTCGTGATCGACTGGCTGATGCAGAGCGATGAAGCCCTGATCAACCTCGACAAGCTGACCTACGCGGGCAATCGCGAAAACCTCGCCTCGCTGGCCAACGACCCGCGGCACCTCTTCGTGCACGGCGACATGGGCGACCGCGAACTGACTAATCGCCTGCTGGAGCAATACCAGCCGCGCGCAATCATCAACTTCGCGGCCGAATCACACGTCGACCGCTCGATCCACGGCCCGGAGGACTTCATCCAGACCAATATCGTCGGGACCTTCCATCTGCTGGAAACCGTGCGCGCTTACTGGAACGGCCTAGCCGACGAGGCCAGACAGGGCTTCCGCTTCCTGCAGGTCTCCACCGACGAAGTCTATGGCTCTTTGGCCAGAGACGAACCTGCTTTCAGTGAAACCCATCGCTACGAGCCCAACAGTCCCTACTCTGCAAGCAAGGCAGCAGGCGACCACCTGGTGCGCGCCTACCATCACACCTATGGCCTGCCAGTGCTCACCACCAACTGCTCGAACAACTACGGCCCCTACCACTTCCCCGAGAAGTTGATCCCACTGATCATCGTCAATGCCCTCGCCGGCAAGTCCTTGCCCGTCTATGGCGACGGCCAGCAGATTCGCGACTGGCTCTACGTCAAGGACCACTGCAGTGCCATCCGGCGCGTCCTTGAAGCCGGTCGTCCCGGCGAGACCTACAATATCGGCGGCTGGAACGAAAAACCCAATCTCGACATCGTACACACGGTCTGCGCGCTGCTCGACGAGTTTCGACCACGTGCCGACGGCAAGCCCTACCACGAACAGATCAGCTATGTCGCCGACCGGCCCGGCCACGATCGCCGCTACGCCATCGACGCCCGCAAGATCGAGCGGGAACTGGGCTGGAAACCGGCGGAAACCTTCGACACCGGTATCCGCAAGACCGTACAGTGGTATCTCGAGAATCAGGACTGGGTTCGCCATGTCCAGTCCGGTGCCTACCGCG
>NZ_JDSS02000037.1:209819-210937 GCF_000584955.1 Candidatus Accumulibacter vicinus
GGACAGGTCGGCTGGGAATTGCAGCGCAGCCTGGCACCGCTCGGCCAGATCGTCGCCCTCGATTACGAAGGAGCCGGCGGCCTGTGCGGCAGTTTCACCGATCTCGCCGGGCTGGCTGGCTGTGTGCGCACGGTCGCTCCCGACATCATCGTCAACGCCGCCGCCCATACGGCAGTCGACCAGGCCGAGTCTGAACCCGAACTGGCAAGAACCATCAACGCCCTGGCGCCCGGTGTGCTCGCCGAGGAAGCCGGGCGGCTCGGTGCCTGGCTGGTGCATTACTCGACCGACTACGTCTTTGATGGCAGCGGCAAAGCGCCATGGCAAGAAAGCGACCCGACCGGCCCGCTCGGTGTCTACGGCAAGACCAAGCTCGCAGGTGAGCAGGCGGTGGCTCGCTGCGACCGGCATCTGATCTTCCGCACCAGTTGGGTCTTTGCTGCGCGTGGCAACAACTTTGCCCGCACCATGCTGCGGCTGGCGAGCGAGCGCGATCAACTCCAGGTCGTCGCTGACCAGATCGGCGCGCCGACCGGGGCCGATCTGCTGGCGGACGTGACCGCGCACGCCATTCGCAGCGTACAGCATCGCCCAGACCTCGCCGGCCTCTACCATCTGGTAGCCGGCGGCGAGACCAGTTGGCACGGCTACGCCCGGCATGTCATCGAACATGCACGCGCGGCCGGACAGGCGATCAGGGTAGATCCAGAGGCCATCCAGGCCGTACCGAGCAGTGCCTACCCGGTCCCCGCCCCACGCCCCCACAACTCCCGTCTCGATACGCGCAAGCTACGGGCCGCCTTTGACCTCGTTCTGCCGGACTGGCAAACGGGCGTGGACCGCATGTTGCTGGAAATCCTCGGACAATGAGTCCTTGAAACGTTCTTTCGTCAGCCATTCGGGCTGTTGCCGAGCATGCCAAGCGGAAAGTTTCGGGTTGATCCGGCCGATTCGCGCCTGAGACCGCGGTGCGCCTTGCTACCCAAGCGCGTCGAGCGGGCTGCGAACGCCTCGCCCACCCCGCTTGAGCACAGGCGTGTAGATCATCGTCATCGCGACATCCGCATGGCCCCACGGTAAATTTGTTCTCCGCCGCACTTCACGCTTTGGCGTTGCCG
>NZ_JDSS02000037.1:210962-214829 GCF_000584955.1 Candidatus Accumulibacter vicinus
TCGATGCCGTCGAGCAACGGGATGAACATCCCGATCTCATTGGTTTGCTTGGCTTCTTCCTGGCTTTCTACGGGCAATGTGCCGACTTTTTTTGGGTGTGACAGGTGCCCGTCTGATGACCAACGACGCTCAGGATGTGCGTTTGCGCGCCCTGCTCGTCCTTGGCGTTGCGCATCGTCTTGCCATCCACCGCCAGACTCTGATCGTCGCGGGCGTACGCCTGGTTCCATTGCTGGCAGGCCTTATCGAGCGCGGTCGGATCGACACGGATCAGGACGTCACGAAGGATGGATTCACTCGGCACGCGGTAGATTCCCTGCTCGCGACGACAGCGAAAGCGTTCGCGCGCTCGCGGTTTGAGGTCTTTCGCCCAAGCGGCGATGGCCTTGTAGCCGCGCATCCCGCATAGAGTCGCCGCCGTCGCGATGGCCAACACGCTCGGCAGAGGATGGCGCCTGCCTTGGGCGCGCCGCGGATCCGGGATGGCGGCAAAGAAGTCGGGAAGCAGACGCATCTGTTCGGCACTGAGCATCATTCGGGGCACTCCTTGAGCATAGGCGGGGGGGAGAAACGCGCGCGAAAGCTGGGCCGGCGCATCGCGCTGCAGCGGCCTGACGAAAACCAGCTTGGGAGACTCCGAGTGGGCCGTGTACCCAGCACGCGTGCGACGAAAGCCCTGGGTCAGCCCCAGGCACGTCCAGTTCGCGGCCCGGTAGACCGTTCCCTGAAAACGCGAAGGATCGACAAACGTCTCCAGCAAGAGGAGCCGCTTGCCGAAACGATCCTGCCAGTCCGCGACGATCCTCTCCTGGCACAGCGAAAGAACCTTCGAACCCAGATTCGGACGGTGCCAGTCGGGCAGAATCAGAAAGCGGCTATTGTTCGCGATCAACCCCAGACGATCGTACTGATGCCGGAAATCCCAGCCGATCCAGCGGTCACGAACCCCACATTTCCACGCCGCAGCCGAAAAACTGAGCAACGCCGCCCAGTCCTCGCCGCACGCCGCGACGTACCATAGCGTGTGGCCGATCTTGGCCAGATCGCCCAGATAGTGGTGTTGCGCCATCAACTCCCGATAGCGACCCTCTTCCCTCTTCTCGATAGGGCGCACACGCAACGCCTCAAGTTCCGCTTCCATCCGCCCTTTATACAGACATCTTTCCTCGATGTCCACAGGTGGCCCCTAACCAACGGATTCTTCGGCTATTGACCCGAAGGACAAATTCACCCTGCGCATGGCCCAGCAGTTCCTGCACCGTGCGAATATCGTATCCACTTTCCAGCAGGTGGGTGGCAAAGGAATGGCGAAGCGTGTGCGGAGTCGCCGGCTTGGCGATCCCCGCTGCCGTCACCACCTTCTTCATCGCCCGCTGCAGCCGCTTCTCGTCGAGATGATGACGCTGCTCCATGCCGCTACGCGGGTCGACCGAATCACTGCCCGAGGCAAAAACCTATTGCCAGCCCCAGCTCGTATTCGCCGAGGCGTACTTGCGCTCCAGGGCATCCGGCAAGTAAACGGCCGCTTTGCCCCTCCGCAGATCGTCGTCGAAGACTTGCCTTCGCCGCAGCAAGTGAGCACGTAGACCTTTGCGCCGTTTCGTTGAAGATCTCCGGGGTCGGGTGGCAATACAGCGGATGCACGTTTTCGTCGCCAATGAATGTATCCATTAGGCCGGGAAACCCGTCTAAGTGAGTGGACAAGGAAAGAATCGTCCGATACTTGTCACCCGAAACTTACAGGAGAACATCATGAGTGATCTGACCCACCGTGACCGTGAACTGGTGGCTCTTGGAGCCGCCATGGGCAGCAATTGCGTACCCTGCATCGAGTTTCACATCCCGGAATCGCGAAAAGTTGGTCTTAGCGACCCGGAAATCCACGCGGCGATCCGGCACGCGGACAAGATTCGTCAAGTCCCTGCCCGCAAGACGCTGCAGGCCGCGCTGAACATGTTGCCGTTGGCTGCAGGTGAGGTAGGGAACGCCGGAACGAGTCATGGGTGCGGATGCGCGCCCGAGAACGATGCCGAGAGCGCCGGAAGGACCAACACGGCGCAGCCCCCCGATATGATGATGGGGATGATGTCGAAAATGATGGATACCTGTGGCAGTCAAGCCCGTCCTGCCAGTGCGCCGAATTCCGCAGGGAAGAAGCCGGCAGTCAATCCCGCGACGAGTGAGGGATACGGGTGCAGTTGACAGGGCGTTTGATGATGCGCCGCCCCTGCGTGATTAGGGGGCGGAACGTTGCTTCGGGAGCATGAAATGAACGGTGCAGTAGGACAATCCGCGTTCAAGGACGTCGCTCGTGATCTGGCGCAGCCGCTCCTGCGTTACCTCGAACGGTACGTTGGAGACCGCGTGGTAGCAGAAGAACTGCGGCAGGAAACCCTGATGCGCATGAACAAGGGGCTTGCCTCCTTTGCCGGGCGCTCGTCGATCAAGACATGGGCTTTTTCCATCGCCAGCCGAGTTGCGGCCGATTACTTGCGCCATCCCGATCGAAGGACGCGCATCGTTGAGCTGGACGAGAGCCCGGAACCAATCGATACGGATCGCGCCATCGATGAGCAAATGGTTGTGGGCGAGATGAACGAATGCATCCGGAACGTGATCGACAGCCTCCCTGACACGTACCGTGCCGCCCTCATCATGCACGATCTCGAGGGGCTTTCAGCAGAGCAAACGGCCGAAATCTGCGAGTGCTCCGTGGCATCAGCGAAGATCAGGATTCACCGCGCACGGCTTCGTCTCAAGGAGGCGCTGACAAAGCAGTGCGAGTTCTATCGAGACGAGGACACTGTGTTTCGGTGCGATCGCAAGGCATAGAACTCGGGCTGACATCATTCCGGCGACTGAAGGAGGAACCTATGGACATTATGAAACGTGCGCTGATCTGTTTGCATTTGGCCCTGCTTGAGTTTGCTTGCGCGTCGTCGGTGTTCGCCGCAGACCAAGTGACGCAACAGCCCTATCCATGGCCGTGGTGGCGCGAAATGCAATGGCCCGCTTTCGGGTGGATCTTTCCGCTCATCTGTTTCGTCATGATGGTAGTGATGCTTCTGTTCATGGTGAGAAGAGGCGGCATCGGTTGCAGGTGGCGTGGCAGGTCGACGGATAAGTCCGGCTTCCGTGACTTCATGAAACGGTCTTGGAGCGAGCCGTCGGCGTCCGCCCTGGAAGTACTGAACGAACGCTATGCCAAGGGAGAAATCGAAAAGCAAGAGTACGAGGAGAAAAAGGCTGCGATTACTTCTTCAGGGTAGATTCCGCACGTTTGGATGTGGGGCCCAACCTGCTGTCGCAGCGGACGCTCCAGAAGCTGGCGCGCCGCTGAACGGCAACACGTTGCCGTTTAAAGCGTCGCTGGAGCACACTCGCCGCCTTACTGCGTCAAGGTGCTCACCTCCAACGTTGGGCACCATGAGCCATCCGCACTCAACCGCACCGAAGCCAAAGTGTGCGCCTTACCTGGCCACTTTGGCTGTCGGGCTGGTCTTGCTTGTTGTCCTGTTTGGCCATGTAGCAACTGTGGTCGAGAAGGTGTTCTCCGGTGCAACAAAGGAGCACTGTTGCACCATTGAGGGCGTGCCGTTCAACTACCTTGGTATCTTTATTCTGTTGTGCGGAGTGGCAGCCGCTTTGGTATTTGCCGTGGTGCTTTACGTCCGGGACTGGCTGCTCCGCCGAGATTTCGAACGCAAGTACGGAGTAAAACTTCCGGCTTCAACAAACGAGCCCGTAAGATCCGGTGGTTCCGACTTCGGGCCTTTGATGCATGGCTACCAACATCACGACGATGATTGACCTGTTGCCCAACACTGCGGTCGAGAGGGAACCGGCAAGCAAGGCTTGCCGGTTCCA
>NZ_JDSS02000037.1:214839-229556 GCF_000584955.1 Candidatus Accumulibacter vicinus
CTTCGCATCCATCAAGCCTTGCGGCACATCCGTTTCCAGGCGATAGCACCCGTCGAGTAGAGCGTCTTGCGCTTTGGCCTCCTCGAATGACGGGTTCGTTCAGTGTGAGGGTGACAAACGCAGCGAGTTTGTGGCGTTTGGCCCAGCGCTGCAAGGCAGCCAGGCCGGTTGCCGCGTTGGCGCGCCTGGAGTTCTGGACGAAGGCGTTACGTTCGGTGATCTTCAACCGCCGGGAATACGGTGCTGTGGCGCCGAGAGATGTCGACTTTTTTTACACATGGCTGCTTGCGGTGAGCAAAAACAGGCTAGTAAATATGACAACTCATCAATACCGGGCTGTTTATAAGAAGCTTTTGATTTAATGGCCATACATAGCATGAATATTGCTTTGCTTTCGTGGCGAATTGCTATGATATAAAAAAGAAATGTTCCGCATTACGGTTGTCTGGCAGAGGGGTCAGGCAATGTTACTTCACGAGTTTTTCTAGGAGCTACCATGATGAATCTGAAATCGACTTTTGGCCCGGCACTTTCCATCGCTGGTCTCGCTGCGGGGCTCTTGGTTGCTGCGCCGGCAACGGCTGGCATCAAGGGACAGATGATCCTCGATCTGACCGAGGGATGCTTCTCTTATGGAGCCGCCGGGGCGCCTGGGTGTTCCAATCCGGACACGGCTTTCAAAGAGTACGCCACTGGCAAGTACAAGTTCGTCGATACTCTGCTCGCCCCGTTGGGCGGTTTGCCGGCCGGGCTGGGGCCTCTTTCGTTAAAGCCATATAGCTACCAGGCATTTGCCAAACTTGAAGCTGGTGCCGATCCGGCGCTACCCCCTGACACCATGATTTTCGATGTGACCAGGTCGTGGCCAAACTACACGGCGTTGTCAAGCGATCCGGTCATGCGCCTGGGGCTGTCGATCCTGGCCGCGGTCATGGGTAGTAACCCCGGGTCTTACCTGTTCGATCCCAACCCATCCGTGACCGGCGATGAGTTCTCCATCCATTGGAAATTGAATACTGCGGACGAAACCTTCGCCGCGTGGTCCGAGCAGGACTTGAACTGGCTGGCGCCCGTATTGGGCCAGCCGAGGCTTCCTGCCGACGTCAGCTTCAAAATGCACCTCCAGCTCAATGCCATTCCCGAACCTGCCTCGCTGGCACTTTTGGGCATCGGTCTCATTGGTCTGCTCTTCGGCGGTCGTCGCCTGACCTGACGCCTTTCAAACTCCTCGGCGCGACAGCAGAGCCAGCAAGGGTTCTGCTTGTGTAGAGACGGGTGAAATGATGAGCGTGTGATCCGCCTCGGCGGAGGCGGGATCTTGGCAGTAAACTGTGGAGGTGGCCATGGAATTGGCCGTTCTATTTGGCGTCTGTCTGTTGATATCCGGTGCGGCAATCCGGCTGAGTGCTGTGCTCGCCAGTCGTCTGGGGATCATGGATCAACCCGGCGGGCATAAGCAGCATGAAACCAGCACACCATTCGTTGGTGGTTTTGGCGTGCTCGCCGTTCTCATGAGCGTACCACTGCTGGACGACTGGCTTTTCGGGGATTTCAGCTGGTCTCCCTTGCCCGTGCTGCCTGGGCTTCTTGTCGGCGCCGTGGCCATCTTTCTGACCGGTCTTGCCGACGACATCTGGGGCCTCGGCTTCAAGCCCCGTTTGATTATTCAAGCCCTGGTTGCTCTATCGATGGTTCTGATCGGCGGTGTCGAACTGAGATCACTGGGAGAAATTTTGCCAGGGGGGCCTGTCGATCTGGGTTGGCTGGCCATCCCCATGGCAATTTTCTCGACCATCGGCTTGATCAACGCCCTCAACATGATTGATGGCATTGATGGTTTGTCGGGCTCGGTGAGCTTGGTCAGTCTGGCGCTTGTCGCCATGCTTGCCCATAGTGGTAACAGCGCTGGATATGTCTTTTTGATCATTGCCCTGATGGGTGGTATCGGGGGTTTCCTCTATTACAATCTGCGCTACCCTGGGAACCCCCGGGCGCGAGTCTTTCTCGGGGACAACGGGAGCATGCTGCTGGGTTTCCTGTTTGCCTGGTTGTTCATTGTGCTGTCACAGGGAGGAGAGGACCAAGAGCCCGTGATGACCCCGGTAACTGCCTTGTGGCTGTTCGCATTGCCGCTGATGGATACCGTAGGGGTCATGATTCGCCGCATCTGGCAGGGCAAGTCACCGTTTCGCCCCGACCGCCACCATCTGCACCACCTCTTCGTTTGCGCTGATTATCGCGTTTGCGACGTGGTTGCGTTGGCTGTTACCATCCAGCTGCTCTTTGGACTGATCGGTATCAGTGGTCTATTGTTTGACGTGCCGGAGTATCTGATGTTCTGGTTGTTCATCGGCGTATGCGGCGCATATTTCCTGGCGATTCTGCGGCCAAGTCGGATCGTGCCCTGGCTACGGTCGATCAACGGCTGGTTCGGCCTGCCGTCGGTGAAGGTGCGCGGCATCTTTATTGGCTATCTGCGCAAGGAGAGATGTCGGGAGGTGCTTGGCGTAATTTCAGAAGGGCTTGGCAGCGACTATGATTACCAGGTGAGTATTCATCAGATGACCACATCAAGTCGCGAAGAACGCCGAGTCTACTGTGTGGTGCACATTCCCACCGAAGGCAATGATCAGTTGATTGGCAGAATCCAGCGCGATGCGCTGCGTATCAAAAGGCGTCTCGCCAAACAGCGGGGTATCGATGTGAGGCTGTTCATCTCTCGCAATGCCGAGAACGACGTTCGTTCCGCCTACATTGCCATGACCGGAGGAGGCAGCCGGCGTGCCGATCGCCGCTGCGCGCAGAGCACTTTGATATACTCGAAAGAGTGCGGCCAACGCATGGTCCGGGGCGAGGGCGTGGGCTTCGAATTCAGCGTCCCGCCCGGGGGTGGATGACTTCAAATGTTCAACAGGATTCTCACCGTCTGTACCGGCAACATCTGCCGCAGCCCGGCAGCAGAATTTCTTCTGCGTCAACGCATCGAGAAGGCCGGCAAGCGGATTGAGGCGCGCTCGGCAGGCATCGGTGCGTTGGTCAATCATCCAGCGGCAGAGGCGACCTGCGCAATGATGCACGCGCGTGGTGTGGATCTCAGTGCTCACCGTGCCAGTCAGCTCACTCGCGAGCGGCTCCGCTGGGCCGAACTGGTGCTGGTGATGGAAACACACCACCGGGACGCCGTGCTGGCGATGGACCCGACAGCGCGTGGCAAGACCTTCCTGCTCGGGCACTGGACGAAAACGGAGATTCCCGACCCGTATCGGCGTGGAGAGGAAGCGCACGCCGAGGCACTGCAGCTGATCGAGGAAGCACTCGAGCCCTGGGTCAGCAAGCTGGTTTGAACGGCTTGATCGGCCGTCCGTTCGCGGGAGTGTAAGATATCAAGATATGAGCTTCAGCATGAATGTGTCTCCGGTTCCTCTGGCCAGGAGCCGCCAGATCCTGACGTGTCTCGCCGTGGGTACGCTGGCGGGCTGCATGATCATTCCTGGCAATCAGGCGTACAGTCACCGCGATGAGTCGGATGTAAGGCTACCGATACAGCAGGGGGATACGCTGGTTCCCGCCAACGTCAAAATCAAGCCGATCACTGCTGAACTGATCATCGACCTTTTCAAGGCGGCCCGGCCGCCAGTCGGCGACGGGACCAGCTCTGCCAAGGCGGCGGAAAAGAACAATCCTCGCCCGTCAAGCGATAAACCTGCGGCCGTGCCCGAATACCGACTTGGTCCCGGTGACATCATCTCGATCATTGTCTGGGACCATCCGGAGCTGACCATCCCCGCCGGCAGCTTTCGTACGGCCGAACAAGCCGGCACCGTAGTCGCCGAAGACGGGACGATTTTCTTTCCCTACGTCGGCGTCATCAAGGTTCAGGGCAAGACGACCAGCGAGGTCAGGTCGATTCTGTCGACCAGACTGGCCAAGTACATCGAGAAGGTTCAGCTCGACGTGCGCATGGTGGCATTCCGCAGCCAGCAGGTGTACGTCGTTGGTGAAGTGCTCAAACCGGGGATACAACAGGTGACCGACATTCCGATGACCGTCCTCGATGCGGTCAATCGAGCCGGGGGCTTCACGCCCGATGCGGATTTCAGTCGTGTGCTGCTGACGCGGCGGGGTACGACTTATCTGGTCGATATTCAGGCAATGTATGATTACGGTCTCAGCGAGCAGAATGCACTGCTTGAGCAGGGCGACATTGTCAACGTCGCTGACCGTAGCTATAACAAGGTGTTTGTGCTTGGCGAAGTTGCCAAGCCGGGTTCGTTGGTGATGAACAAGAAACGTTCGACACTTGCGGAAGCGCTCAGCGATTCCGGTTACATCAATCAGACGACCGCCGATCCACGCTGGGTCTATGTCATGCGCGGCAACAGCGATACGCCAGAGTTGTTCCATCTCAATGCCAGTCTGCCGGATGCGATGCTGCTCGCCGACCGCTTCCCGCTACGGCCTCGCGACATCATTTACGTCGACACGGCACCGATTGTCCGCTGGCAGCGCGTGATCGCCAACATACTGCCGACGGCACAGATGCTCAATCTGACCAGTCAGACCTATTTCCCACTTTTCGGTGGCCGACAACCGTCGCGCTAAACCTGAAGCGGGCCCGCTTTTCCGATCCCAGTCTGGCCAGGTGCGCCGATTGCGAGGGTCTGGCGGCTCACCATGCCTAACCGCCAAGCCCGTTGTCGGGCGGCTGCAACTACGGATGATCAATGGATAACGACCAGTCAAGACCCGCTGCCAGTGCGAAGACTGTTCCCGGCATGAACGCAGCCGCAACGCAGGCGCTGCCGCAGATTTCTTCCGAAGAGGCGGAGGAAGGCCTGGCGCTTGGCGAGATCATTGCCGTATTGATCGACTACCGCTGGCTGATTGCGACGATCAGTCTGCTGGCAGTGGCCATTGGTCTGGCCTGGTTGCTGGTGGTCAAGCCGGTGTACCGGGCAGATGGTTTGTTGCAGGTCGAGGAAAAAAGCTCCGGGGTCGGCTCGCTGAAAGCCCTGCAACCACTGCTGGGTGACGATACGACGGTTTCTGCCGAGATCGAAATCCTGAGTTCTCGGATGGTCCTCGGACGGGTGGTGGCCAAGCTCAAGCTCGACATCATTGCCAAGCCGAGAACATTACCTCTGCTTGGCAGCGCGGTTGCCAAGCGTTACGAGGGCGACGAGCCCAATTCGCCATGGCTGGGCCTCTCCAGCTTCGCCTGGGGGGGGGAGCGTATTCAGGTCGATTCGCTCGATGTCCCGCGGGTGCAACTTGACCAGCTACATACCCTGATCGCCGGCGAGGGCGGGGCATTTGAAGTTTTCGACGAGGATGATCAGCTGGTTCTCAAAGGCAAGGCCGGGATGCGCGCCAGTAACCAGGACTACGCGATTTTTGTTGCGGACCTGAAGGCACGGCCGGGTACGCAGTTTTGGCTCATAAAGCTTTCTGCGGAAACGGCGATTGACGATCTGCGTCGCAACTACTCGGTCAAGGAACGCGGCAAGAAGTCGGGAGTCCTCGAACTGAGCCTGCTCGGGCAGGACCCGGCCGAGATCGGTCTGGTCCTCGACGACATCCAGAACACCTATGTTCGCCAGAATGTCGAACGACGATCAGCCGAAGCCGAGAAAACCCTGAAGTTCCTCGAAACCCAGCTCCCTGCGCTGAAAACGCAACTGGACAGCGCCGAAGCGGCTTACAACAACTACCGTCAGAGTCGCGGCTCTCTCGATCTGAACCTCGAAACACAGGCGATCCTGAAGTCGCTGGTTGACGTCGAAAATGCCGCGGTGCTGCTCAAGCAGGAGCGGGACGAACTGCGTCAGCACTTCAAACCGGAGCACCCGCGGATCGAAGCGATGGACAACAAGCTGCAGCGGCTCAATGAACGCCGCAAGCAGTTCGACGCCGAGGTTGCGCGCTTGCCCGATACCCAGCAGACCGTTCTGCGCCTTGCTCGTGATGTCGAGGTTTCCAACCGGTTGTATACCGAGTTGCTCAACACCGCTCAGCAGTTGCGGGTTTCCAAAGCCGGCACCGTTGGCGACGTGCGCGTCATCGACGTCGCTGCGGTCGCCCGCAAACCGGTTGGCGCCGGTCCGGTCGCCATTCTGAGCATTGCATTGCTGCTCGGCCTGTTGATCAGCATGCTGGTAATCTGGGTGTTGCGCTCGCTGCGCGTGGTCGTCGAAGACCCTGAGATCATCGAATCACAACTGGGTCTGCCGGTGTACGCGACAGTGCCGCACAGCAAGGCCGAGGTCGAATTGCATCGCCACGGGCGTGGTGGCACGGGCGGACTGCTGGCGGTTGTCTATCCGGAGGAAGACGCGGTGGAGAGCCTGCGCGGACTGCGCACAACGCTTCATTTCGCGCTCCTCGACGCGCAGCGCAACTCCTTGCTGATTACCGGATCGAGTCCGGGTCTGGGCAAGAGCTTCGTTTCCAAGAACCTGGGCGCCGTCCTTGCGCAGCTTGATAAACGCGTCGTGATCGTCGACGCCGACCTGCGCCGGGGGCACCTTCACAAGGAATTCGACATCGAGCGTTCGCCTGGATTGTCCGAGTATGTGGCCGGACAGGCCTCGCTTGAAGAAATCCTCAAGCCCACGGTGTTGCCCACACTGCGGGTGGTCGCGACCGGGCAGATTCCGCCCAATCCCTCCGAGTTGCTGATGCATCCGCGTTTTGAGGTACTGCTGGCCGCACTCGCGGCGAACTTCGATACGGTGATCGTCGATGCACCGCCGGTGCTCGCCGTCTCCGATGCGGCGATCATTGGACGTCATGTCGGAGCGACGCTGATGATCGCCCGAGCAGGAAAACACCCGATTCGCGAACTCGAACAAGCAGTCAAACGGCTCAATCAGGCGGGTGTGCAGGTCAAGGGCTTCGTTTTCAACGACCTCAATGTCAGCCGCCAGAATTATCGTTATGGCTACAAGGGCTACGTCTATCGTTACTCGTACAAGACCTGAGAGACGGGAGTAGTGGTGGGCTACTTCCTGCCGGTTTGCTGGCGGGCTCGCCGCCGCGCCTCGTAAAGGCAGACGCCGGTGGCCACCGAGACATTGAGACTGGTCACCGATCCAAGCATCGGGATGCGTACCAGTTGATCGCAGGTTTCCCGAGTCAGGCGGCGCAGGCCGTCGCCTTCGGCACCCAGTACCCAGGCGCAGGCCACCGGCCACTGCGCGCCATAGAGATCTTCTTTCGCCTCGTCATCGGTACCGATCACCCAGATTTCGCGTTCCTTGAGTTCACGCAGGGTGCGAGCCAGATTGGTAACCGTGATGTACGGTACGGTTTCGGCAGCTCCACTGGCCACTTTGACGGCTGTTTGGGTCAGGCCGACAGCACGGTCCTTGGGTGCGATTACTGCGTGCGCACCGACGGCATCAGCGACGCGCAGGCAGGCCCCGAGATTGTGCGGATCCTGAATGCCGTCGAGAACCAGCAGGAAAGCCGGCTCTTCGAGCGTATCGAGCACATCGTCCAGCGCTAACTGGCGTCGAATGGCATCGACGCTGGCGATGACCCCCTGGTGCCTGGCGCCGGGAGCAATCGCTGCAAGGCGGGCAGACTCGACCGGCAGTATCCGTACCTTGGCGAACTCCGCGTGGCCAAGCAGATCACGCAGACGCGCGTCGTGGCGACCCGCATCGACATAGATCTCGCGCACCGCACCTGGATCGTGGCGCAGTTTGGCAAGAACCGAATGGAAGCCGAAAATCAGATGGGTGTGGAGGGACATGATGAGGGTCAAGGCAGAAGGGAGTCGGCGGAAGAGGATGGGGTTTTCCTGGCGCCTTGAACCTCCCTTACGCGATCGTTTCCAGGGTTCGTGAGCGCCAGTCGAGGACGGCGGTGCGGATGGTCATCTGCTCGCTGAGATGGGGAAACTCGGCACGAATGACATCGGCGGCGAAAGTCGAGAGGAATCGCGACTTGAGTTCGGCGCGTGCGCGGTCCACTCCGATTTCATCGTAGGGCACCGAGGCCAGCAGCAGAAAACCGTCGTCCGGGATGCGACCGGCCTGCATATTGGCTTCAATGATGCCGGCCGCGCGGCGGATCGGGACATCCAGATTCGGGCTGTAAGGGCCGATGATCAGGGCGATGTTGGGCGTGTGCAGGAAGTCGAAGCCTCGGCCGAGACAGATCATCCACTCGCGGTGTTCGATGTCGAGCAGACGTTCGTTACGGCGAATCTGCGCGCGTACGTCTTCGATATGGGCCAGGTTGCCATACAGCAGTGGCAGCAGGTCGGCGCGCATGCGCGCCGGCATGTCCGGCAGCAGGGCGGCGAAGCGCAGTTCGAGGGTTGCCCGGTCACTTGAAGTCAAGGTTGCCAGGTCGAGTTTGTCGCCGGCGGTGCCGTGGATGACCAGCGCATCCTCGTCGGTTTCGAAACCACAAACCAGCGGATAGACGGTGCCGTGGTCGCTTCCGAAAATGTGTTCGACCTGGTGGCGAATTTCGTAGGTGTGTGCGATCGCCGCTGCCGTGTCGTACTGGAAACCGGCGCAGCCGCGCTTGGGGTCGCCTTGCGAGTAGTGGTAGGTGACCAGGACCACGACATGCCGGCCGGCACCGACGACGCGTTGTACGTGGTGTGCAAGGACCTCCCCAAGATGTGGCCAGCCAAGGTCAAAAATGCCACCGAGGTTGCGGAAGGGCATCAGGATTCCCACCGGAGTGTTGGTGGCGACGGGAATGTTGATGCGGCCGTCCATGCACTTGAGGACGGCGATCGCGGTTGGGTGCTCGGCCAGATAACGTTCCCGGGCCAGCCAGGCTTCCGGGCTGCGAAAAATCGTGCTGTGGCGGTCGGCAAGGCCGAACAGCCAGTCGATGCGTTCCGCGATGGGTTTGCCGTGAATGTCCATGGTCGGTACGGATGGTCAGACGATCATGCCGGCGCCGACGGTATTGTTCGATGACTCGTCGATGACGATGAAAGCGCCGGTCCCACGGCTTTCCGCATAGGGGTCGGCGAAGATCGGTTGTGCCAGCCTGAAGCTGACGCGCGCGATGTCGTTCATCTCCAGTCGCTCGGCCGTCTCGTGCTGCATGCTGTTGATGTCCACGCGGAAGACGATGCCGGCGAGGATGGCTTTGCTGTCGCGGGTGGTGTGGCGGAGCAGGTACTTGCGGCGTGGATCAAGCGGCGACTCCGACAGCCAGCAGAGCATCGCGTCGATCTGCTTGGCGACCTTCGGCAATTCACCGCTCTTGACGATCATGTCGCCACGCGAGATGTCGATCTCGTCTTCGAGCAGAATCGTCACCGACTGTTCGGCCACGGCCCGGTCAAGCGATTCGCCGAGCACCTGGATGTCCTTGACGCGCGTTTCCCGCCCGGAAGGCAGCACCGTAACCACATCACCAACGACCAGTTCGCCCGATTCGACACGGCCCATGAAGCCACGATAATCGTGCAGTTCCGGGTTGGCGGAATCCTGTGGGCGGCAGACGTACTGCACCGGAAAGCGGAATTTTTCGGCGTGGGCGCTGTGGATGGCCAGCGCACTCTCGAGAATCTCGAGCAGCGTCGGACCGTCGTACCAGTCGAGGCGCTCGCCGCGCTCGACGATCATGTCGCCCTGCAGCGCCGACATCGGGATGAAGCGTACGTCGGTCAGACCCAGCCCCGCAGCAAATCCCTGATAGTCGCTGCGGATCTGCGCGAAGGTTGCGGGTGAGTAGTCGACGAGATCCATTTTGTTGACCGCCACGACGATATGCGGAATGCCGAGCAGATGTGCCAGATAGGAGTGGCGGCGGGTTTGCGTCAACACCCCCTTGCGGGCGTCGATGAGGATGATGGCCAGGTCGGCAGTCGATGCAGCGGTGACCATGTTGCGCGTGTATTGCTCGTGGCCGGGGGCGTCGGCGATGATGTACTTGCGCGTACCGGTGGTGAAGTAGCGATAGGCCACGTCGATGGTGATTCCCTGTTCGCGCTCGGCCTGCAGGCCGTCAGTCAGCAGCGACAGGTCGACGACATCGAGGCCGCGTTTTGCCGAAGTCCGCTGGATGGCATGCAGGGTATCGGCGAGAATGGTCTTGCTGTCGAACAGCAGGCGGCCGATCAGCGTACTCTTGCCGTCGTCAACGCTGCCGCAGGTCAGAAAGCGCAGCAGGCCGTTGTCGGGAACGGCGGCGGTGGGCAGTCTTTCCATCGCAGACATCAGAAATATCCTTCCTTTTTGCGTTGTTCCATGGAAGCATCCGAGGTCTGGTCGTCGAGGCGGGTCGCGCCGCGCTCGGTGATCGTCGTGATGGCCGTTTCGGCAATGATCCTGGCGACGCTGTCGGCGTCGGATTCCACTGGCGCGGTGCAGGTGATGTCGCCGACGGTGCGAAAGCGCACCATCAGGTTTTCGATCGTTTCGCCGGGTCTCGCCGGCGTCACTTCGGTGACCGGCAGCAGGCCACCGCCGCGGCGCACCAGCGGCCGGCAATGCGCAAAGTAGATCGACGGCAGCGCGAGCTGTTCGCGTTCGATGTACTGCCAGACGTCGAGCTCGGTCCAGTTCGAGATCGGGAAGACGCGCATGTTCTCGCCCTTGAAGCTGCGTGCGTTGTAGAGATCCCAGAGTTCGGGTCGCTGGTTCTTGGGATCCCACTGACCAAATTCGTCCCGGAACGAAAAGATGCGCTCCTTGGCACGGGCCTTTTCCTCGTCGCGACGCGCTCCACCGATACAGGCGTCGAAGCCGAATTCCTCGATCGCTTCAAGCAGCGTCACCGACTGATGCTTGTTGCGCGGTTCATCGGGTGACTTGAGGACAACCGTGCCACGTGCCATTGAGTCCTCGACCGAGCGGACGATCAGCCGCTCGCCGAGTTCGCGCGCGCGCCAGTCGCGAAAGTCGGTGACCTCCCGGTAGTTGTGGCCGGTGTCGATGTGTAGCAGCGGAAACGGAAAGCGGCCCGGGCGGAAAGCCTTTTCAGCGATACGCAGCATGCAGATCGAGTCCTTGCCGCCGGAGAAGAGCAGTACTGGATTGCTGCACTGGCCGGCAACCTCGCGCATGATGTGAATGGCCTCGGATTCCAGCCAGTCGAGATGAGATAGCTTGACCTGAGTGAGTTGCGAGAGCGTTGCTGTGCTCATGATTGCCTTTCGGGAAGCTGGGTGCGCTTGACGTGTAGGCCACATTCCCTGGATTCCGGGTTTTCCCACCACCAGCGGCCGGCGCGGATATCCTCTCCAGGCGTGATCGGCCGTGTACAAGGCGCACAGCCAATGCTCGGGTAGAAACGGTCGTGCAGGACATTATAGGGGACCTCGTTGAGCTTGAGGTAAGCCCATACCTCGCGTTCACTCCAGTCGACGAGCGGGTTGAACTTGGTCAGGCCACCGTTGGCGGTGTCGACACTGCGGATCGGCAAGCCATCACGGGTTGGCGCCTGCTGCGCGCGCAGGCCGGTGATCCAGGCTTTCCGGCCAGTCAGCGCGCGCTGCAGCGGCTCGACCTTGCGCACCAGACAGCAACCCTTGCGCAGTTCGACCGACTCGTAGAAGGCGTTGATCCCGTTCGCGTAAGTGTAGGCCTCGACGAGATCATGGCGCGGATAGTAGAGGTGAAGCGCCAGGCCATAGTGCTTTCTGACCTGAGCGATCAGATCGTAGGTTTCCACCGGCAGGCGGCCGGTATCGAGCGAGAAGATCTCGATCTCGGGGACTTCGCGGACGATCAGATCGGTCAGCACCATGTCTTCGGCACCGAGACTGCTGGCGAAAGCAGCCGGCGAAAAGTCGTCGGCGATCTCGTGCAGCAGCGCGCTGGCTGCATCGACGCGGGCAGCCAGCGCGTCGAGGAGCACCGGGTCGTCGAGGTTGAGCCGGTTGTTCATGTCGGTTCCTGTACTGGGCGTCTTTGGAACAGTGGCTGCGGTTGGTCGACCGCCGCCTGATAGGCCTCGCTGAAAACCGACAAGCCGGCCAGCGCCTTCTCCATGTCCTTGTCGGCCCGCAGCGCGTAGGCGTCGATGCCGCAGCGTTGCATGTAGAAGAGCTGGTCCTGAAGGACGTCGCCGAGGGCGCGGATCTCACCGCCGTAGCCATAGCGTTCGCGCAGCAGGCGGGCGCTGGAGTAGCTGCGCCCATCGGTGAACTTCGGAAAATTGACGCCGATCACCGTGAAACGGTCGATGTCGCCGGCCAGCGCTTCCGGACCTTCGTGGCTGTCGAGCCAGACGCCAAGGGGCGCGGCGCGGGCAATGATTTCGTCGCGGCGGGCCTGCCAGACCGACAGCGGCAGCAGCACCGGTGCAGCGGGCAGCGGCACCGTATCCGGCGTTTCACCTGCGGCGAGGGCGAGCACCTGCCAGTCGTCCTCGACGATTTGTCTGTTCTTGATGATCCTAGGCATTGACGACCTCCTTTTCCCGGCTATCGACCTTGGCGGTTCTGCGCCGATCTCGACCGGCGTAAGCGCGGGCCTTGAACGGATCGATGCCGATGCGCTGCAAGGTGTCGATGAAACGCTCGCTGTCGGTCCGGTTTTCCAGATAAACGGCGATCAGCGCCTCGATGACCGAGGGGACCTCCTGGGCGTAGAACGAGGGGCCGATGACCTTGCCGATCGCCGCAGCATTGCCTTGCTGGCCGCCAATCGTGATCTGGTACCATTCCTCGTCGTTCTTGTCGACGCCGAGGATGCCGATATTGGCGACATGGTGGTGGCCGCAGGAATTCATGCAACCCGAAATGTTCAGCGAGATGTCGCCGATGTCGTGGAGGTAGTCGAGGTCGTCGAATTTCTGGTGGACCGCCTCGGCAATCGGGGTCGAGCGCGCGTTGGCGAGCGCGCAGAGGTCGCCGCCGGGGCAGCAGATCATGTCGGTCAGGAGGCCGATGTTGGCGGTCGTCAGGCGATGGCTGCGGGCGATCTGCCAGAGTTCGTGGAGATCGCGCTGGCGGACGTCGGCAAGGACCAGGTTCTGTTCATGGCTGACGCGTACTTCGCCGAAACTGAAACGTTCTGCAAGATCGGCAACGGCCCGCATCTGCGCGTCGCTGATGTCACCAGGAGCGACCCCAGGCGCTTTCAGCGAAAGGGTGACGGCGGCATAGCCTGGCGTCTTGTGGGCATGCACACAGCGCCTGACCCAGTGGGCAAAGGCCCGGTCTGTCCTGATCCGGGCGGCGTGCAGCGGGTCTTCTGCCGGCAACGTTTCCCAGGCTGGTGGGTTGAAATGCCCGGCAAGGCGCGCGAACTCGGCGTCTGGCACGGTCGTCGGACCATCCTTGAGCTGCGACCACTCGGCTTCGACCTGACGGCTGAATTCCTCGATGCCGAGCGCCTGCACGAGAATCTTGATGCGCGCTTTGTACATGTTGTCGCGACGACCATAGCGGTTATACAGGCGCAGGATGGCGTCCAGGTACGAGAGCAGATGCCGGCGCGGCAGGAATTCGCGAACCACTTTGCCGAGGATCGGCGTGCGGCCGAGGCCACCGCCGACAAATACCCGGAAACCGATTTCGCCGTCGTCATCGAGGACGAGGTCGAGACCGATGTCGTGCGCACGAATCACGGCCCGATCTACGGCCGCGGCATTGACCGCAATCTTGAACTTGCGTGGCAGAAAAGCGAATTCCGGGTGGAAGGTCGACCATTGTCGCAACAGTTCGCAGTAGGGGCGCGGGTCGGTCAGTTCGTCGGGGGCGATCCCGGCGAAATGGTCGCTGGTGATGTTGCGCACACAATTGCCCGAGGTTTGTACGGCGTGCATTTGCACGCTCGCCAGTTCAGCGAGGATTGCCGGGGTTTCCTCGAACTGCGGCCAGTTGAGCTGCATGTTCTGGCGCGTTGTGAAGTGCCCGACAGCGCGGTCGTAGCGGCGCGAGATTTCGGCCAGTTTGCGCAGTTGTGCGGCGGCGAGCATGCCGTAGGGGATGGCGATCCGCAACATCGGCCCGTGTCGCTGAATGTAGAGGCCGTTCTGCAGGCGTAGGGGACGCAACTCGTCGGTCGTGAGCTCGCCGGCCAGATGACGGCTGATCTGGTCACGATACTGGGTGACGCGTTCGTTGATGATCTGTTGGTCAGTCTTGTCGTAGCGATACATTGCGCTCGTTCCTTGGGTCAAATGAGGCGCTAGTCAGCGCCAGCGCTGCGGCCTAGTGGGCAATCAGCTTGCTGCCGATGAGCACCAGCATGCCGGCAAGAATCGGACGCAGAATGCGGTCCGGTACTTTCGCCGAAGCGTGGCTGCCGAGCCAGATGCCGGGCAGCGATCCGAGCAGCAGACTGCCGAGCAGTGACCAATCGACGCTGCCGATCAGCCAGTGACCGAGGCCGGCAAGCAGCGTTAGCGGCACCGCGTGGGCAACGTCGCTGCCGATGATGCGGATCGCCGGCAGCCTGGGGTAGAGGTAGAACAGTACGGCGACGCCGAGCGCGCCGGCACCGACCGAGGAGATGGTCACCAGCACCCCGAGCAGGGCGCCGAAGGCTATCGTGATCGGTGTCCGCAATTGCGTGTGTGCGACATCGTCGGCTTGCGCCAGTGCCTGCTGTTGCAGCTGGTTGCGAAAGATGATCGCGGCCGCGGTCAGCAGCAGGGCAACCCCGAGCGAGACCGAAATGATCTGCGAGACGGCTGCGCTCTGCTTGGGCAGGAACGACAAGGCCCAGATCGTCAGCAGCGCTGCCGGCATGCTGCCGCTCGCCAGCAGCCGCGTGATGCGCCAGTCG